>JACPXY010000016.1 GCA_016196285.1 Candidatus Pacearchaeota archaeon | reverse complement strand
CTTTAAGAGAAACTCTTGGTAGAAAATCAACTCCTTTTTTTACAAACATTTTCATCACCTACTGATAAAATGAGTATTTCTACCTTAATAAAACTTACGAATATTAACTTCCTAAACTATAACTTACGCAGTTCTCTATATCTGCTGAAAGAAGGATTCTGATAGCGGGCAGGCGGTTCAATCCGAGGTATGAGCGAAGTATAGTCCTCAGGAGAATCATACGATTCTTTTCTACGCTCGCATGGAATGAGATAGTCAGCCATTATTTACCAAGTTCTTGAAAGACAATACGCGTTGCGCATGGCAGTTTTGCCTTAACTGCAATCAGCGCATCGCGTGCGATTCTGGCAATCCGTTCATTTACGCATGAAATGAAGAAGACTTCCTGGCCTGCACCAACTTGTGCCGCTCTGCCAATGATGATGCCATATGATTGCGTCATCCCTGTGCTCATACGGTCGGCGCCTGCACCAGCAGCAGTCTTATTCTCGCGCAGGAAGTGGTGTGGAAATACTCTCACTGCAAGATAATACTGTCCCAGTGCTTTCTCATCCATGACCTTAGTGAGTGCCTGCCGCGCTGCCTCAAGTGCATTGTCTCGCAATTGCACTCTTTCCTCTGAGAACAATCGGACGGCATGCGTATGCTTTCCTTCCCGATAGTCTTTTTGGCTGCCAATATGGTACTTAACAACCTTTGGAAATGGGATAGTCTTGATGTACGACTTGCTCTTGTTCTTCGACGTTCTGGTAAACGGCCGAGCAGGAAACTTTGAGTATGCTGATGCTTTTCGAAGTGCCATGTTAGTCTGCTCCCTCTCTGAATAATATCCTTTTTGCAGGAACAACTTCAACGGTATTAAGAGGAATGTCTGAAGATTCATAGCTGCCTTGCAGGGTAGCTATCTGGGCTCCTGTTAAGGAAAGATATTCTCTTCTATCTGAAGTTAATCCAGGAAGGTTAGGAACATCAGGGCATTCGTTGCCAGACTCTACCGTTACATCATACACGCTATCTGGGCCGAACGAATCCAAGCTCATCCAAAGTGGAGCTCTCTTCAAAAGTTCGGGATGCTCCCCAATCATCAGAACAGTCTCAAATTGCTTCATCTTACTGCACCTCTATCTCCTGGGCGATTGCCTGTCCAGGAAGTCCTGATTCAAAAATTGCCCGCACAAGACCTTTATTTCCATGCGCATCACTGATTGTTCCCCGAATCACTTTCCCAGAAGGAGATTTCCAACTTACTTTCTTCCCAACAAGCTTCTTGGCTTCTTCCCTGCTTCCCATTCCTAAGTCAAGCAGATAATGCTTTTCATGAATGCGGTGTCTGCCACGTCTGAATTGGACAATTGTTCCTTTCATGAGACTGCTTAGAAAAAGGGCTTTTTAAACATTATCTCATGCTGCCGCAGTAAGATCTCAGCTCTCTTCTGAATGCAGCCAGGCCACCGTGATGGGCTTTGATGGCATAGGCAAGCCCTCCTGCATTTAATGCAAGCAGTCTATCATTCGTAGGAAGTTCAGTTAGATGGTGCTCGGAGAGGAATGCGTCTGCATACGCAAGCGCAAACTCTTTATCTTTCCAAGTGCCGTCGCTCAATTTCTTCTGTATAAGAATGCCTTCATCAACGACCAGTTCAATGAGCCCGCGCTGTATAAGCATGCGATGCATGATAATATCTTTTTCGTGTACTTCACCGAGCGTGCATCCTTGATAAGATTCCTTAACCAAAGCAACAAGCTGATCATCATTCAGCTTGTTGAGTGATTCAGAAATCCCGGTGCGCTGGAGAGATTTCAGAACACCTTTCTTGACCAGCTTAGGAATAAGGCCGCGGTTCAGGGCAACGCGATACAAGTGTTGCGCAGAATCACGAAAAGCTCTGATTGTCTTTCCCCGATGCATTTCAACTTCCAATATAACATCTGAGTCAGAGGCAGTCTTCCAGTACCCTTTCGGTTTTCGTTTTAGCTTCATCCATTTCCTGGCAAGAAGATCTTTTTAAAGCTTAAGGTTATCGCACCAGTGCCATCAGACCACTGGCAGCACCCGCGAAGAAGCATCCGGTTATGATTCCCTGGATGCACAGGTAGCTTTGGGCAACCAATGCATCTCTGCCGCGCAACCGTCTGTCTGCGCGAATGGTTCCCTGTGTTTGATACTGATGCATTCTGCGGAAGTGCATAATCGGTCCAAGCAGTGGAATCCACTCGCTTCCTGTCACCAAAGGATAATCAGGTGTATGATATGCATGTATATGCACTTCATCAGAACCAAGAACAGCAGTCAGTGCATCTCTGCCAGTTTGCAGCGTCTTTCTGAGCGGGTGAAGATCCATCACATTCTCAGGTCCCTAATCTATAAATAGATTGTTATGCTTCCAAGAACAAGAAGGTAGTGAAATTATCAGGTGAGTTGCCAATACCATCATGCACCAGCTTCAGACCGTAGAGCTCAATGCCTCTCCTGCTTCCGATTGCCGCAACATTTCGTTGATGTTTAGTGATAATATCTTCCATAGCGCGTGCAGTGCTGAAAATAGAGATACGCTGAGCTGAGGAATAGTGCTTGTCTAAATATCTCGTGCATTGCTTGAATGCAATATCTTTTGAGTGTATCTCTCGTACATCAGACGCTGCGCTCTCAGGATGGATGCCTAGTGCAAGCGTTATGGGAAAGTCCAAAGAAGCTCGTACATGCAGAGGATATCTTTCCAATCCTGCAAGCATCTCAGTATATTCATTAGTAACGCTGTTTCTCAGCGGCGCAACCGCTGCGTCAATCCTCTTATGATAGAGCTCTGCAAGCACTTCCTCAATTGAATCAAATGGGAGATGCCTCACATTATCCAGATTCAAAAGCTCAACAAAATCTTCCGCAGCTTCCTGCGTGTAAGTGCCCTTTGGTCCGAGATATCCAAGATTCATTATTAGAATTCTAACTCAAAACTGCCAAGTTCTTTCTGAAGCGTTGTAAAGATATCAGCAGGTACTTTAGTGCTCAGTTTTCCCTTATTCTCTGCAAGAGCTTTCTCAAATTCTTCACGTGTTGAAGAGATTAGCTTACCATTTTCAATCTTCTTAATGTCTTTGCCTTCAATCAGGAAGTTCTTGCTGCCGAACAATACCAGTTCAGCCTTTCTGCCGTTATAAGAAACTTGCATCATGCCCTTCTCTGCCGCAACCAAGTCAGCTCGCTGTCCGTATTCAACGAGGCTTGTAATCATTTCTAATGCGTCTTTCTTGACATTATCAACTTCTTTCGGAGTTAGCTTACCTGCCTTTATCTTCGCCTTCACACTGCTTAGCTCTTTCATGATTCTTGAAAAGCGAGGCTGTATCTTTCCCTTCTTGACCATCTGCTCTTCAAACGCTTCAATCAACGCTTGAGGGGATTTCTTGCCAAAGAAAGTCTCCAACAATTTGAATACACTGTCATACAATTCATCAGCTGTCTTCTCCTGCATCCGCTTCTCCAACTCTGTTCTGAGCTTCTTGAGCGTCTCATTGTATTCCTTGCCCTCTTTGAGAAACAAGTCAATCTCAGTGCCGGGAAATTCTTTCAGCTTCCCGTACTCATACTGCTTGAACAAGTGCACTGCTTTCTCAAGCGTCTTCAGGTCCTTCTCGCTCATGAGCTTCTCACGCTCAACAAGAACATTCTTGACTTCCTCTGCGATAATCTTAGGAACAGGCGGCGCCTCGCCGGCAAGCATCATCAATGCCTGTGTAGGCGTGACAATCCCGTAGTAAATATCAACCATAGCATCCAATAACCTTCGCTTGACAAAATCCTCGGTCTGTTCGCCTTGTTTCATGTACATATCAATTGCTTCTGCGCTCGGCTTTATCTTGCCCATCTTCAGTAATAACTTCCAAGGAATGAAGGTGCCTCGATCATAGAGTGGATACCCATCTCGGATGAACGTGAAAGCTACTGGTTCAGCATCCTTCACGCGCTGCCAGAAATCAGTCAGTAGCCATACTTGCACATTAAGAATATTCTTCACGCCAGCCAGTCCAGTCGCTTCTCTGATGTAATCATAAATCATTCCTCTCAATCTCTCGAGCAGTTCAACTCTGCTCATGCGTTTCACGTCAGTATCATCAATGACCACAAACACATCAACATCAGAATCCTTGCCAGCTGTTCCCCTGACCAGAGACCCTCCAATGACGTAGCTAGCCACATACTTGTCGAACTTTCTCAGTACCAGTGTTTTGTGAATGCTTGCCACACGCAGCGCACCGAGAAATCCCTTGTCATAAATAGGGAAGCTCTGGCTGACTGCATCAAGGAAATCGTACTTGCTATCAAGCCCATAATTCCACAAGTCAACAGGTGTCTTGATATGTATCCACAGGTTCTCCTTCATCTCCTTAACCAGTTTGATAACCTCAAGCTTGATTTTGGGAATGTTTTTGAACTGCTCTTCAGGGATAATCATTGCCATATGCAATGGTTTAGTATCAGCAATCTCTTTCGGGATACCCTCATCCTCTTCAAACATTTGATAGGCAGGCATCGGCAAAAGCGATAATGCCATTGTAAAGCTGTACTTCTTGACTACAGCTTTCTTGAAATTCTCAAGCTTCTCTTTCAATGCATTAAAGTCAAGTCCTTGTGGTGCACCCTGAGCAGGAGCCTGCAGTGAATAGGAAGATGCAGGAACAGCAGGCTGCACTTGCGATACAGGAGTATCAGTGTTCTTTCGTGGTTCTTTCATTAGTGTTTTTGTATCTGAGGATATTTAAAACTATGGGAATATTGGGCTGTAAAGTTAAAGGGAGCCAAATGCTTACTTTTTATTGGAGTGAATCTATAGAGTAATCAACTTATCAAATATTCTTTCTTATAGAGGGAGGTAATTTAATTTGAGTAACTGACTATTTATGATCAATTCGTGAGAATCAATTATATCTCCAAACTTAGATTTCATTTCAGAAAAGAAAGAGTTTAAATCATTGATATCTATTATTGCTACATTAATCTCATAATCAAAGGTTCCGATTCTTTTGGTAATATATATAACATTCTTTCTATTAGCACACCAAGAAATTAAATCCTCTTCTTCTTTAGAAGAAGCATTTCTAACTTTAAGCATAGCCACATAGTGAAAATAACCAATTTTATTCATATCTGCAATAATTCTAAATGAACTAACTATCTTTTGTGTTAGATCTCTTACTCTATACTTTACTACATCTAATGTAAAACCTGTTTTTTCAGACAAATCAATTAAAGAGATATTTGCCTCTTGAGATAATACTCTAAGTATTTTTTTATCTTTTTCATCGAGTTCTACCTCTTTATGATCTTCAGTATATTTATCAAACTTAATCATCTCCTGCTTTTCTCCTAAAAGTAGTTTATGTAACTTAAAAATTTTAGAGAAGACTACAATGCTTACAATATAATCATGTAAAATATCTCTAAACTTTGTTTTGATTTCAGTTAAAAAAGAATCCAATTCTTTAACATTCTGAGAAGCCATAACAAATGCAAAATCATATGACCCTTCTGTTTTGAGAAAATGTATGACTCTTTTTTCATTTTTTATAAAGTCAGTAAACTCTTTTTCTTTTGTTGGAGTCATAGATTTCATCTTGCAATAAATCTTATAAGTTTTATAACCAAGTTTTCCCAAATTAACAGAACAAATATAGTTAGTAATTATTTTTTCCTTTTCTAGTTTCTTTATTCTATAATCCAATACATTCCTTCCTATTCTAAGTTTCTTTGCCATCTTACTCAAAGGGATTCTACAATTAATATCCAGTTCACAAAGTATTTTCTTATCTATTAAGTCCATATTATTAAAAATAGGTAATTAGTATATAAACTTTACCTTTTATTAAAGATTTAAGCTCACAGATCTTATATCTCCCCATACTCTATAACTATTATGATAAAACAAAAAAATGCAGTATATCCATTATCAGCAGATCCAATCCATAACGGACATTTACACAACATAGCAGTAGCAGTAAACAGTAGATTATTTGACAAGGTTATTGTTTCAGTAGGAAATGATTGTAATAAGAAATATCTCTTTAATTTAAATGAAAGATTGGTTTTAGCAAGAAAGGTAATATATTCCTCTGGATTTGATAGTAATAGAGTAGTTGTAGAGCCTCTCTCAGGGCTTTTGAGAAATTATGCTTTAGAAAGAGGAGCAAGTTTCATTGTTAGAGGATGTAGAAATTCTCGTGACTGGGAATATGAGGAGGTTTTATCTGAATTTAATGGCGAATATGGATTACAAACATTAGTTTTGCCTTCACCAAAAGAACTTAGAAATCTTAGTTCAACTTATGTAAAATCCGTAGCTACTGAAGGGGGTTTTGTTCATAATTTAGCTCATCCTTCAGTAAAACAAGCACTTGAAGAAAAATTGAGAGGCATAAGTTTAGTCGGGGTAACAGGAAATATGGGTGCTGGTAAAACCACTTTCTGCCAAAGATTAGTTGAATATTCTCAATCAAACGGAGGATTACAAGTAAGTCATATAGACTTTGATAAATTAGTTTATTCATTATACTTTGGAGACTCTCCATTAAATTGTGAAGTGAGAGAACAGATAAGAGAAAGTTTTGGAGAAAATGTTTTTGATAGTTCTGGATTAGACAGAAGAAAACTTGCAAGAATAATCTTTGGAGATTCTGACAAAAGAAAAGAACTTTCAAAGATACTTGGCGTTCCTTCAATGATAAAATTTGAACAAGAATTGAGGAGTAAAAGGGGGATGGTTCTTGTAGACGCAGCATATTTTACAGAATATAATATGCTTCCTTTAGTAAATTATAATGTAATCCTTGTAAGCTGTGATGAACAAGAGCGATTTAGAAGAGTTTTACAAAGAGATGGAATGAGTCAAGAAGAAGTAGAAGCAAAAACAAGAGCACAACACGATCAAGAAACAAAAAGAATGATGATAAAAAATGCTCAGGAAAAGCAAGATCATGGTTTTTTCTATGAAGTCGATTCTACAAACGGAGCAAAACTTAATGGATCTTTAGAGAAAATTCAAAGCGCTTTCCCCTTATTTAAATCGGAGGATAGAAAATGAGCTTATTTTCAAATGTTCCTTTAATGAACAGATTCTGGAGAGAGGGAATGGAGCTTCAGCCAAGATGGTTCGAACTGTTTGATAATCTCGGAATAAAATTTGATTACAAATCTGAAGAATCTGAACAGACTTCATTAAGTTTTGAGTTTTTGCAAGTATTTAATAGATATTCTGAAAACCATAGATTTTATCATACTCCAAAACATCTTTTAGATTGTTTAAATGAATTTAGGGGTATTGAAAAATTAGCAAAATCTCCCTTTGTAATCGCTTCAGCATTATGGTTTCATGATGTAGTTTATGACCCGAGAGCAAAGGATAATGAAACGAGAAGTGGAGATTATATGAGAAGAGTTCTTTCAAATTTAGGAGTTTCATCTCAAGCAGTAAATTCAGCTAATAGAATAATTTTAGTAACCGATCATAAAACCTCTATTGAAAATATTGATGAAGCTTTAACAGTCGATGTTGATTTATCAATATTGGGAAAACCAGAAGAAGTTTTTAATGATTATAATCAAAATATTCGAAGGGAATATCTCTGGGTTCCAGAAGATCAATATAGGGTCGGGAGAGAACAGGTTTTAAGAAGCTTTTTAGATAGATCTCAGATTTATCAAACTAAACAGTTTAGACAAAAATATGAAGAAAGTGCCAGAATTAATTTAGAGAGAGCAATTCAAGATCTTGAAAAATAGAAAGTCAAGTCCAAAGAGTAATTAATTGCCTAAGTTTATATGGGTTTATTTTTTACTTGCTAGTCTAATCAAATCTAACCACTTATTTTTTCCTAAATCTAACTCTTGTCCTGCTCTATTGCATGGAACTTCATCAATAGTTGTGCGCGCTTCTATGAAATTATGCTGAATGATTAAAGAGTTCATCAGTATAGGAGCAGAAAAAAACTCGCTAACTTTACAGTTCAGGGAATATACTTCTCTTCGCATAAAAGTATCAAGGGAAAAGATTATAAACTGCTGATACATAATATTAATATGCGACTCGCGTATCGCCATCTCGAGCATCCACTCACAACTAATCCAAACGAATATGTGAGCGCCTTGCTTGCGCGTCAAGCATATTTCTTCGGAGACGCGAATGTCACGTTAGCAACACAGGTAAAAGCAGAGAACGGCTCTCGGAGTATAGAGGTATATCAGAAAGCTCCATGGTATAAGTTATGGAGAAAGCAAGTAGTGCTTGAGGTAACCTCAGGCGGGCAGGAAGTAGCATTGTTGGCGCATCACCCTTCTTTGACCCAAAGTAAGCTTGATGACCTCGTGCAATTTGCAGAACAGCACTATCGCACTCACCTTCCTCCTGCAAAGCAGCATGCACCTCGTGAAGCTTCGCAGAAGGCTTAAATACTTCTCTCCTTAGATAGAAGAAAAGAGAAGAAAGAGCATGCCCTACGCAGTTACCCACATTCTTGTACCTCTTCTGGCAGTTGCTCTTTGGCGTGATTATTATCTGAGAAAGAGCGATAAGAGAAGTTTTCCTCTGCATTATGTATTGCTTGCAGGCCTGGGAGGCATCATCCCTGATTTGGACATTGCGCTTTTCTGGCTGCTCCAATTAGCAGGCATTGATGCGAGTGTCTGGTCAATTCACAAGACATATCTTCACTCATTCATCATCCCCCTCATCTTCTTAGGCATTGCAGGCATCACACACTCACTCAGATTCTCTGCGCTAGGCAAACATAAACTAAAACTAAGCGTCATTGCCCTGATGTTTGTAATAGGAAGTTTCACGCACGTCTCACTTGATCTGCTGCTCGGAGAACCCTTCTCACCTTTCCTTCCATTCCATGAACAGCAGCTCGGATTTTCTTTCTTTTCACTTCTTCCCGAGCCAGTGCAAGGCCTCTTCTATCCTACCTTGGATGCAGCTCTGCTTATCGTGTATCTCATCTATCTTGAATGGAAGCACAAAATAAGCGATTTCATATAAAAGTTTATATAACATAAATCATATCGATTTTTATGAATTTAAGAAAGGAATTAAGCGACAGTATTGCAATGCCTGGAATGGCTGTTTTAGCTTTTGTAGCACTAGGACACGAGATATATTCTTATGTAAGAGAAGAATTTTCTAGATTGATTAATCCTATAGAGCATGGGGCAATAAGGCATTTTGTGGAAGGAAATGAGAGATTAGTAGAAACGGCCAAAGGAGATATCTTGCAGATAGAAGTTGATGGTTCTTGGGAGGATAGAGGAGTTCTAGTTCAAAAAGGAAGGCAATACTTTGCAGGCAAGGTATACGATGATATGAATTCTTATCATGCAGGAATACCGATGCAGTCTGAGCCCTCTCAGATAAGGACATTTTTTGATTATAAACCTTTGAATGATAGAAGATAAAGGATTAATAGATTTGCAGAATGAGGATGATAATTACAAAATCTGCGAAGCCTGCGGTAATGAGATGACTCATGAAAGGTGCAAGCTGAAATGTGAGAGATGCGGATATTTCAGGTCATGCAGCGATTTATTCTGAGAGTACGTTATCTTTATATAATCTATATGCGAAGAGCCACCATGAATCGCTCCAGTCCAGTATATCTATGTTATCAAGCGCAGAGAGTAGAGCAGCTTACTTTGGGAACATGCGTGGAGAGAGTACTCAGGAAAGGAGTTGAATATCTTATTACTCATAATGCAGAAGGAATTCCGCAAGTTCTAGGGGTATTGCTGAGCGAGAAAATGCGTGAACAGGGGCATCCTTCATACGGTTTTGTCTACGAATTCACCCCGTTTAATAATCTGCAAGGCGAGCAATATGACACTGCAGTCTTTCTTGAAGCAGAGGCAGCTTCACTAGAAAGTAAACACGAGAAGATTAGAGCAGGCATACCTCTCATGAGCGAAGAAGAGATGTTCGGAATCTCTAGTCGAGATGCACTGGCTTGTTCTTCCTGAGAAAAAATGGGCCTTACCAGAATCGAACTGGTGCATGCTCGGTGTAAACGAGCCGGTCTAACCACTAGCCTAAAGGCCCTATGCAAGAAAACAACAAGCAGTTTTTAAAGCTTCGCAGCAATCTCTGGAAAGATATTGCCCGTGCAATTGTGAATCATAATCTCATGCAGTATGCCGGGGCAGTACAGAAAGATGCGAGAAGGAAAGCAGAACTTTCAAGACATCCAAATGTTCAGGTCAGTGGCTTGCCAGAAAGATTGGAAGCAACGGTTCTTCAGGGAAGTTGACTAGCGCAAATTCAATCCTTTTGCATGCGCTTCCATCTTCAGAGAAGGAATGCACTTCTTTCCAGTAAACGCACAAATAATGCAGCACGCAGTGATTGGAGCTTGTATCCGAGTAGTGCACTTATCGCAGTCAAAATACATCGGGCTGTTATCAGGAACCTTTCTCCTGCTGACAGCAGAACAACTAGGACACTTTAATGAAACAATCTTTGGAATCCGCAGTATCTTTCTTCTTCCCATCAGAATCAATTCCTTAATTTATCCAGCGCTTTGAGAACAGAAGGTAATTCAACAACGCCATCATCTGCAGTGAAATGTCCTTTCTTATCATCTATAATTATCTCTCCAGATAATAAATGTTGAAATTCAAGTACTTTGGAAAGAGATACAACATCATCGTCTCTGCTCCCAATCATTTTAAACTTCTCACAATGTTCTTTTATCTTGCCAACATTCAGCTCAGGTTTAGTGAAACTTTCAAGTTCAAGAGCAAGGTCATGAGCAAATCCAGCAACAAAAATACATCCCTTAATTTTTATATTTGCAGGCAATTGCTCTAAATATCTGCAAATAGCAATACATCCAAGACTATGTCCAATAAATACAGTCTGCTTGTCAGGATTAACATTGTTATTCAGAACAGAAAGCCATTCATTCAATTCAGGCTTTTCTCCTCCAGGCATCTGCAATGCAAGTACTTTCCATTTCCGCCTCTCCAACTCTCCTTTAAGCCAAGGAAACCAGTGATTATCAGGATTTCCATCCCATCCATGCACTAATACAACAGTTCTCATACTCATCAAGAGAATCACAATTTATATAAACTTCCACTCTCTGGAAGATATGATATGGTCTTAGACGATCTGGCAATGCCACTTACTGGAATAGTAACTTATGCAGTAGCCTTGACAGCAGGAGGATTCCTCAGCCAGACAGATCAGCCATACTCCTCACGTCTTTCACTGCATTCATGGATTGAAGAGAAGAAAGATTTTTTCAAGCCACGAACAGTATTTGATAAGGTAATCTTCTACACTCTAGCATACAGCACTTATCCAGGAGCAAAGCTTGCTAATCATCTAAACAGGCCAGGGGATACAAACCTTTAAATCATCTGCTCCAGCTTTAAACAGCATGCGAGCAGGCATCATAGGTCATGGATTGGTCGGCAGGACAGTGGGAAAGCAGCTCGAAGCATTAGGAAGTAAAGTAGTCTTTACCCGCACCACATCAGGATTTTATGATGGTGCACAACAGATATCTAAAGACGAAGCGTTTTCAAAAGAGCCACAAGCGGTTTTTCTGGCAATCCCGACAAAAGATGATGGAACAACCGCCTTTAATTATATACAGGATTGCCTAACTAGAAGAATACCTATAGCCACGTGCGAGAAAGGAGCATTCGGTAATTACTTTCCTGAATTGAGTAAAGTAATGGAGAGAATAGGGTACAATGCCTCTGTCGGAGGAGGTACACGCATGCTTGAGCATATAAGATGGTATCCTCGAGAGGAGATTCGAGAAGTGCACTGTATTCTGAACGGCACCTTGAATTACGTGCTTGACAGAGTGAACCGAGGAGCCTCACTAGAGCAGGCAGTTGCAGAAGCGCGCGAAAAAGGATATGCAGAGCCGCTGGCAGCATCCATCAAGGAAGTTCTGGAAGCAGAATCTTTTCACGATATTCCTATGAAGACAGCAATTATATGGAATGTGCTGAATCTAACAGGAAACTTTCTCAGAGCCCAGGAATTAACCAAGCACCGGCCAATGCATGAAGAGGACATTGAGCGTGTAGCGCGAGAAGCACAGACGCGAAGGTTCTACGTCTCTATTACTCCTATTGAGCAAGCAAGACAAGAAGAGTCGCGTATTGGAGGGTTTGAAGCGCAGATTGATGGATGGCAGATTTGTGCCGGCTTCAGGGAGATTCCCAAGGAGCTGCGCGAGCATCTTCTTGTTCCCAAAGTCAGCAATGTCCTGCACATCGTAAATAAGAGGAAACAATTCTACACGCTTACTGGTCAAGGCGCAGGTGCTGAAGCGACTGCTGAGACCATGATTGCCGATGCCCAGCAGCATTTGAACAATCAGTTTTAAATAGCTTATTTCCTCAAGAAAATAAAGCGCTCGTAGTTTAGTGGTAGAACACCTGGTTGCCAATCAGGGAATACGGGTCCGATTCCCGTCGGGCGCACTTCTCAGTCACAAAAGATAAGTTTAAAACTCTTTATCTTAGTTAATTTTATGGAATTATCATCTGGAGAAATTGAGCAAGTAAACAAATCAATTCTTGATATGTATACTGGGAGAATAGAGATAGAAAGATTACCTAAAGAGTTTTTACCTATTTTTGAGAGAATGCATAAACTTCCAGTTAATATGGCTTTAGCAGAATCAATCGGAATAGATTCAAGATTAGTAAAATTAATAAGGGCAAATCAAGGAATTCATTCATCTTATGATAAGCTTAAATGCAAGTTAAACGTTAAATTAATGGATTTATTTCCTGGCCCAGGATTCACCAGATTGACAATGCTTTACAATGGTGTATACGTAGGAGAACCAGAAGATTTTTTAGCATATCTTGAAGACAGATCTGAAGATATATTATATCCTCTGGAAGGATTAGGTAAGAAAGTTGGAGACGTAGTATTTATTGATGGATAACGATATTCTTCTTTTCTTCTGATACTCTATGGTTTTGCCATATGTTCTTCATTGTAAGATTATCTTCTCCAGTAAAGATGAAGAGTCACAAAACCCTTCTAGTTTTTGTGGTTTTGTGACTGCCGGAGAAATCCGCAGCATGATGACCATAGACTAAAGTCTGTGGATTTCTACAAGCATTAAACAAAATCAATTTAGATTCATCAGTGCTCAGAAGGATTATGCTTCAGGATTCTTAAGCCTTTCCTTATGCAAGATCAATATGCTCGGCGAAGAATGGAAGTAACCGTGCTTCAGCTTTTCTTAGGTGCTCTTGGAATGTTGAGACCGAAACACCTGCTTCCTGTGCCAGCTTTCCCAAATCAGCCTCGCGCGGCCAGCGGTAGTATCCATGTTTTAATGCAAGGCGGAATGCTTGCCGCTGTTTCTCAGGCAGCTCAGGAACGACCTTGGGAAAGTAGATTTCTTTCAAGTCAGACTTCTTAAGCCAATGCAGTTTAAACTCAGAGAACTTATCTTTCCAGTGCTAGAATTCGTGCATCATTTTCTCCAGCAAGCGTCTATCCCATGAAGCAATATTCCAGTGCTCATATCCATCCCTAATGACCACCGGAGCAGGATGGTACAGTTCAGCACTGTACATCAGCCGATAAAATGGCTCTTCTTCAGCAATCAGCGTCACTACATGGTTCACATTATCTACCAGTTTCTTAACCTTCTTATTTCTCCGCAGGGCATTGACGAATGCCTTCTTTTCTTTATCCAGCCCCTCAAGCACATGCACGCCGAAGATGTACACTTTCTTGTTCTTCAGGTAATGGTCAAGCGGATAGAAGTAGTCAACAACATTGTACTTCGCGGTCAGCACAGTATAAATGCTATCCCTATTCAAGACCGTACATTTCAGGTTCCACATCCAGCTAAGAATAAGAGGGATTATTTAAGTCTGTTGATATGGATAACTGCGTTGCTTGCATGACATAGTTTTAGCAGTTATCCATTAGAGAATTGCGTGCAAAATGTAATCTATCTTACGCAGTTCTCTATAAGAAGATTTAAAAAGAGTGGGTAAACAGAATATTTATGATCGAAGATAATACTTTAGTAGGAAGAATTCGTATTGCAGTTGGCGATCTGGTGCTTTTGCGTGGGGCAGATACAGAGGCAGCAGGATATGTGGTTAAACTTGAAAAAGATACAGTGAGGTTATCTCATCGGAATCCTGCTTTAGGGGAAGCAACGTTAGAGGGATGTATGACATTGTTTACTGGTGGAGACCGTTCGTATTCTCTTAGATATTTTACAGAGTATAAGGTACTCTTAAGAGCAGAAGAAGTGCGTGATGGCTGCGTTTCTCCTCTTTAAAGCACGCATCTAATCTAGCTTTTTCAGGTATTCTCTGAGCGCCTTAAGTACTTCCTGCTTCTTTGAAGGCACGAATCGAATGGCTCCTGCATGATGGTGCCCGCCGCCTTCCACAAATGCCTCAGGAACCTCTTTCTGCACATAGGCAATGAAATCATGTATATGGAATCCAGAATCCTCAGTTGCGCGAATTGTCAATGCGTCGCTCAGCACGCCTGCCGAGACAAGTTTCTTCTCACTCTTGCTGGTGAGGTCATGCAACATTCCATTAATACGGCCTGGTTTGGGATACACTCCGCGCGAGAAGGTCTCCTCGATGTGCAGTAGCTGCAGGCTTGCATTTCCCTGTTTCTCCTTAACTGCAGCAGCTCTAGCCACTCCGATGCTCTTGGCTTCGAGTTTGCGGATATACGGAGCAAGTACTCCAACAAGTTTCTTCTGCTGGCTCATCGGCTCGCCAAACAGCACTTCAACATACTCGCGAGCTTCCATGAAGCGTAGTTTTGTTGAGACAAAGTCAATTACTGCGGCAATATCATGCAACAACTGTTTAGTATATCCTTTCTTCTCAGCAAGTTTCAGATATGCATCCATGACCAAAGGGTTGTCAATCATGTCTGCAAATCCAGCCATTGCTGGGATGTAGTCAATCTGGATCTCAGGATTGATGAATCTTCCAAGTTCAGTGCAGAGCATACCTGCAGAATATGTAGCACCATCTTCTCCAACTAGGAATGGGTTGATGTGTACTAATACCTCTTTGCTGATAACATCCTCCTCAAAGAAGTGATGGTCAACAACAATGAAGTCAATGCCATGAACCTTGCCCTGCTGGATTGCAAGCAATGATTCAGCACTGCTGCCTGTATCAACAATGACAATCAAAGGTATCTTCTCAGCAAAACGTGCCTGTCCAGTCAATGAATGAGCAGTATCCTTGATAGAATCTTCAATCTCATAAAAAGGTGTTGCACTCGGCGCGCGATTGAAATACATAGCCAATGCTTTGCCTTCACCGTGCTGTTCCTTGACAAGAGGAAGAATAGCGCGTTCAAGTGCAAAGCCAGAGCTGTAGCCGTCAGCATCGTTATGATGTCTGACAATAATAGGCCGGTTCATGATAACTGCCAGTCTTATCTCAGCAGCAGCTTTCAGGAAACGTTCCCGTAATGCATCAAGCGTCTTGCTCGGCACGAGAAAAGGGACTGATTTAGGCGTTGCACGCTCACGCTGCAGTTTATCAATCCGTTCCTTAGCCTTTGCAGTCTGTGCAGCATCAAGCTTCCGCATCTTAATTGCCTCTCCCTCAAGCATCTTGTTGAATTCCTTGGTTGTCAGTAAAATCTCCACAAAATCACCCTCATCAACTTCCGGATATGCGCGAATGCCTGCTCCTTCAAATGCTTTCACCACTAAAGTTCCAGTGCCATCAGTAACAGAGAAGAGTGTCGGACCAGCAGTCTGGTTCACGCTGTTCACCATTGCATAGATAGTTGCAAGCTTCTTCCCCAGCTTTTGGCTGGTAAGCTCTTTAATAGTCATATCCATGCACGAGCAAGCAAAAAAGGGTATTTAAAGGCATGGGATTAAATTTAAAAATACCTTCTTATCAGAGAGATAATGAGTCACTTTTGGCCAATCCTGCTTGTAGACAATGAGTACGAGAATATCTCTGCACTCGAAGAAGTTATTGAGCATACAGCTCACAAAGTATCAAGAGATATCCGTGACCCAGTCATCTACTGTGAGAGTGCTGATGAAGCGCTGCTCCAGATGCAAGAAGCTATGAATACAGGGATGAGATTCTCAGCAATAATCTCGGATAATCATTTCTTCGAAGGAATTCTCGGAGAAGATTTTTTAAGGACTATCCAAGGATACGCCGCCTATTGTTATTCCAAGGAGGAAGCACATCTTAAAGTAGATATTGGCAAGCTTCCCGACTTTGCCGCATTGACTAAGATTACCAATCGAAGAAATGCTGAGATGGATGAATTTTTATCTGAGCATTTCAATAATCCTCAGGCATATAAGGCATTTACTCGATACTTCTATGGTCAGGATGAAGAGTCACCAGTGACTATTCTCTACTGCGGTAACATAAACGAAGCAGACACAGCTGGTCTATTCACCGTTTATCTTGTTCAGAAGGATAATGGCGATAGGGAGAGTCGTAGAAAGGATGAGCTAAGCGAGATACGTGTACTGCGCATTCTTAAGCAAGAAGGTGTTTTTGATCATTCTCTGCTCGAGGAGGCGGTAAATGTGCATCCCCGTCTTTCTCCTGCAGTGCCTGAAGAGAAGCGCGCATATAATCCATCTTCTAAGCATATCAAGCGCAGGAAGCTGAAGGTAAAGAAGAGAAAGAAGTAACTATTCCAAACCTTCATACCTGTTCTCTTTCGGTTCAGGTTTTCCCTTGCTCACTAAAACATCATCAATTCTGAGCAAGAGCGTTGCAACTTCAGTTGCTGCACTGAGCGCCTGTGTTTTCACCTTGACTGGTTCAATGATGCCTGCAGCAAAGGTATCCTCAATCTGGTCGGTGAGCAAATTCAGGCCTGCTCGGAGTGCACCTGAATCATGCTGTCTTCTGAGCTCAGCTAAGGTCATCAGAGGGTCAAGGCCAGCATTCTCAGCAAGGGTTTCAGGGATCGATTCAAGCGCCTCTGCGAATGCTTCAATAGCCAATTGTTCTTTGCCGCCAATGCTGCGCGCATACACTCTAAGCTTTCGAGCTGCTTCTATCTCAACAGCGCCTCCACCCGCGACAACACTACCAGAATTCACTACAGCAGCAACATCTCCCAATCCATCTTCCAATGCCCGAATAGTCTCTGCAAGCACATGCTCGCTCCCTCCTCGCACTACAATAGTCACTGATCGTGGATTTCTGCATCCGCGAATGTAAATGAAAGATTCATCTCCTTTCCGTATTTCCTCAACGTATTCTGCATTGCCAAGGAACTCATTTCCTATCTCATTCAGATTTGAGATGATAGGCGCAGATATTGCTCGAGAAATCTTCTCCATGTCAGATCTCGGCACGCGCCTGCATGCAAGAATGCCTGCCTGCGCAAGGTAATACTGGGCAACATCATCAATGCCTTTCTGGCAGAAGACAACAGACGCGCCTGCACGGATAATGCCCTGCGTAAGCTCTTTCAGATATCTTTCTTCTGCTGCAACGAAGCTCTCTAATTGTTCAGGTGTTGAAACAGAGATGCGTGTCTCAGATTCAGGATTCCGTATCTCCAAAGGAACATTAATTAAGAGGATAGATGCATTCATGATTCGCAACGGCATCTCAGCATTCGCCCGCTCTTTCTCAAGTACAATGCCTTGCACAAGCTCGGACTGTCCGACATGTTCTCCTTTTCGTTTGACAATCTTGATATCTGGAAGTGACACTTCATTTCCTACTGCAACAGTCTCTACTGCCTGGACAATCAGTTCAGCAAGAGCCTCTTTATTGCCTTCAGCGCCCTTTCCAGTCATGGCCGTCTTTGCAATCTGCTTCAGCATCTCTTTGCTGTCGACACGCCGTGCCTGCTCATGCACAAATGCCAGCGCCTTCTCAGCAGCAGTCCGGTATCCTTTAATTATAACAGTAGGATGAATCTTCTTGTCAAGCAAGGCCTCTGCATGTTCCAGCAGTTTTCCTGCAAGCAAAGCAACAGTAGTTGTGCCGTCTCCAACCTCCTGTTCCTGTGTCTTGGCAATATCAACCAGCAATTTAGCAGCAGGATGCTCAATATCCATCTCTTCCAGGATAGTAACACCGTCATTAGTTATAGTCACATCTCCTGAGGAATCAACAAGCATCTTATCCATTCCCTTTGGACCAAGAGTAGTCTTCACAATATCTGCAACAATCCGTGCAGCTAAGATGTTATTGCGCTGCGCGTCTTTACCAGATGTTCTAGATACATTTTCAGAAATAGTAGGTTCACCCATAACGTTAGCCTAACCAAAGCTTCTTTTAAGATTATGTATACTCCACTAGAGAGCATACAGCAAAACTTAAAGTAGAGAATAAGAGTAAAGTGTAAAAGAATAATATCTACAGAGAGAAATTACCAGTTTTCTTCTTCAACTTCTTCGTCTTCATCATCATCGTCGAGTTCATCCTCATCTTCTTCAAGGAGGTCTTCGTCGAATTCTTCTTCTTCTTTTTTGTATGCAATCATACAAGTATGGGGCGATTTAGTTATTCGAGTACCGCTTAAATCATTTTTAAACCTTTGCGTTCCTGAAAGAGACTGTACGCAGAAAGCAATCAGTATCCCGAGCGCCTGCCGATATGCTCAGATAAAAGCACCTGATCCATTGGAGGCCCGCGTTCATTGTCATACGCCGCGACAAGACTGATATGATAGAGATTATCTCCCAGTGCATGCACTTGTGTCTTTGATGGCACGATAATTGAGTTTCGTGTATCTCCGATAAATTCCGAGGTTGCGAATTCCTTGCCATGATGCATGCCGACTCTACCTGCATATCTATAGTCAGTCCTAACCACTGTATCAAGTAAATTATTCAGTTTATCAGCATCAAGATTCGGACTCCTTTTTCTTGCTACAAGACACATATGCGCAAACGACCCATCGGAAACAGGCACTCGATAGCTCATGCCAGTCATCTTGCCTTCTAAGCTTGGAATCACTTGTGCTAATGCTTCTGCAGCGCCTGTCTTATGGGTGCTGATTGTATTCAGAACACCAACATCATCGCCAGTATCCTGCACGCGCTGTGAATTAGTGGCTGCATGGATTGTGTTCATTTGCACTGATTGGATATCAAGTCCATAATCCATAAGCATCTTCAAAGGACCTGCCATTGCCTTAGTTGTACAGGATGCATTCGAGATCAATCGATGCTTTTCAGGGTCATACGCATCATGATTGACTCCCATAATCAAAGTCACATCTCTTACTTTAGCAGGATAGCTCATCACCACTCGCTCAACACCTGCTTCGAGAAAGGCATGAGGATTACCTAGTTTTCCATCATAATAGCCAGAGCATTCCTCTAGAATCTGTACTCCTAACTCTTTGAACGGAATCTTTCTGAGGTCAACTTCATTATATACAGGAATCACAGTTTGATTGAGGAAGAGAGAGGTAGTCTTGGTACTATTATCTCTAGGGAAGAGCGCCACTGGTCTATCTCCCCAATTTAGTGTACCGTGCGTTGAGTCTCTTCTGGTAAGATTATGGAGGAATTTACTAAGATTTTTTTCAGGGTCTTTATCAAGAGGGTCATTCAATCCCACAATCTTGAACACTCCAGGCATCTGTGCCAGATGATGAGTCACAAATCTGCCGATTCTTCCTGATGCACCATTGACGAATACTCGTATCTTCTCTGCCATGTGTTCTTGTCTCAGAAACAGTCTGAGGTCTGTTCACCTCATTTCTCCCAGAGAAAGTCTGTTTTTAAATCTTATGTTCTGCGCTTGCGCCGCGCCCGTTTCACGCTTACGGTTGGCGCAGCTTTCTTGACCTGTACCATCGGCAATGCTGGCTTGATGCTGTTTGCCAGCGCCTGCGCCTCTTCACGCTTAAGCTCGAGAATGCCTGAAGTACCTGCACCCCTGAAGAAGATCGATATCCTTTCTTTTTCAGGATTCAGCAAGTCTTCTTTCAGCACAATATTGTGGATAGAAACAGCTTCTTCTCTCTTAACTTCGCCCCAGAATCCTCGGTGCTTGAGTTTGATGAGCATGTGGAAGCAGGCACATAAGGATATTTAATCATTGTTATGTTCAGATAGAGGTAATACGAGCAAACAGTTTTATACTCCTCGTGACTTAATGCCCTATGTTTAAGAGAGAGTTCTTCGA
The DNA here is from genome assembly GCA_016196285.1 of Candidatus Pacearchaeota archaeon. Classification (GTDB taxonomy): domain Archaea; phylum Nanobdellota; class Nanobdellia; order Pacearchaeales; family GW2011-AR1; genus SICV01. The sequence goes on along the minus strand of JACPXY010000016.1, from coordinate 5,281 downwards.
TCTTTCTGATTCTGAGTTAGAGGTATTCAGAAAGCTGAATACTCCTGCAAAGATACAGGATTTTCTTAATATCTTGAAGATAAATTTTGAGGAATCAGGAGATACTTGCCAGTCGCCGCGCATGGTTCTTAGGAGCAGGAAAGCACACTGTATGGAAGGCGCGCTCTTGGCAGCAGCGATCCTTAGATTTCACGGTCATCCTCCTCTGCTAGTGGACTTAGAAGCAACAAAGCACGATTTTGACCATGTCATTGCAGTCTTCAAGCAGAAAGGAAGATGGGGAGCACTAAGCAAGACGAATCACGCAGTTCTCAGATATCGTGAACCAATCTATACAACTATTAGGGAATTAATCATGAGCTACTTCCACGAGTATTTCACTGATACAGGCATGAAGACACTCAGGAAATATTCAAAGCCGGTCAATCTCAGTAGATTTGATAATCTAGATTGGATTGCAGCAGAAGATGAAGTCTGGTTCATCCCAGAATACTTAACTACTATCAAACATTACAATATACTTAATAGTGCTGCCATCAGAAATCTGCGAAAGGCAGACGATTTGGAGATTCAGGCAGGAAAACTAGTACAGTATAGGACCTGATGCTGTCTGAAATACAACTACATCTTTCTTTATAGTTCTGCATATTTAATGTGTTTCTCACTTAAAAATGTCTGCAAAGAAATCCATTCCAGAAGAGCGCACCCTCAATACTATTATAGAAGGGACATATAGAGAGTATCGTCAATGGAGCGAACTGCATTTCAAATTAACTCACGTAACAATACCAGCTAAAAGTACTCTTATCCGGGATTTCCAGCACGATTATGTGCTTTATGCATATTTACCTGGACTTATAGGGTTTGAGAAAGTGCAAAACATCAATGAGATAGTTTTCAACGCACCGCAGCCACTCTACTCTTGTCATGGATTTATCATCTCTGATTATGGTTCAGGCTCATCAAATCCTTCATTCTTAGGGGAGCCAAGAATGGTCCTGCATCACGAGCAGGACAGTACAAGGCTCTTTTTAGAGCGAAGTCTACTTCACTCGTCTGAGGAATCTGCTAGGAAATACAGAGAAGAGATGCTTCAGGTGCTTGAGCTGATGAAGAGCATGTTCATCAATCCTGAGTATAATTCTTATTACAGGATAATCCAAGAAGGAAGAAAAGAAAGAAGTAAAGAAAAAGCTAATGCATAAATAGATGAGGGAAAGGCTTAAAAATAACCTGTTTTCACTTACTGTATGGAATATAGGTCTCCACAAGGATACAAAGAACTAATACCAGATGAGCTATTCGTCAAGTCAGGAAGAGTATTCAAGTTCAATGATAAGAGAGACGAACCGGCTGTATCTCTTCTAAGAATATTCCGCTATGCAGTGCCTACTCATAATGCTGTCATGACCTATCTGACAGCGCAAGCTCGAGCATTGGTTAATAATGAAACGTCTTCAGAGGAGAATCGTCAACAAGATCTCTGGAAGATTCTAAGAGATAAGCTGACAGAATCGGGTCTCGAGCTCCTTGCTGGAGGAGAAGACAAGGGCTTATTGAAGGCGTTTCGGGAGCATATTCCCGAGGTGTCGCTTGAGGCAGGAAGAAGCTATCTTGATGTGCTTCATAGAATCATGCCTGCCAAAGTATTCTCAAGAGTAACTGCTTCTAAGAAGGATTCTCGATTCTATCGCACCCTCCTTGTGAAGATTGAAAGCATAGGATATGCCGCCAGAATACCGTTATCTCCTGCTTTTGAGCTCCCTTCGCAGAAAACATTAAGGTATTTGGTAAGCCAAGAAGTTACCTTTTCTCGTCCGCTTCAGATTCACTTTAAGAATATACCTTATCAGGAAGCCGCAAAAGAAGTACTTATGCTTGCTGAAAATTTTGATTCTCCACAAGCAGCCTATGTGATAAAAGATGTTTCAGAGATTATGCTAGCAGAACATGCAATGAAGACAGTACAAGCAGCAACAGAATGCATAATTCACTCTCAGCATGAGGCATTCATTCAAGATAACCTCGCTTTAGCATTAAAAAAGGCTTTGGGCGATACTGGATTCACTAAGGAAGAATTCCCCTCGTGCGAAGATCCTGGGAAGAATTGAGATTGTGAATCTCCCCGCAGCAAGCTACAGGTAATCAGAAGAAGAGAAGAATATCTTCATCCATAATATCTACAGACATCAGCTAACAATATCTATTGCTTAGTCCTTAAATTTCCTAATTGCATTGCTTTATCCAAAAGCAAGCTATAGGGTATTAATGAAAAGTAAAAATCCCTCCACCTGCAATCTCGCAGAGTTGAAGGTACTGGGATGACGAAGAAATCCCCCCACCCAGAATCGAACTGGGGTAACCCGGGTTCTGCCATGTTCTCATGAACATGCTCTGATCGCGCTTCATCTTGATTCCCGAAGGAAAATCTGCGCTAGTCAGCTTAGTGTTTGCTTAACAAAACTCTCGCTTTGTTAAACTTTCTCAAAGTTTATTGACTACAGCCAGGTGCTCTACCATTGAGCTATGGAGGGCTGAAGAAAGGAAAATAAGAGGATATTTAAATCATTCTCTGGCGAGATTATCGCGCCAATAGATCCTCTAGATTCTGCGCAAGCTCATTAAACTGTTCAACAAAGAGAGGCACACTCATATTTGTTTCCTCCAAGATCTCAAGAAAAGTATTTCCTGGACAATCAAACGGCCAGTCAAGGTGCATAGTTCTACGAAGTCCCCAGATGGCTCGGTCAGTATTCGGTTCTTGTGCTACTGAAAGAATAACATCCTGTGCTGCAGGAATGCAGAATAGATACTCCCTCACAACCTCATGCTTCAGTGCAGCTGAATCTTTTGGTTGTCTCGCAAGAAATTCTGTTTGTTGTCGATGGTCTACAAGGAATCCGTAGTCAGGTCTCCACTGTACAAGGCGCTCTTCCCACTCACTCAGTGTAATTTCAGGTGATTCCTGAGCTCCCATCATAAGCAGAGTTCTGCCTGCTGCATGTTCTGCATAGATACTGTTTCTTCGCATCTCAAGATAGGACTCAACAGAAAGCGTTGCAGGAGGCTCCCAAGGTTTCTTGGTTCTCGAATCTATAATTCCCTTAAACATAGTCTTTCGGAAACTCTCAATCATCTCAGGAGTAACCTCATTAATCAGACCAGTTATTGCAGGATTATAGAAAACATCTTCTTTCAATCCGTACACTGCATTCAGCATCGCAGGCCATTCTTTCTGTGCGCGTTTCGTAGGATGGTAAAACCGTTTATCACAAGAGACAGGAACATTCTCATTTCCATCAAGTTCAACCCACAAGTCATTGCTGACTGGACATCTTTCAGTATGACGATAATTAAGAGGAGAGAATGCCCAAGTCATAATATTTAATCTCCCTGATGCATTATTTAATGATTATGGTGCTTACTCGCCCTGCGCAGTATCAGCAACAAAGAAAGCCCTATTTGAGAGCACTTCATGCATCTTCCCATCTACTTCATACAATGCAGTTGCTGCCGGCAGCTCAAATGTGCCGACAATATTAATCTTTGAGTACACAATGTAGCTAAACACGCGCTCCTCTCCTGCCTGCAAGCTTTGGATGTTCCAGAATAATCTACGTGTTGATGCATCAATTCTGTCAGGTTTAATGCCGAACTTCTCATACAATTGAGTCATACCAGGCAATCTATCAATCAACTGTATTCTATCAACATGTCTGCGTGCCTTCACTGACAAGCGCACTTTTAAGGCAAGCTCTCCGCCCTTTGTCTTGACATATGATACTCGCTTCTCCACGCGCACATGCGTCATAGTGTATACATGCACAAGGAATGCAACAACAACAATCAATATAATTAGAATAAAGGGCAAGGTATAGTTAGTCTTAATTAGCAATACCCATGATTCAGCAGGTTGAAGCTGTTTACTCCATGTATGCCTTACTATTAATCCAGAACGCTCTGTCTTCTCAGGCTCCAATGAATAGCTGGTAAACAGCCGAGAAACGATATCTTTCTGCACTTCAATGCTGTCAACAACAGGCACATTACCCTCATTTTTCTTGGTGATGCTGGTCTTTCTAATAAATAAGCCCTCGCTTGTTTTCGTTAGTGAGGTTCCCTGCTTCTCCAAGTAAGTAATTACTCCCTCCGTCTTTGCCTCTGCTTCTCCAAGAGCAATCTCTCCGGTTAAGATATACGTCCCTGCGCGAAGCCGCGAACTTTTCTCCTTGTCTATCGGCAACGATACATTCACTCCTTCGTAAGGCTGCAAAGAAAGTATCTTCTGATTCATCCCAAACTCAGAGGAGAATGTAATTGTGACATCGGTAAGCAGGGTATTCTGAATATTCTTGACCTGTACTTCAAGCATCTCATCATCAGGATGCAGATTTTCGGGAATCAGCGCAATCGTATTAGCCAAGGAGACTACTTTAAATTCAAGGGTATCTCTGAACATACCTTGATTACCTTTGATAAAATACTCGACTACATAATTTCCTGGCCTATCCTTGAAGGTTTTGCTCGGATACACGCTAACTTCAAGTTTTGTGGTGCCTGAAGAAACATCGAACGTGCCGCGTGGCGAGAAGTCAATGCCGACAAGCGAGTAAATCTCGAGAGTATCGGGCACAGGAGAGCGGATAGCAAATTCATAAACAGCAGGATTCCCAAGTTCAGAGATAACAACAGAGCCTTTATCGCTTTTCGTTACTTCTAGAGCATGTATTGCAGGAAGCAACAGGAGAAACATAATAAAAATACAGCCCTTTTTCATACTCTCACCTGCCTCCCCACTTATTTAAATATTTGTGTTGCAAACCTACCGCTTGCCAGACAATTCGAAAAAGAGTTTGAGTTTTTCCTTGAGATTTTGCACATCACTCATCACAAGTCCTTCCATAGCCTCACCTCTTCCGGGAATAATGTATTTATTGTACAAGTCCCTGATGAAGCGGTAGAATGGAGAGACATCCCACTTGCTGTCAGGGTCGCGCACCAGCGCACCTTTGATATCAATCATAATCTTGCCCTTGTTTGATTTCTTCTTCTTGCCGTCAATCTCAACTTCCACATCAGTAAGGCCTACTACCTCAGTCTTGAAGCTTATCTCTATCTTGAAGTAGTCAGAGAGCTGTTTGCTTCCCTTCCATTCAAAATTGATATCTCGCGCAGTCCCAGAAACTTTCTCAGAATATTTCTCCTCAATTAATCCGTATGATTCATCCTTGAACCAAGAAAATGCATACGCATACGCATCCTCAAAGCTGAAAACACCAGT
>JACPXY010000007.1 GCA_016196285.1 Candidatus Pacearchaeota archaeon | reverse complement strand
TATCTCTCATCATGATTTGCTCCGCAAATCATGGAAATGGACTCATCGGGAATCGAACCCGAATCCGATCGTTGCAAACGACCTATCCTACCATTGAACGATGAGCCCGTGATTATTATTTATTGCACACGTTCATATCGAATTGTATTTGATCCGATTGCTGGTGCATGTAACTGATAGCGAGAATCGTCGTCAATGGTGATATAAATCGTTTCTCGATGCCGTCGTAGAGGACCCAGTATTATTCTGTCATTAGCATCGAGTTGAGATGCTAACTCATGTGTTTTCACCTCACTTATAAATATGATTTCTTTTGTCATTGTCATTAAAATGAAACAATTAACTGGGAGAGGGCGTAATACTTAGTCTCGTCGATAATTTTGAAAATTTTAGGAGGTGATCCATCTGCAGGTTCCCCTACAGATACCTTGTGACGACTTAACCTACCTTGTCATACCGAGGTTCGTATTCGAAAATCCTCACCAAAGCATAACTCGGTTGGTTTGACGGGCAGTGTGTGCAAGAGACAGTGACATATTCACCGTTCGCTGATAACGAACGATTACTACGGATTCCAACGTCATGAGGTTGGGTTACAAACCTCAATCTGAACTAGGCCACACGTTATGAGATTAGCTTCTCCTTTCGGAGTTGCATCTCACTGAATGTGACATTGCCGCGCGCGTGTTGCCCAGGGGATTCGGGCTGTACTCACCTAACATCGCCCCCACCTTCCTCCTTGTTACCAAGGCAGTCTGTTTAATGTGCTCTTATCGTAGAAATTAAACACGGGGGTCTCGCCTGTTACTTGATTTAACAAGTCACCTCACGGCACAGGCTTATGTCGGCCATGCAACTCCTCTCAGCGTGTCAGGTAAGCCCTTTAGACTGACCTTCATACTGCTGTCGCTCCTGGTGAGATTCACGGTGTAGACTCTGATTAAACCGCACGCGTCACCCGTTGTAGTGTCTCCCCGCCAATTCCTTTAAGTTTCGGTCTTGCGACTATACTTCCCAGGTAGCACACTCTCCGCCTTCGCTACAGCACTGAAACCTCTCGAAGAGGCCCCAATGTTTAGTGTGCAGTGTTTACTGCTAGGACTACATGGGTATCTAATCCACTTTGCGCCCCTAGCCTTCATCCCTCACTGTCAGAACCGTTCTCGCAGCGTGCCTTCGCTGTTGTTAGTCCGCATAGGATCAACACATTTTACCGCTACCCTATACGTACTCACTGCGTCTCCCGGTCTCTAGCCTTACAGTATCTCATGCACGCCGGACCCTTAAGAGGCCCGATTTCACATGAGACTTGAAAGGCAAGCTACGGATGTTTTAGACCCAACAAATGTGGCTGCGACTTGGACTGCTGGGATTACCGCGGCGGCTGGCACCAGTCTCTCCCAGTCCTTATTCGCGCGAATGTTTAGATCGCACAAAAGCTTTCCAATTATAGGAAAGCACTCTGGCTTGCTCTGTCACGCTTTCGCGCATTGCAAAATTCTCCCGACTGCTGCACCCCGTAGGGCTGGGAATAGTGTCTCAGATTCCCTCTCAGGGCTTCCTCGCTAAAGGCCCTTACTGATCATCGGCTTGGTGGGCTTTTACCCCGCCAACAACCTAATCAGCCGCAGCCCCATCCTCACGCAAACTTTCGACGACGAATCATTCCAGAGAACGTCATCTATCCGTTATTAGCCTCAGTTTCCCGAGGTTATCACAGGCTTGAGGGCAGGTTAGCTACGTGTTACTGAGCAGTTCGCGTTTCTCCTATTCTTGCGAACAAAAGAAAACACTTGCATGTCTAAGTGCAAACCAGATAGCCGCAGCCGCCAGCAGGATAAACTGGATTTATCATTATGATATGATATTGTTACATATTTAAGAGAAATGTAACGGCACTCGTATATCCTCCGACGACTGTCTATGTTGGATTGTAGTGAAAGAGTAAACTTTCTCTACCTAGTCAACGATACATTAAAGCATCATTGACTATAAGAAGTATAACTATCGCTCGCATACCTCATACCTTACTATGCGATGTCGAGCACTCTGTGTAGAGTATCGACGTTTAACAGTAAGGCACTCATTAACGTTAACATCGTAAAGTAATGAATCCTCACCGCGAGGGTATTTAAATGTTTCTAGATTTACGAGGAGAAATTACTGTAATTTTGCTGGAAGAGTACTATGATATCTGACTAATTCTGTGACCTATGAGTATGGTCGAAGGTATATACAGCACTCTTGTCTACGCTCATCCCATCTTCGCGCCCGAAGATTCGTTTCGACTTTCAATAATCGGCCGGCAACAGAGAAATATCTCTTGACCTCAGATCTGAAACTTGCATAGTGAATTACTTCTTGATCTGGTAAATTCCATAAGGCAACAGTCGCTTTGGCCCATTCGGCATCAGTCCACCCTTCCCGAGAGAGTTTTCCTCTCAGAAGTCGAATCGCTCATAGAAAGACGCGCGAGAAGCGGTTAGTGAAGAACCCTATGGCAAGACCATAGGGCATCAGAACAAGACCTTGAGGTATTAGAAAACAATAAATCTTACTTAGGCGGGAGTAAAGTATCCCAGTTGTCAATGAATTCTTGGACTGGAGGGACCTTCTTATCGAGCTTTCGTGCTTCTACATAAATCTTCGTAAGCAGATAAAAGATAATACCGAGTGATTTTGCAGACTTATTGTTTCCAGGAATAATCTGGGTGATGCCTGCAGTGAAATTATTGGTATCGCAGATGGACAAAGCAGGAATGCGGATTCTGTTAGCATCTTGCAATGCGTTCTTATCGAGCCATGGATCGCAGATAAAGACAAGATTGCATTCAAAGAAGTTCTCAAGATTGGTATTCGTCAATATGCCTGCAGGATATTTTTTGGTGAAAGCACGAATACCTGTCGTCTCTGCAAATTTCTTTACTGCGTGCCATCCTGCCTCGCGCTTGCATACAATGATGATTTCTTCGGGCGCAAACTGCGCAAGGTATGCTGCACCTGCACGAATCTTGTCATCCAATAGTGCTGTGTTGAATACCGCGAGACCATCTGCCCTGCGACGATATACATACTGCCTCATATCTGGTGTGATGACTCGCGTGCCTAAATGGATGGATGCCTTAAGATAATCTTCCATCGGTACGAGCGTGTCTTTCTTTTCCTCATCTTCTGGCTTGACTTGCTTCTTTAGATCAACATCCTTGACTTCCTCGACTTTTCCTTCTAATTTCTTTGCTTTCTCAAGCAGTTTTGCGAGCTTCGCTTTCTTATCAGAAGTTTCTGGTTTTTCTGCGTCAGCTTTCTTTCGCGTTTTCTTGACTTCCTTCTCTTCAGTAGCTGCATCTGCAGTCTTCGAGTCTTCTGTCTTATCTGTCTTTGCCATTGTAAGTTTAGTATAACGAGTGCAGGAGTTTCCTGAGAATCTTATTCTCAGTCCCTCAAACTCTTACGAGTTTAAGGTATCAAGGTTTGTTTCAGCTTGTACCTGCTAATATGCTACATCTGATAGAGAACGGTTTATAAAGATTCCGCTATGAACTTCTCTCTTTTGTTCATCTTCAATTAACAGGGCAGCTCACCTGAACTTTCGTCAGCGCATTGAGCGGTATCTGAAGAGTTGCTGAGAGGTTTGTTGCAGTACTTGATGAAGTGTCTTGAGTGAAAAGAGTTACTGGAACCTGCGCAAGCAGACCTGCTGATGAGCGAGTTGCGAGGGTGAATGAGCGCGCTTCATCTTGATTTGACGTGTATGCAGCCGCATGCAGAGTTATCTCGCTTAAAGAACCGAACGGTCTCTTTCCTGAAGTCTCATAGACTCTGAGATACCTTGCAACAATGACTTGCGGAAGCTCGAGGGCGATTGTCCGTGGATGTGTTAAGACAAGACCTGAGATGACTGTAGTCCATGTCTTCTGGTCATTTGAGACCTGGATATCTGCAGTAAGAGGTATATCCCATTGATAGACGAACAAGTCAAGCGCTTTAATGCATTTCTCTTCGCCAAGATCTATGGCTATCCACTTAGGGTATTCTGCCCGCGGATCTCCATGCCATCTAGTCTCAGAATCTCCGTCGATTGCATTTCCTGGCTTGAACTTATCTGAAACGCTGCTTGCACTGGCTCGGGTGGGAGACTGAATAGCATACACACCGCAGAACTTTCCTGCTTCTCCTCCTACACCTGCACTTCCTGCACCTGATGCGCCTGCAATTGCTTTCTCGCCGATAATCAAAGGCATAGTCTTATTGAGAGGTATCTGTCTCGCCTTGCATGCACTGTTTGTACAGGTGCCTTCACATGCGTGATTCTCTGAGGAAACTTGTGTATTAGTACATGCGTACTCTAGGAGCATAGTGCTATTGATGCATGCATCAGTATACGATGAAGATGCGCCTTGCTCATTCATCTGAGTAACGACTCCTGGAGCATTATAGTTTAATCCTCCATCAGAATCAGTGCACGAACCTATAGGGAGTGTTTCATTCTGCTCTTCTTCTTCAGGCGCGGTATCTGCTGGCTCTGAAGGTATGCTGCCTCCACCTCCTCCACCTCCTCCGCTACTACTTCCGCCTGTGCTTGGGCGTTCACCAATAGCATATGTGCTGAAACCTGTGACTTGGAAGGTGACGTTGCCTGCATTCAATGAAGTGATTGCTGTGCAAATAGTTGAGGAGCATTCTACATCGTCTCGGAGAATAGCCGGATCACTGAATGTAGCCAGATTGAATAGAGAGATGTTTGCTGCTTTGTTAAATCCAGAAAATGAAGAATCAACTATGACTGAATTTGAGCTAATTCTGGCATGAGTGCTGAGATTCGTGCCTGAACCAGTTACTCTTGAAGTATAGCGCACTTCCCCAAGGTTAGTCTTACGAGTGTAATAAGTATTTCCTGTTGCTCCAAAGGTGTAATTTGCAAGATTAGTGTCAATGAATTCTGTGCTGTTGATTGCAGCAGCAATTCGCAAGTCGTACGAATTACCTGCTGTTCGCAAGACAGTAAGATTAATGAAAGTATTATTCTCTGACGCACCTGAGAGGTCTATTGCGTAGCTTGCTGAGACGCCGTCTGAGACTGTGTCAAGTATCTTCTCTCGAATAAACCGATTATTCTTGCCACTTATTGAAAACGCTCCTTCGCTACTGCTTAAGTTATTATCTTCAAAGGTGTTGTTATTGCTTGTGGTCAGGATGATTGCTACCTCTGCTGCATTTCCTGTAAAAGTATTATTCGCGAAGTAGTTAAAGTGGCTTGATGTCAGAGAGACTGCATTTCCATCTCCTCCCCCTCCTGAGTTGTTAGTGACATTGTTATATGTACTTGAAGAGAATGAGTAGGCTCCTCCTTGGGAGCTGACAACATCTCCTTGAAAAGTGTTGAAATGGCTTCTGGTTAGTAGATAATAGAATGTTGCTGTTGCACTATTGCCTGAATTGTTAATGAATCTGCTGTCATTTACTTCAGTGAGCACTATTGAATATGAGTCGTCACTCCCTGCACGAATGCCTCTCACTGTAAGGTTGAGTGACCTGAAGAGGTGTATGCCATATGCTCCATTATTATCAGTACTAATATTTGAGAGTATATTGTGATGGCTGTAGTTGACGATCATACCTATGCCTGAAGGGTTGTTACCATTTAGACTAACATTGATTATTGTGACGTTGTTGCTGAGCAGCAAGGAGATTCCAACTCCATTGCTTGACGCGACTACTCGATCAATTATCGAGTTGTTGGTCATGTTAAAGAATATGCCTGCAGACGCATAGTCGCTGACAGTTAAGTTGTGGATGCTGACATTCGTCACATTTCTCGCAAAGATGCCGTAAAGAGCGCTGGTATCTTCTCCGTCAATGGTGATGGTATGGTTCAAGCCTATTAACCAAACATTGTTTACGGTTATATTAAAGCATGAAGGTTCTGCACGGTTTGGCAGTGTCCTGTTGAGAATATACACTCCAGCTGTATCTAATGTTGTGCAGTTATCAATTTCACCAGGCGTTGAGGCAATAGTATACTGTGCAGAAGTATTTGAACTTGTGGAGAATAAGAACATAATAAAGATACCTGCAAAGAATATGAGTGATTTATGCATGCGCCTCCTCTACTGGCTTGCACATGAGCGTCAGTGATGATTTATCGGAGATTGCAAGAATTGCAGAGCCTGATGCATTCGTTGTTGTTTGTGCAAGAAGGCTATTCTGAGCTGAGTAAAGATTAAGTGCTGTATCAGGTAGTGGAATACTTTGTGCATCACTAACACTGAACTCTACTAGAGTAATGTCTGGAGCTTGCGCTGACCGAACTCTGATCTCACTTAAAGAACCGAACGGTCTCTTTCCTGAAGTCTCATAGACTCTGATATACCTCGCAAGAGCTGTACTCTCTAAGACAATCCCGAGAGTTGTGGAGTTTGTGAATGACTGTTCTGGAAGCACTGTCTTCCAGCGAATTGCATCATTCGAGGCTTGAATCGAGGCAATAAGAGGCAAGTCGCTCCTAAAAAAATAAAGGTCAATCTGATCAATGCACCTACTTTCTCCTAGGTCTAAGACAATCCATTTCGGGAAAGCGCTTGATGCATTTCCGAACCAGTGTGTGTTTGCATCAGCGTCAATTGCATTCAATGCCGCGAACTCGCTATAGTCGCTTGAAGCGTAGGCATTGCGAGGTGATGCAAATTCAAAGGAACCGCACTGGGCAGCAAGCTCGTCTGCAAGAAAAACTGAATCGTCCTGCTGTGGATTAATGCATACGCCTTTAAAACAGCCTGCTTCGCACCTGTATGGGTCTTCCTGCACCTCATTGTCTGCACATAGATACTCAATGAGAATAAATGAATCTTGACAACGATCTCCATATAAATCTACTGACTTCTTAAAATCTAGGGTGACTGCACCTTGCTGGAAATAATCTCTCCCGTTGTCTGAATCAATACAAGAGCTTGGCGGTGTTTCTACGATTCTTGCTGGATTTGGCTTCCAAGAATACTTGCTGAACCACGAAGGAGTATTCCACTCGGCAAAATGAAATGCATTGACGGCTGGAAGCATTAAAAAAATGACAAATAAGACGGCTGGCCAAAACCTCTTCATATAAGCACCAACGGTGCGCTCTATATAAACGTTATGTCAAGGAACTTGACGAAAACCACACCATTTATGGTGTGGTAGTTCCTTGAGCACGAGAAAATCTAGTAGATTTTCTGTGCCCGAGAACTGAAAGTTCTCTCGGCATCCAAACCTCAAGGATTTTCAATCCTTGATGGC
>JACPXY010000006.1 GCA_016196285.1 Candidatus Pacearchaeota archaeon | reverse complement strand
TTTCTAAAGGCAATAATCTTGTCTAGATCAATAAACATTATCATGATGATCAAAATCCCAGAAAAGAATAAAATTATTTGTTAAATCAACCTTAAAAGTAAGGACAAATGACTTGTCAATATGAACTCTTTTCAAGTCACTCAAATCATGCCTTAAATTCTTGTATCTTTTTATTGTTTCAGCGTCGTTATTAATTATTTCCTTAATTTTTTTATAAATAATCTCTGCTCTTTTCTTGTCTTTCTTAACAAGTTTCTTTATTTTAAGCTTTAAGTTATCAGACAAATCAAAGTCAAACATTTATACCTCAAATAATTCATCTAGTTCTTTACCACCCATACTTTTGTGCCCATGTTTCTTAATATACTCATTCACACCCTCAATCATCTCTTTTATATACTCATCTTTTGCCTCTTTTTCAACAATCTCATCCCCATACATATCAGCAAATTTATTAATTGCTTCAGATTTATCTTTTAAGCCATATTTTGCCTTAATAACTGCAAGTATTTTGTTTGCATATTGACTCAATTCAACACGAGCAGATATTTGTGTATTCTCCATACACATCGGATGCACACGAAGTATTTAAATCCGTCTATTACAACAAGTTCGCCCTTTAAGATGTCTTTTGTTAGACTACATCTTCTTTTATATCTCAAACTCTTTAGTATTCTACCCCTTTTTCCCAGGAGAGGACGTTTAATTACCCTCTTTCAATTAAACCTCCTCTCTTCGGGTTTATACTTATATGGCCCTATTATCCATAACCATCGGCGCAGTTGTTGCAATTATACTAGGTATCCTAGTTCTTGCTTTCTCAGGCCTACTTCGCTGGGCAGTTGGACTGTATCTCATGCATATCCAAGAACTCTAAAAGTTCGCATTAATGCCCATTTCATTCCACATAATATTATTCAAAAGAACAACCACAATAATCTTTAAATAGACTATTTTTATACTAGATCTTTAATACTAGATCTTTAATACTAGATCTTTAATACTAGATCTTATGGGCGTTATCCACAAAACCCTCTTGCAACTTTTAGGAAATGGACAGGTAATTGGGAGGTATTTTCATAACACTACCTACGATCCTGAAAATCCCATGTATCAAGTCACAGAAATTAGGCAATTTGAAGGGAGAGGAGAACCCAGTTCTGGAATTCTTACGCTTCGAGTGGTATTTATCCCAGATAATTATTCAGATTTACTAGTGGTGGGCAAACATTTAGATGACAGAGAAGCAAACGATCATGAGGTACACAAGCTATTAAATTCTTTTTTAGAAAGACAGTTAGCACATAAAACAGAAAAAGCCCCATCCGAATTAATAAGAGAGGAAGATTACCCTCTTCTCTAAGCTAAATTTTCCTAAGACTTTAAGATAAAAGAAAGCCGAAAAATATAAATACTTCCGTATCATTATTGTATCATGGAAATAGAAACAACAACAAGAAGATGGGGAAATTCAATAGTCGTGGTTATACCTGCAAATATTGTCGAAAAGCAAAAGATAAAAGAAAATGAAAGGGTAAAGTTTAAGGTTGAAAAGAGCAGGAGATTGAAAGTTAAAGATGTTTTTGGACTATTGAAAGATTGGAAGAAGCCCACTGAAGAGATAATACAAGAGGCAAGGAAGGGATGGGATTAAGGTATTTCTTTGATAGTTATGCAATAATAGAAATAGTAAAGAATAATCCAAAGTATCTGCCTTATTCAGAAGAAGATATTGTTTTAACCCTTTTTAATCTGGCAGAAATATACTGGTCGTCTTCATTAGACTATGGAGAAGAAAAGGCAGACGAGGTTTATTCAAAATTTAGAGAGAATGTTGTAGAAATAGATGACGAAACTCTAAAAGAAGCAATAAAATTTAGAAAAGAGCATAAAAAACAAGACTTTTCATATACAGACTGCATTGGTTTTATATATTCAAAGAGGAATAATCTCAAGTTTTTGACAGGTGATAGCAAGTTTGAACATTTACCTTTCGTGGAGTTTGTTAAAAAATGAGTTTTTGCCCCAATTCTTAGAAAAAATAGCTGCAATATTAAGGAGGCGCGAAGCGCCGAACGCGCCCGACTACAATAATCTTTATTAATAAGTAATAAGTGAGGGTTTTATGAAAGTTAGGCGTTTAATTAAGATACCTTCTCGAGCAAGACCTATTGGTGAATCTAATCTTTTAAATTTTGGCACAAATGAGTATATCTGTGCTTTGTATGTTGAACCTGGGCAGAATACAGCAAAAAGAAGAAAAGTTTGCGAATATATTGAAGAGACCCTCCAAAAAATGGCAGAAGAACAACCACCTCGTGGCGCAAATGCATATTTCTTGGGTGAGAAAGTGGAGAAACCCGTTTGGGTAGAGAGACCAAGGGTTGTGCAAGTAGTGCCATAGGTAGGAATGATAGCTCGACTTTTCTAAAGCATATACCTAAACATCTAAACAGAACAGCTTCATTACACCATTGGGAAATATACTGTCCCGTACAATACTATAGAATTAATGCTAAAAAGCCACCCCAAGAGATGAATAATTTGAGAGGTATCACTTTATCCAGCAGTTATGATGGAAGATGGGCTGAAGATAGCTAATCCCCATACAAATTTACGTTCGTTTAAGAGATAAATGCTCCCTAACTTTCTATTCTGCTTCAGCTTCCAAGGCAATGAGTAAATCGAAGATCTCTTCTCTGAGGAGCATTGTGGAGTCAAGGCGCGCGTCAGCAAGCCGTTTTCGGGCAAGAATAATTTCATCTTTAACCTGTTGAGCATTTCTTCCGCGAAGTGTTTCATAATAGAGCGCTGCATCGATAACTGCGACTTGCGCAGGCAGAAGAGATATAGCATGCGCAGTTCGTTGTGTTTCAAAAAGCAGAGCATATTCACCGAAAACATCTCCAGGAGAGTATGTATGCAAGCATTTGCCTTCCTTGAGTATTGCGATACGACCTCTGCGGACAGCATATGCCTCATGCCCTCTTTCCCCTTCGATAAAAAGAGGAGTACCTTGGGCATACTCTCTAGTTTCCAGAGGCAGAGCAAAATCCTCCGCATCCAAGCCGACACGATATGGCCTAAATGCAGTTCGAAGTGCTGGTTGAAAAGCAGGAGCAAATGTAGAGATCGCCTCTTTCATTCTAACTCGATCAAATACAGACAGTTCACTTGTACGTTCCCTTGCCTGCTCTCGTGCGCGCGAGTTCTGTGTAATGAGCCCGCTCAATAACACCTGTAATTCAATAGCAGTTGTAGGATCTCGTACAGGAGGCAATCGCTCGTCTCTTGCTATCTGGAATTCATACGGCAAGATTCCCTCCAAAGTACCTTCAGGAGCAATGATTCTCATAGAGCTCTCGTTGCACCATGCCTTAAAAACTTTGCGGTTATGCATAGAAAACTGGCAACGAAAGATATAAAAAGACAGTATAAACAGCATTCCTATGAACCGGCAATATAGACTTTTCTTGAATCATTTTCCTGGTCCCCGATTACAGCGAGAATTAGAGCAGGCAGGACTGGTTTGTCTACTAGGAGAGAAAAGCGTTGCGCTAGGCGCACCTCAAGCACAGGAGAACCTACAAGAAGGGTATCTTGCTCATGTGACTTATCATGGGCCTCATGGAGGGATGATTCCACCAAAGAACATTCTTAGAAAGAGAGATATTCAGGTCATTGATGAGATAGTTGTTCTTGCTAAAGGCAATTCAGTATCTATCCTTGAATTCTTTCCACGAATTAGTCTTCATGAAGCACATGCTCTCAGAGAATCTCTTCAAGAGGAGACCTGGCATGGCACATTCCAGCGCGCTACGTATCCAGTTGTATCAGATTATTCCAAGCGGGAAGATTCCTCCATGTTTCTTTTTACAGGCAAACCAGAGCAAGAAAACCTGCTTAAGAAGAAACTTGATAGTATGTTTCCTGAAGGATACGCCTTCTCGTCTGAATTCCCGCCATTTCTTTCATTTGATACAGATAATGTTACCGAGCAGGCAGAATATCTGTGAGAGATAGAATGTATTCCTCATCTCTCCCCTTGGAATGTGCAGCACATTTCAGAGCGCATGTCAGAAAAAATGAACAAGACTTAAGTCATCACACAGTATACTTTAATCTTTCACTATCCTGTGCACCCCCTATACTATACCTCTATTTAGATAAATGGTATCAACAGAAAGGGTTCTCTCTTGCGCCAGATGCTTCAGGCAAGCTGGAAGGATTCTCTCTTCGAACTTACCGTCATCTTTCCGGCAGTGCTGCGCAGGTTATGCTCGTGCATACTCAATCAGAGTACTCCTTCTTTATCGAAGACACAGAGACAGCATCTGAGCGAAAGATTCGGCTCGCTTTAGCAAGATGCTGAACGATAATCTTAAATACACGCGTGTTGAAATGACAGAGCGAGGTGACAATGCGTTTTATTCAGAGATCTATTGAGCGAGGCATTACGAAGACAGCATGGTTATTCAGTAAGCATTCATTTAGCTTTAATAGCTATCAAAATCCAAAGCGCGGAAAGTTCGGCGCATTGCTGGTTGTCAACGAAGACACTATTGCCCCGGGCAAGGGGTTCTCCATGCATTCTCATCGGGACATGGAGATAGTCTCTCTTGTACTCTCAGGCAAGTTGGCACACAATGATTCTGCTGGCAATAAAGGCGTTCTACAGCCAGGAGAAGTGCAGGTAATGTCTGCCGGTACAGGTATCCAGCATAGTGAGCTAAACGGCTCAAAAGATTATCCAGTTCATTTCTTACAAATTTGGATTGAACCAGGTTCATCACATCTTACTCCATCTTATTCCTCCAAGACTCTTAAGAATACAGAGCAGAAGAACAAACTTCAAGTAGTTTGTTCTGGGACAGGTGAGCGAAGCGCGCTTTTAATTCATCAAGACGCAAAGCTTTTACTTGGCAAGCTGGTAGCAGGAAGTGTACACGAGTACGTTACCAGAACAGATCGAGGGGTCTTTTGCTTCATCATAAAAGGTTCCTGCTTAATTACAGGGGAACTGGTGCGCGAAGGGGACAGCATAGAAGTGTATGATGAACCATTGCTCACTTTTCAACCAAGGGAAGATACACATTTACTTGTTATCGATGTGCCGTTCGCTGTTTCATCTTAGTTCGATATAAGAGCAAAGCAGCAGCTAGCACTATATGGGCTGCATGGAGTAGCTTCGTCCAATGGTTGTAAGAGTGCAGCTCGTTACCCATTTGTGTAAACAAGCCAGGCTGGTGCTGTTTCATACTCTAAAGAGAAAAAGACCCATTTTAAACCTTAAGGTATGCGCAAGACCATCAGCATTGCTCGGGAACATAAGCATAGTTAAGCATTTCGCTTTCTTTTACGATCGGCGTAGTGCAGCTTTTCCAGGGCCAAAAGCAGCCAAGACCACTAACGAGATTAAGATAAGAATGTCTCGTTCAATGCCTGCGCCAAATCCTCTTAAGACTGCTCCAGGAATCTGGGCAAGACCCAGAGCCCCGACAATGACTGCACTAAGGATATAAGGTGTAACAGGGAACCAGAAACCCAGAAGCATGAACACTCCAAAGAGCACTTCAACAATACCTACAACGATGCCTACAAAACCAGGCAGACCAAGCGTAACAAAGAAACCCATAGTTCCAGCGATATCAAGAAGTTTTGGAATTCCATGCCAGAGAAAGACGAACGCAAGATACAAACGCAGAATCAGAAGCATGCTCGACCTAAATGTATCACCTTTCATACCTCTCTATCATAAATAGTATTTATAAATCTTGCTTAGGAAAAACATTTAAGCACACCAGTATAATATGGGTAGAAGAGCGCATGCGAGAGCACATAAAAAGGTTTTTATTTGGTGGCGAGAATTTCAAGCAAGAATTCAAGGCGCAACTGCGCCTCTTAATTGTAGTCACGCTAGGATTTACCATTGCGTTCTCCTGGAGACAAACATTCTTTGACAGCACCCAGCGCATAGTTCAACTCATAACTCATGTGCAGGATACAACAGGGCTCAGCATTCTCTCTTCACTCTCAATTACAATTATCAGTCTTATCATTATCTGGGGAACTACTGCATGGTTATCAGATGAGGATTAATTGATCTTTAGAATCGTAACTTTAAACACCAAAGTCTTACCTGCAAGCGGATGATTCAAGTCCAGCGTAATGTTCTCTTTATCAACTCTACTGATACGCATAGGCACCTGCTTTCCATCAGGGGTCTGCATAACTAACATCATGCCTACCTTAGGTTCCTGTTCAGGCGGCAGCATTGTACGAGGAATCTGTTTCTCTCGAGCAGCATCAGGCATTCCGTATGCTTCTTCAGGCTTTAGTGTAAATTCTTTCTCCTGTCCAACTTGCATGCCTAGGACAGCTTTCTCAAATCCAGGAATCACTTGTCCTGAGCCTATCTGAAACTCTAAAGGATGAGAGTGATCACCGTGTTTAGAAGAATCAAATATCTCGCCTGTCTCTAGACGCCCTTCATAATCTAGCGAAACTTTATCTCCATTCTTAATCATGCCTCCCAGGACAAAACAGCCTATTTAAGTCTTTTCAGTGTTCACGATACCTAAACCAAAAGCTAATGAGCCAGAACAAGATAAAAAATCCAATAATAAATCCACCTATCTTCGTCAGCACACTCAATGAGGAGATTATTCCGATGAGTAATATCAATAAAGCTGCAGCAAAGATCAGCCAGGGAGGCGTTGCCTTATCGATGAAGAGCCGTGGAGAGTAATACTGCATCAAGTTTCAGGCAAGGGAGAGTTTTTAAGTGTTCCTAGTGAACTTTTATCTTTCTGCTTTCCTGTTTGATTTTGACGCGTGTTCTCAAAGATTGTGTCTCTCGCACTTTAAATGCAATACCGATGCAAAGAAGAATAACCAGTATAATTACAACTAGAGTAATGATGCCTGCAGAGGAGCGCTCATTCTCTGGTTTTGCTGCAGGTGTATTATTCCCTTCAGTGCTCGTACTTGTCTCAGCAGAGGTAGTCTCATTCACAGGTGCAATAATCTCTTCATGGATATAGCTAATGCTCAAGTTGGCCCTCTTAGTAGTTGCATTAATGCTTACAAGCATGACTGCAATGTCATAGTAGGAATCATTCGTTATCTCAAACTTCTTAGATTCACCAGGAGCCAAGGTAGCGCTCTGCGGTTCCGAGGAAACATTAATCGTAATCTGGTTGCTTGCATACGAGGTAATTCCAACATGGTGAATACTGCCGCCAATCTTAATACGAAGGCGTTCTTTCTCACGTAGCTCTCGGGAGACGCTGCTGAAGTCTTGAAGTTCCTTACTGTCGTATGCAATAGTTGTCTTCCAGAAGCCAGTATCACCTGTTCCACTTCCACTTCCTGATGAACTGCTGCTTGAACTGCTGCTCGGAGCAGCGGCGACAACGCTCCCGCTAACGCTCGGTCCCGTGCCTGAAAAGTGCGGAAGGCGTATCCAGATGAGATTCTCAGTGGTATTAATGAAGCATGGAGTTGTTGCATTGAAAAGAGTCACATTCTGCGTGCAGGTCGAGGTCGCTAGAAGAGATGCCCATTCACTCTCTCGCGCTTCGTAATGGCTGTAGTTGCCAGCAAGCACACTCGCATTCGTTCCATTAAGGCTTGCATTCCAGAGCACATTCCAGTTATCATCATACAAAACAGGAATTGACATATTGACTGGAGCAGATTCATTGAGGCCGGTGCCGGCTGTCTCAGCGTAAGGCATAGAGACTAAGACAAAGTCGTAAATGCTAGGCCCTCCTGAACCGAATCGCACTGCCGCATCAAAAGTACTTCCGCTGTTGTTGTTGACGTTGTTGTCAAACAAGGCATCAGGCGGACCAGAAGCCATCATATCTACATTCACATAATGCACAGTGATATTTCCAGTGCCCATTCTAAAGCTTAACTTCCCGCCTCCAAGCAAGGCACTCATCGGATTAAAAGTACTCATGTCTTTTTCAGTGCCGCCTATCAAGCATGACGTTGGAGGTGTTGGTACATCACATGTCGAGTTTGATATATACAATACCATTCGTATCTGTGAGGCAGAGAGCTGTGAATCAATCGCTCCAGGGTTGAATGATTTCATAGTGATGTTATTGTTTGCCAATATCTCCGCAACAGTCGGCGCAGTCCGTTTTGGCGCGTAGTTGGCAGAGCCACCTCCCGCATATACATTCATCTCCTTTATGCCTGTGTTGTTGAGGAGAATGACCGAAAATGTTGCAATACCATCATCTTGTTGAGGGCCAGTCATCCAGGTAAATTCTGTGCCACCTATTGACGAGTAATCAAGAGTGACTTCAACATGAGCATAGAGGTTTGATAATGTGGTGTTTGTAGCATTGATAAGGGTAAAATTCTGCCTCGCAGTAGGTATATTGACATTAGTTCCACTCAGAGTATTTAAAGAGATGCTTGAATTTGTTCCCATGAGCCCGCTCATCGCAGTGAAGTTAAAGTTTCTCGTTTCAGTTACAGCAGAGCCATAGGTCAGACTCACATTCCTGAAAGCTCCGAAGTATCGTGTCCCGTTTCTCGTAGTCGCGAAGAGAAGAATATTTGAGGTTTCTACCGTGGCAGGCAACGATATGTTAAAGAATCCGCTTGTAGCGTTGATTAAATCAGAAGTGCCGACAGCGCTGCTTAGGTTATAAGGTAATTCTCCATACTCTGCGCTAATCATATTCCCCGGTTCCATCAAGTATGCCACGACTCCAAGGTTGCTCCATCCATCTATGCCTGAGTAGTTCACATACCCACTGACTCGATCAAGCCGCAAGGTGATGTTGAACTGCTTGTTTAGTACCTTTGTGGTCGCATTATAAGACGATGCGCCTGGTGTAAAACTATATGAATTTGTAGTTGAAAAATTATTCCAGTCAAAGCTGACAGGCATACTCTGATTGGGGAATATTATAATAGAGTAGTTTCTGTCCTTCGGTACCGTGATGTTTACGCTGAAAACAAGGTTTTGCCATTCTTTAGCTACAGGATACCCGAGCTTAGTATCTTTGATTTGATAGGTAAACGCCACAGGGCTTCCAGTCTCGTTCACAGCAGTAACTGCTATGGTCCCAGCATCTCTCAGATAAAAGGTAGTGCCACCTAACTCATTAAATACCATGCTTGGAAATGAAGGAAGACTCTGTCCGATAAATTGCGTGAAGTTGACATTTGAGAAGCTCCGATTAATTAGTGTTATGACTGGTTGGTAGAACCCATTATCCGGCCCAGTAACAGTAAGATTGAACCAGCCAGAGGCATTGGTTGTAGTAGTATTTGAGCCGACCAAAGTGTAAGTTGAGTCACGAATAGTTACATTTACCAGCACTGCATTCAGCGCATTCCCACTAGTGTCTTTAACTGTTCCATTGAATGCAAAGGATTCTGCCCAAACAGATCCACAAAATAAGAGGATAACAACTAGAGATAAAACCAAAACCCTTCCAGAGATGCTCTGCATCTTCACCATCTTTTTACAAGAATAACAACAAAAAGGATTATTTAAATATATTCATTCCAAGCAATCTTGATGCCTCTATAGCTCAGTGGTAGAGTACAAGTTTCGTAAACTTGGGGTCCCGGGTTCAATCCCCGGTAGAGGCTTCTTAATCGCCATAGCTGCCTCTACCACATATCACAACAAAACTTTTAAGATAGGTATGAATGCCCTTTTTATGTCTCATCAAAAAGCAAATCATCTTGCAATTCACGATTACCAAGTTCACTATGGAAGATATCCCTTTCATGTTGCGGAACAGCTTATTGAAACTTGTACAGGCTTCAACATAACTTATGGAAAAATGCTTCACATTGAAATGAAGGGCATCTTAGACACAATACATACAGCAGTACAACAAGCTGGATCAAGAGGAGACATTTGGCATACTTCAGATATCGAGCAATTAATGAATGTTACTTTAAAGGATTCTCAAGATGTTTTAGCAATGACTCATACATGGGACGCTACTAAAGAGATTTATGATTGGTGCCATATATCTGGAGAAGAACAGCCAGACCAGGAGAACACAATTATTTGTATATCCCCGACAAAGAAACATTGTGTTATATCTGTAAGCGCTCTTAGTGAAAAATACTTAGAATGCGCTGCACGCGAGGTAGGAATATTTTATAGGAGCAATAGATTCCAAAGAGGGCGTCATCCCCGTAGAGATTTTTACAGATTATTTCCTCAGTTAAATGAAGCCTCAATTCCTAGAATCTATAAGCAGAGATTAGTTGATTTTCAAGATTATAGATGGATGAGAAGAAGGAAAGTAAACAGACTGGATCCAGAAACCATGGAGAAACAAAGGAGCAATGCAGCGAGATTTATTGAGAAAGCATTTGATGCATACGAAATAGAGAGAAGAGCAAAATCGATTCTTAGATTTAGAGAAGATTATCGTTCAAAGTCTGGGTTCTTGTGGGGATTATAAAGATTGTTCATTCACAATAACAATATTTATAAAAACTGATTACACACTGGGAGAGTAAAAAGAGAAGATGGGCAGCAATATAGACTTACGCAAGTACCAGGATCCTACGTCTATTCAGGATGCGTTTTCTAAGATCGTGTCTGGCAAAACAGGATACAAGGCAGTAATCGAGCGCAAGAAGCCGACACCTAAATGCACCAAATGCGGGCGTGGCGGCGATCCTGAGCAAAAGTTCTGCCCGCAGTGTGGAGGGA
The DNA here is from genome assembly GCA_016196285.1 of Candidatus Pacearchaeota archaeon. Lineage (GTDB taxonomy): Archaea > Nanobdellota > Nanobdellia > Pacearchaeales > GW2011-AR1 > SICV01. The sequence continues at coordinate 25,415 of JACPXY010000006.1, read as the reverse complement.
AGATGGTTGTTCCCATGACGCATTGCCCAGGATGCAAGAAACCGATTGATGAAGGTGTAAAGTTTTGCACAGAATGCGGTCACCAGCTTATTCCATAAACAGATTTATTAATTGTCTTGTTAATACAGAGATATGAAAGAGCTCATTGCCAAGAAGCTGCAGAAATTCACTCCCCTCTCCGAGGCAGGAGCAATCTCTCTGCTGACTGCTCCTCCTGACCCTAAACTAGGAGACTATTCTTTACCGTGCTTCGAGCTAGCAAAGAAGATGAAGAAATCTCCTATCCAGATTGCTGCCGATCTTGCTTCTCAACTGACAGACACAGGCTTCGAGAAAGTTGAGGCAGTCGGACCATACATTAATATCTTTATTAACAGGAAGACACTAGCTCAAGATACTCTGAAAAAGATTCTTAAAGAAAAAGAGAGATTCGGAGCAGGCAAGGAAAGAGAGAAAGTAGTTATCGAATTTCCAAGTCCGAACACTAACAAGCCGCTGCACATAGGCCATGCACGCAATATTGCCCTTGGTCAAGCGGTCACCAATATCTTGCGTTTCAGAGGGAATACTGTTAAGGTTGTCAATTTGAACAATGATAGAGGAATCCACATTTGTAAGTCAATGGTTGCCTATGAAAAGTGGGGGGCAGGCGATTCACCTGAGAAAAGAAAGATTAAGCCAGACCATTTTGTTGGAGATTATTATGTAAAATTTGCACAAATGCTCAAGGAGCATCCAGAGCTTGAGCAGGAAGCGCAGAAGTGCCTGCAGAAATGGGAATCAGGAGATCGGAAAACTCTCCAGCTCTGGAAGAAGATGAATGCCTGGGCATTCAAAGGATTCAAGGAGACCTATGCACAATTTGATTTAAAGATAGACAAAGAGTATTTTGAGTCAAAGATATACAATGCCGGAAAGAAGATAGTAATGGACGCACTAAAGAGAGGCATTGTCTATAAGAAATCTGATGGCGCCATTGCAATTGACCTTTCCACAGAAGGTCTAGGAGAGAAAGTGCTCCTACGCGCAGATGGAACTTCTATTTATATTACACAAGACTTGTATCTTGCAGCGCAGAAACACAAGGATTTCAAAGCAGACACTTCTTTATATGTCAGTGCCATCGAGCAGAATCATCATTTTAAAGTGCTCTTCGCCACTCTCAAGCGTCTGGGATATCCTTGGGCAGATAAGCTTTATCACCTAAATTACGGAATGGTCAATCTTGAATCAGGAAGAATGAAGTCACGTGAAGGCGCAGTTGTCGATTCAGATGATCTTTTGATTCACATGCAGAACCTCGCAGTTCAAGCAATCAGTGAACGTCATCCAGCCCTTCCTATCAAGGAGAAGAAGGAACGTGCAGTAGCAATTACCTTGGCAGCCCTGAGGTATTATTTCTTAAAGGTTGAACGTACCAAGGACTTGACGTTTAGACCAGAAGAGTCTTTACAGTTCGAAGGAGACACCGGGCCATATTTACTATATTCCTATGCCCGTGCACAGAGTATCCTTGCAAAAGCAGCAAAAAAGCCGGGTTTGCACATCTCCGCCATCTCTGATATTGAGAAGAGATTACTGCTCTCCCTCAAGACTTTTCCCGAAATGGTAACTCAAGCATACGAAGAGAAAGCACCGAGCATCATAGCTAATTATGCATTTCAGTTGGCACAGCTTTTTAATGAGTTTTATCATGCAGAAAAGGTAGTGGGATCTGAGACAGAAGAATTCAAGCTTGTTCTTATTCAAGCGTACGCATACGTTCTGAAGAATGCACTTGAGCTATTGAACATTAGAGTTCTCGAAGAGATGTAATCGCAAGGTTAAAATACCCCGCTCACAGCTTCTATAAGCATGGAACCAATTTATCTTCTCCTGGGAAGCACAACCTGCTTGTCGGTATTGCTTTTATTAATGATTACAATATCATTTAGGAGACCAACATTACACGACGCATACACATCACCGGTAGAGGTCGCAAAACTGAAGAAGCACATTCTCGAAGAAGATGCATAAGTCTTAAATACCCTATCCCCTCGTCTATATCGTAGACGAGCCGGCGTGCTAGCCCCACGCTATCCGCAAACGGGCTTTATGGCGGGCTTAAAGGAGTGCGTGAAGCAGACATACAAAAGTCTCGTGTCAAACGTTGACGTTTTGTCCTGCTCGATCGTACTCCTGGGAACTGGGTCAGGTCAGGAATGAAGCAGCCCTCAACAGGACGTATGGTGCTTGCAGGGGAACAAAGCTGAGAATGGCTCAAGATACTCTGTATGAAAGCCGAGCAATCTCCCCGTCTACACTTGATAACATATAAAAACAATCAACCACTCATGTTTTCATGAACAAGAGGGCGCAGTTTTTTCTCATCGCAGCATTAATCCTTTCAGGCATTATCCTGAGCTTTGGCAATGCATATACGACTTCAAAACTTGAGGCAGAGAATACTAGAGTTTATGATTTGTCGGAGGAGATTCGCTACGAGACCAGCCAGGTACTAGATAATGGTTTCTTGACAGAGCAATCTTCCGAGGTAATCGAAGGCAATCTCAGAAATCTTACTCAATACTATGCTTCCTTAAATCCAGACAGTGATATCGACATTGTGTTCGGCAACGAAACAGAGCTGAAGAGCATACAGTATAACGCAGCATCTGAAGAGCGGGAAGTAGTAGTAGAGACGCTTGACCTCACTTCAGGTGAATCAGAAGGATCAGGAAGCTCAGATGCTCTTGGCGAAGAGGATAAAGTAAAAGGCAAGGGAACTGGTGTGAAGCTCGAGGAACGCGGTGAAAAGAAGATTCTCAAGATTCAACTTGTGCTCGACCGCGAGGAAGGCAAACAAGCGCGTATTGTCGAGCGCGAATTTGAAGTACAGGAAGGAAAGAACTTTTATCTAGTAATCAGAAAAAAGGTGAAGAATGAGGAAGTGGTTGTCTACCGATAAACGCGGAGTGACTGAGATGCTCAGTTATGTTCTACTAGTCATCATCGCTGTCGGACTGAGCGCTTTAGTCTTCAATTACCTCTCAGTTTACGTGCCAAAGAATAAGCTGCAATGTTCAGACGACATCGCTCTTGCTCTTCAGTCATACACCTGCACCTACGCACAGAATGGGCAGACCTCATTATCAATTGTATTAGTTAACAAAGGGCTGTTCACGGTAGATGCAGCTTACATTCGTATCAGCAAAGAAGGAAGGCGTGTTGGCACCTTATTGAACAATCCCGAAGAAGAGGAAGGTCAGGGCCACTGCTCATTCTTTCTTTCAGATGACTGCACAAATCCTAATGCACAAGGGCTTCCTCCTGCAAAACAGTTCTCTCGTTCTTACTTTGTACCTGCAGATATAATTGACTCTCCAGGAGAGTACAAAATTGAGATTCAGCCGGCAGCATATACCAATGACGAGCTTGCACTTTGTTCAAATGCTGTAATAATACAGCCGATAACGTGCACGTAATCTCTGAACTCTTCTCCGTTTTAAATCAATTCCATCCAACACACCAGGAATAAATCTTTTTAACTCAAGCTTTTCTAATATAGATTGTGGCAATATATTGCCACAATCTATATATAACTTCCTTGTCAGAAAATTTTATGAAGTTTGCACACATGGGCGACTGCCATCTCGGTGGCTGGAGGCAACCCGAATTAAAAGAGCTGAACCTACAATCGTTTCAGTATGCAGTCTCCTTCTGCATCAAAGAGAAAGTAGAGTTTATCCTCATATCTGGCGATCTGTTTGATTCTGCGTATCCGCCGATTGAAACGCTGAAAGAGACTTTCAATGAGTTCCGCAAGCTCAAAGAGGCAAAGATTCCTGTCTTTCTTATTGCAGGAAGCCACGATTATTCCGCATCAGGCAAGACTTTTCTTGATGTTCTAGAGAAAGCAGGATTCTGTACAAATACCGCAGTCTTCGAGGAGCATAAGATGGCATTGATGCTGCTTCCAACATTGCACAAGAATGTTGCACTCTACGGTTATCCTGGAAGGAAGTCCGGCTTGGAGGTAGAGGATATCAAGCGCATACATCTGCAGGACGCACCAGGCATGTTCAAGATTCTCATGCTTCATACTGCAATTCGCGATGCAGTCGGCAGCCTGCCTATCCCTGCGGTGGAAGAAAAGCGCTTGCCAAAAGTGGATTATCTAGCACTCTCGCATCTTCACGTGATTTATCAGAAAGAGAATAGAGTATATTCTGGCCCGATTTTCCCAAATACTCTTGCCGAGCTAGAGGAGTTGAAAGGCGGCTCATTCTACATCTTTGACAATGGCAAGGTTCGAAGAGAGAGCATCAAACTACGCGAGATAAGCTCTTTTACATTTGAGATTACCAATGCGCTTACTGCAACACATCAGTTAATAGAATTCTTTGAGAACCAGAAGGTAAAAGATAATATAGTAATTCTGCACTTGAAAGGATTAGTGGAAAAGGGAAGAATTGTTGATATAGACTTTCCAAGAATTGAAGAGAAAGTGAGGAAGAAAGGCGCATATTCATTTATTAAAAGCACAACAAAACTTGTTCATAACGAAGCAGGGATAGAACTGGAAGTAACTGATCCAGCGAATCTAGAATCTTCTATAATCGAGAAGTTCATTGCAGTGCATCCAAGCAAATACAATGCGCAGATACCTTCTCTGCTCAGGGCATTCCAAATTGAGCAGATGGATGATGAGAAAGCAGAGATATTCGAAGATCGCTTATGTTCAGAAGTGCGGAAGGTTTTGCAGCTATGAGATTTAAACGGCTCAAATTGCGCAACGTGCGAAGTTACGAGGATGCAGAGATAGAGTTCCCCGATGGTGCAGTATTGCTTGCAGGAAATGTTGGTTCTGGGAAGACAACAATTCTTCTTGCATTAGAATACGCTTTGTTCGGCCTTCAAGCAGGACAGCGGGCTGCATCCCTTTTGCGGAATGGTGCAGAGAGCGCCGAGGTCGAGGTCGAATGCGAGATAGAAGGCAAAGAGATATTAATTGAGAGGCGTCTGAAGCGTGAAGCAAGAACTATTACCAGCGATTATGCAGCACTCACAATAAATGGAGTAAAGAACGAATACTCCACTACCGAGCTTAAGACAAAAATTCTTGAACTACTAGGTTACCCCTCTGAGTTTGTCAAGAAAACAAACATGCTCTATAAATACACTGTCTATACTCCACAAGAGCACATGAAGCAGATTATTCTTGAAGATGCAGAAACTCGCTTCTCAATTCTGAGGCATATCTTCGGTATTGATAAATACAAGCTCATACGGGAGAATGCCTCCAAGGCATTGCTCAGGTTCAAAGACGAGAGCAAAACACTGCAGGCAGAGGTCAAATTGATTGAACAAGAAAGGTCTCTGCAGTCAGCAGCCGAAAGCAGAATAAGTTTACTAGAGAGCTCCTTCTTGGAGACGATGCAAAAGCTTCAGAGAGCCATTGAAGCCAGGAAGCTGACGGAAAAAGAGATTGCAGATCTGGAAGTCAGGATAAAGGAGAAAGAGCACCTGGAGCAGGAGATCGCCAAGACAAAAATTCTTATTGTATCAAAGCAGGAAACTCTTGCAGCTCTCGATCGGCAGGAGACTGAGCTTAGACAGAGTCTTACTAACATTATTCCTTTCAAGCCAGAAGCATACAATGAAGCAGTACGAAGTCTGCATTACTGCAAAGCTCAGCGCGATAATTTGGAAGGAGAGTATATTAAGACAGGAGCAGCGCTTCAATTATTGCAGCAGCAGAAGCGCGAGATTCAAGCACGGAAAGACAGCGTTTTTTCATTAGAGATGTGCCCAACGTGCCTGCAGGATGTGCCTCCTGCGCACAAGCATAACATACTTAATGAAGCAGAAAACAAACTTTCTGAACTTGGAAAGAAAATTTCCGAGGCAGAGAAAATTCGGGCGCAGGTTTCTTCACAGCGCTTGATTATCAGGGAGGAGCTTGAACTCCTTGAGCGCCGAAAGGCAGACCTAGAGATTCAACAGTCAAGAGAACAGTTTAGGGAGCAGGCGCATCGGAAAATGGAAGAGATCAACAAGCAGAAAATCACCCTAAAGGGAGATATCGAGCTCTTACTTGCTCATATTGATATGTTGAAAACACAAATTCTCAAGCTTTCTTCATTTGACGCAGCGTACAAACGGAAACTGGAGGAATTGAAGAAGGCATTCATACAGGAGAAAGGAGTTGAGATTAAGCGTGCTGAGCTGAATAAAGAACTTGAATTACTGCACAAAGAGCGGACGCGCTTGATTATCTCAATCAAGGAGAAAGAGAAAACACGCACACATCTCAACACACTTTTGGAAGCGAGCGATTGGATAGCTAATCACTATCTAATCATGATTGATTTCATTGAGAGGCAAGTAATGCTCAAGCTACGCCACGAGTTCTCACGTCTCTTCAGCAGATGGTTCCAGATGATTGCAGGAGAAACATTTGAGATTCAGCTTGATGAAAACTTTACACCTCTCATTGTCCAGTCAGGAGTTGAAATGGACTACGCCTTTCTCTCAGGAGGCGAGAGAACAGCAGTCGCTCTTGCATATCGCCTTGCATTAAATCAGACCATTAATTCACTCTTAAGCACTATCAAGACAAAAGATATCATTATTCTAGATGAGCCGACAGAAGGTTTTTCAGAGGCGCAGGTGGACAAGATTCGCGATGTTCTTGAGCAGCTCAAGATTAAGCAGCTCATTATCGTCAGTCACGAGCCAAAAATAGAAGGATTCATTGATCATACTATCAGGATTCGAAAAGATATAGGCTCATCAGTGATTGAGCCTATGCAGAGCGTCTACCAAAAACCTTAAATACCTGTTATTTATGTCTTAGTTCAGAGGTTCTATCTCTTATGAATAATATACACACCATGAATGAATTAAATCAGAATGTGATTCGTTCAAACACAAGTCTAGTTGGAATTAAATGCAAGGATGGAGTTGTCATTGGCGCTGATAGAAGGGCGACAGCAGGCTCGATAATAATGAGCAAGACTTCAAGGAAAGTTGTCCCCGTAAATGACTATCTTATTACAGCAGGTACAGGACTCTCTTCAGATATAGACTTACATCAAAAGATTATCGCTGCTGAACTGCGTTTAAAGCACTTAAAGACGAGGTCAAGGCCGAGTGTCAAAGAATCAGCAAATATGATTGCAATGATGATTTACCGTCATATCAGGACTCCAAGCATGATACCAGGAATTCTAGGATTGCTAGTTGGAGGAGTAGACGAAAATGGGGAATCTTCATTGTACACTATCGAGCCAGCAGGAGGAGTGTACGAAGTAAACGATTTCGACGCAAACTTCTCCTCAGGAATGCCTTATATCCTAGGTCTTTTGGAGAGACAGTACAAGAAAGAGATTACTGTCAAGGAAGCAATTGAACTTGCAAAAGAAGCATTAAAGGCTTCAACACAGAGAGATGTCGGCTCTGGGAATGGCATAGACATTTATACAATAACGAAATCAGGCATTACCCAAGCGGTTTCTGAAGAGATCGTTCCACAATATAAATAATATTCATTCAATTTATAAGAAATGGCAGATATTTTAAAAAGCATTAAAGATGAATTACCGAAGGTTATCAGTGACGCGACGTTCGAAGGCGCGAACATAGTGCTCTATACAGACGATAAGGAGTTTTTCAAGACAGGAGAGCAAGAGATAAAACGAATTGTTGACAAAATTAAGAAGCGCATTGAATTGCGAGCTGATAAAGGAATACTTGCTCCAGAGGAGGAGACTGAGAAGAGCATTCGTGCACTGGTTCCAGAAGAAGCAGAAATTACTTCAATAATCTTCGATGTTCAGAGAAGCTCAGTTATAGTAGAAGCAAAAAAGCCCGGCATGGTAATTGGAAAACAAGGCTCGGTGCTAAATGATATACGTCGCTCAACTTTCTGGTCTCCGACAGTCCAGCGCAGTTCAGCAATTCAAAGCAAGATTACCGAGAAGATTCGTTCTGTTCTCTATGCAAACAACACATATCGCCGTAAGTTCTTGAACGATATTGGCAAGAAGATATTCGAAGGTTGGACAGCTGAAAAGATGGATATGTGGGTTCGCCTGACCTATCTAGGCGGAGGAAGGCAGGTTGGCCGTTCGTGCCTTATGCTGCATACACCAAAATCAAAAATACTTCTAGACTGCGGAGTCAATCCAGCATATGCGGAAGGACAAGAGCGCTTTCCTTATATGGATGTATGCGAGATAGGCGACCTAAGTACAATAGACGCGATTATTCTCTCACATGCCCATCTTGACCATTCTGGTCTTATTCCTTACTTGTATAAAATGGGATACAAAGGCCCAGTCTATATGACTGCTCCCACACGAGATATCTCCGCATTGCTTGCATTGGATTTTGTCGGAGTTGCATATAAACAAGCAGCCTCCCCTCTTTTCAGAGCAGAAGATATTAAGGAGATGGTCAGACATTCTATTTGTCTAGAATATGGAGAAGTAACTGATATCACCCCAGACATAAGAATAACACTCTATAATGCAGGTCACGTGCTCGGCTCAGCCCAGGTGCATATCAACATCGGCAATGGTTTGCACAATTTTGTTTATGGTGCAGATACAAATTATCGGAAGACTCGTTTGCTTGATCCAGCAGTAAATCACTTTCCACGCGTTGAGACCATAACTATTGAAGCAACATACGGTGGAAGGGAGAATGTACTGCCTCCAAGACAGGAAACAGAGCGCAAGTTCCTTGATTTAGCAAAGGCAACGATTCAGCGCAACGGCAAGATATTGCTTCCCGAGCTTGGACTCGGTCACGCGCAAGAAACCGTGCTACGTGTCGAGGAAGCGATGCGTACAGGTGAGTTGCCGCGAGTGCCGGTGTATATTGATGGGATGGTATGGGATATCAATGCGATACACACAGCCTATCCTGACTTCCTTAGTGCTTCAGTCAGAAACCAGATATTTCAGGATAATAACCCATTCACTACAGATGTTTTCAAGCGTGTTGGAAGCCCTGCTGAGCGAAAGCAAGTACTTGAAGGAGGCCCATGTATTATCATAGCAACTTCAGGAATGCTGGTTGGCGGAGCGTCAGTTGAGTATTTCAAGAATCTTGCCTCAAGCGAGAACAACTTAATTGTATTCGGCTGTTATCAGGCAATTGGATCATTGGGAAGGCAGGTTCAAGAAGGAGGCAAGGAATTCAGCGTTGATGGGGAGAGAGTTTCTCTTAAGATGCAGGTTGAAACACTCAACGGATTTTCAGCTCATTCAGGCAGGAATGAATTATTGCAGTATATCAGCCGCATGGTGCCGAGGCCAAAACGTATCATCATCAATCACGGCGAGGTCTCTCGCTGCCTAGATTTGGCATCAACACTCTATAAGCAAAATCGCATCGAGACAGTTGTTCCAAGAAATCTTGAGACAATTAGACTGAAATAAGATAAGCAGCTTATTAAACTCTCATTCATACAAATATCCATGACACATTCTCATTCTATTAATTGTCAGAATCTATATGCCCTCACAGGAGTTCTTGAATGAAGCACTCGTTTAAGGTAACTGCTCTGCTCTTAGTGATGTTTATCATAGCACAGATAATCGGTATAGCGGTTACAAGTGTATATGCACCAACAATAAACGAAGTGATAGTCTCGAATACAACAGTCAATGTCACAAACTATAATTTGCCATATGGTTTAGAGCCGCCCGAAGACACGACTCCCAAGATGAATGTCTTCTCCATTGTCTTAGCATTCATTCTCGCTATCGGACTGATGGTAGTACTGATGCGCGTCAATGCAGAGCTATTTCTGCGTCTTTGGTTCTTTCTAGTGATTACACTTGCGCTTGCAGTGAGCATATACGCACTATTATTTGGCCTAAGAGTATCAGATGCCGCAATCCTCTCTTTAGGAATCGCATTACCCCTCTCGTTCTGGAAGATGTATCGGAGAAACGTAATCATCCATAACGTTACTGAATTATTTATTTATCCAGGTATTGCAGCAATTTTTGTGCCCTTGCTTTCAATAGGGACAACCGTCGCACTTTTATTCATTATCTCCCTATACGATATGTACGCAGTCTGGCATTCAGGATTCATGCAGAGAATGGCAAAGTACCAGATAAAAACACTAAAGGTATTCTCAGGATTTTTTGTTCCTTACCTCAGTCAGAAAGAACGCGCACTCATGGCTCGTCTTAAGAAAAGCGGGAAAAAACAAGCCTCAATGAAAGTGCATGTAGCTATTCTAGGTGGAGGAGACATAGTCTTCCCGATAATTCTTGCAGGTGTGGTGCTGCATGTCTTAGGATTGCTGCCTGCGCTCGCGATTAGTCTAGGTTCAACCATTGCTCTGGCTCTCCTCTTCATGTTCTCGGAGAGAGGCAAGTTCTATCCAGCAATGCCCTTTATCACTGCTGGCTGCCTTCTTGGACTCGGGATTGCGTATTTGATTTGACTTTTAGATAATTCTGAACAACACCTTCAGTCTTAAGAATTAGTCTTCTGACAACCTCTGCTTCTATTAGATAAGTCATTCCAATTTCATTACCATATCTTTTATCTCTTCCAGATCTTCTAGAGAATTCTAATGCTCTTTTATAAACATTATCTAGCTCTTGCCCGCTCAAATGTACCATCTCAGTCTTAATACCTAATGATTTCATAAAATCTTCTCCAACAGGAAGAGTAAAAACTCTTTTTCCTTCTTGGTTATTATAATGTGTAATAAACGGGGAATCATCAGTACAAAGAACATCAAGGTGTCTTCCAAGAATTCTTTCACTATCATTTATTCCAATAATGAGCGAAGGTAGATCTACATATCTCATATTTCTCTCTAATTTTGCAGAGATTCTTACAGCAAAATTTATGCTTGCAAAAAGGCGACTATAAAAATCTTGATTTTCCAAGGCTTTTTCATCTTGTCCAACAACAAAATAATGCCCTCTAGCAGTATAGGTTTCATCTAACATTCTAAGGGCATTTTCATATTTAGCCCCATGAATACCAAAATCTGGTCCCTCTTTCAATTTATGAACTAGTTTTCTCCAATTTGGAAATTTTTTAATTAACATTTATTTACCCCATTTTTCATTTTTTTAAACCTTCCTGTTCTCTTATTACTCATAAGTTACAACATTCCGAAAGATTTAAATACCCTATATTCACCACTAAAACATGATAATTAAACCAGAGTTGGTTAGGAGAATCAAGGATTACTTTAACTTGAACATTTACGAGACGAAAGTCTGGCTGGCTTTGCTATCAAAAGGAATAGCCTCTGCAGGAGAGATTGCGGAGATTTCAAATGTTCCTCGTTCACGAACATATGATGTGCTGGAATCTCTTGAGAAGCGAGGATTTGCCATAGTGAAGATTGGCAAGCCAGTAAAGTACATCTCAATAAAGCCGACAGAAATTATTGAGAAGATGAAAACCGAGACTCTCCATGAAGCTCATGAGCGCGTAAAGTCTTTAGTAGTTCTAAAGGATACAAATGAATATCTCGAGCTAGAGCAGCTGCACAACGCAGGCATTGCTCCGATTAAGTCAAGCGATATCACCGGCTCACTCAAGGGCAGGTCAAATGTTATCTCAAAGCTTCGCGATCTTATCGAGAGTTCTACAAAAGAAGTATTGATTTGCACCTCAGCACTCGACCTAGAGGATAAGTCGCGCGTTTTAATCCCTGCTTTAGAGAAGCTTATTAAGAGCAATATAAAGGTTAAGATAGCCCTCTCCGGCGATGCTGAGCGCGTCAAGAGGCTTAATGCACGATTCAATCTCAAAGCAAAACATGTTGAAGCATCTGCCAGATTCTTTATGGCAGACAAGAAGCAGGCATTGCTGATGCTGACCCCAGAAACCTCAGAAGAGGAGATGGGTGTCTGGCTTAATTCGGAATTCTTCACCGAATCATTGCATAATCTGGTAGAAAAGACATTGAGGAATTGAAAATGGCTTCTGATATTATAAAAGCATATAGAACAAATAAGGAGATGAGCCCTCGGCAAGTATTAACGGCTCTGAACGTTCTTTGTGAAGCAGGAGTATCTGTAACTAGACCATCTGAAAATGGCACAAACATTATCGAAAAGCTTTTCGCTCGAGGGAAAGTACACACTCCATCTGAGGCACATATACCTTTCATTCACTCACTTGAAGTCTTCCCACAAGTATCAATAGACTACCTGCCTCTTCTTTTAGAGGTAGAAGCCCATGATAAAGATACACAGTTACTAACTTTACAATATACTACTCAAGGAGCAAGCATTCTTGTAGATAGGAGAGGACTTAAGAACGGGAAAAGGGTATTATTTAGGTATTCTATTCAGAATAGACCTCTCTCAGATGATACAAGCAGATTCTTATTTCAATATCATTTCGGTTCTTTTGCACTAGCTAGATAAGAATTTTCACTCTTCAACCGACAATTGGGTGATGCCCATTCCCTCAAAGATAGATGCATATTGTGTTGCAAGCTCTTTTACTGCAGTGACTGCATCGTGCGTCTTCTTCCCTTTTGCATAGATTCTTCCTCTCTTGACGAACGCATTTCGATGTTTCTTCTTAAAGGCAGACACATGTTTCTTCATGCCTATAGGCGGACCGATAATCAACATTTCTTTTTTTGGCGCAAGAACAAGAATAAAAGTAGCATCCTGTGCATCAGCATAGTGGAAGAATTGTTTCCTGACCTCAAAGCTTCTTTTTAAGAGCTGTAGAAGATAGTTACCGCCTTTTACCAGCTTTGCACCTGCAATTGCTCCTGCCTGCCGGTCTGTTGCCAGTCTGACAAATACAGCCTTACTCTTTAGTTTCCGTGCTTCTTTCTGCACAGCTTCAAACTTGATAGGGATAGCAGTGAAAAAAGAAGTACTAGGTTTCTTTAGAAAAATCTGCGCAGCTTTCTGGAACCGTTGAAATGTTTCAGGACGCAGAGCACTAAGAATATTTCTTTCCTTCCAAGTAGGATCTATAAATATAATCGGGCTTTGCAATTTTCCTTCCTGCAGGTTCCGCAGAACTGCCTGTTTTGTTGCATAGTGTTTTCTCGGATCAAGAATGACTGGCGGCGATGCACCTGCAAATGCCCTAAGCATGGAAAGAAAGGAACCATACTGGATAATTAGACATTCTAGCGCATATCCTGAGAATCCGCCAATCCAGCTTTCTGCACCATACACTTTCTGCGCTTTGCAGAATGCTTTCGCAATACCGACTTCATATCTTAGTCTCTTGCTCAGAGCCTTGGTGACATAAGCGACATGGAAGTAGCTGAGATCAGTCACGTTCTCAGCATCCTGCGGCCGGCGTATATGCTTAACCGGAACAATCTCGAACTCAACCTCTTGATACATAAATGAGAAATAATCTCTGCTCCCATGTACACGTTGATACGAGATACCAAGCTGCTGCGCAGCTTGTTTGACTATCTTCTCGAGTAAAGCTGAAAGATCTCCAGATTCTTTGAATCTGACAAAAAGATCGATATCGTACTGGTCGCGCTTGAGGAGCGTTCCTCGAGCGAAGCTGCCTCCGATAAATACATCCGCTTTCTTTTTTGTAGTATTCAGTGATAGTTTAATCGCCTGAGTAACAATCTGTGCTTTCTTTTTCAACTCACGCATCTCAGCAACATCGGGCAATACACGAGCAGGATAGAATGAAGCAAAGTTCATAACCAGAGGAGAACAACGTTACTTTTAAATTAGTTGGGCTTTACTTTTGCAGCAAGGTCAACAATATATTTGCCATCTTCCAGCTTATAAACTCTAGGCTTGTCAATTGCAAATAGTTTACCCAGATCAAGGAGATACTTGCCAGGTTTGATGATTCTGATGCTTTCAAAGTCAAGAAATACAGGCATTTCTTCGTCCGTGACACCTGCAATCTCCCGGACATCTTCCTCGACTTGCTTCTTCTCAGTAGGAGTGAGCTCGAATTCTTCAGGAGCTTGCGATGTAATTTCGCGCAGCTTCTCTTCTTTAATATAGAAGAAAAACTTGCTTCCGCACGTGCATCCTTGGAGTACTTCCTGGGAGCCGTCACGGTAAGTCTTTGTACAATGGACACATCGATAAGGCATACACCCGTATACTCTAAGCATTAATAAAGATTTAGCTCTTCAATAATTTCTTTATTATCTTCTAATACTCTAAAGTATTACCTTGGGATAAAGCCAGGTAGGAGATAAATATCAAAGTTAAATAATATTAGCTGATGTCTACAAAGCTCATCGTATTCTGGATAATGATCTTCTTCTTTTCTTAGTCTGATGCTATAGGGTTCTTCACTACATTCTGAGTTGAATACTCCGTAATGAGTTTAGGAATTTACTTCATGTCCCCTATAGCAAAAGATTGAGTTAGCTCAGAAGCAGCTCAATTTTTCTCGGATCTCTCTTGATTTCCTTGACAATGCTGCTCGGGCCGATAATCGTCAATGCAGAACTGTCCCCTACCAAGCGCTTCGCAAGGCCGTACCTCATTTTGACAAGCAAACTCTTATCACTCAGGTTCGGCTCAATAACTGCCAGCTCAATGCCCTTAAAATGCTTAATATGGTCAACCATAGCCATAGTGTCTTCAATGAGCCGCGCCTCCTCTTCGGCACGCAGTCTGCCATGGATTATAACAATCTTATTGCCAAGAACCAAACTGAGTATCTTTTTAACACGTTCAGAAATGCCCATCGGCTCAATCTCAGCATAAGGTATCACATGCAGGCTCAGTCCTTTGAATGTTCTCTTGCTCATGTTTTCTTCGCCAATCTAAAGAGCGCCTCATAAAATTCGTCCATGTTGGTTCCTTCCTTAGCAGACAATCCAACAATCTCATATTCAGGAAAAGCCGCTCCGATTTTCTTGATGTCTGCCTTGCGCAAGTCAATTTTATTTGCAACAATGAGGATAGGTATCTTCCTTGCAACAAGATTCCCAATAATAGTGATATTAACCTGAGAGTATGGATTCTCAGTCGCATCTAGGACAATGACTACCGCTTCCATATCATCGAGCCACTGGATAGATTCAATGATTCCTTGAGTTGCTTCTTTTGCCCGCCTCTTTGCCTCATTTTTCTTAATGCCATATTTAAGAAAATCTTCATAATCAATTTTAGTTGCAATTCCAGGAGTGTCTACCATCTTAAAGGTAAGGTTCTTCCCTTTGTGCTTAATCTCCACCTTTTCTTTGAACTGCACATGTCTAGTCTCATGTGGCACTTTACTGACAACACCAATCTCTTCACCTGTCCAGTCTTTGCAAATGCGGTTTGCTAAACTGGTTTTCCCAGCATTCGGAGGGCCATAGAATCCAATCTTAACAGTGCTTTTGCGCCCGAATAAGCTCGCAAGAACCCTTCTCGAAAAACTTTTAATAATGCGTAGCATTATACTCTATACAAGGGTCTTTTAATAAATCTTGTGTCTCCTCCCCCTTGCCGGCTTGCAATCTCTTTACGAATCTTCTTCTGCTCAAACGACCGAAGCAGCGGAATCTCAAGCATGCCTGTCCGCTTGCCATCAAGCCGTTTGAATGCATAAGTAACTTGCTCGCCTGTCCAGTGCTGGCTGATAAGTTTCTTGCGTATGTCTGCATCTCCTAGACCTGTGTTTCTTGAATTGAAGATAAAATTGATTAGATTATACAATTCGTCACTTGTCTTAAATAAGTAGGATTCATACCTTTTCTTATACCATTCCTGCAAAACAAGATACATTGCCAGAATACCTATAACAAGCACTGCAATCCAGAATATAAGCCATCCAGTAGGTAGCTCAGGATTAGTGAAGGTGCGTTGTTCATATGAACCGATAACAGGGACCAAAGGAGCAGGGTACATGCCGAGATTGACAAAATCAACCTCTCCAGGAATGAGGAACTGCAGCTCATTCAATGTGCCAAGTGGAAGGTAGGTTGCTGCACCAGACTCGTCGCTTAACTCCCTGGAAGAATAAGCTTGCATGAAAGTCAGCTCAGCCTGAGGATAACCGATGATGAAAAATGTTTCAGCAGGAGTTTCCATTTTTTTGTTCAGTATGATTGTTAAATGTGTGGCCAAAGACTCTTGTCTGCCAGCTCGCTGGAGATAAATAGTTTCAAATGAGACCTTGCTATCATAGTGCTGCTGTATCCAGTAGATGAGGTTCTCACGGAATTCGTCTTGTGCATCTTCAGGAACACGTATTTTAGAGATAGACTGAATAGTGTCAGTCTCAATTGAAGAAAAGCCAAGTGCAAGAGGGAGATTTCCTGTTTTGCCCGCACTGATGCTCTCTGGAATTTCTAAATTCAATAGTTCTTCAATTAAAGCAATCTGTGTTTCTTCACGATTCGTCTGGCTTGCATTCTGCCTGATTTGGGTAATAGAGTACTCCAGTTCAGAAAGATTCAATCTTGTGCTCAGCGCTTGCCGAATCCAAATAGGCTGTGCCTGCATAAATGCTTGCGCTCGTTGTAACCGGCTCTCGCTGAGTCTGAGTAGCTGCTGCATTGATTCGTTGATATTTCCAGAGTAAACGGTAAATGATTTCGTGCGGCTGTAGCCGCGTGCAGTAGTTGCAGTGACAGTGAGTGTATAATTGCTCACATTCTTGTACGCATGAACTGCACTTCTGCCAGAAGCCTGCATGTTGCTTCCATCGCCAAAATCCCAAGAGGTATGGGTGATATTCTCGGAACTTAATATGCTAAAGCTGGTTGGCACTGCAATCAGTGCAAATCTTGGAAGGATATCAAATTCAAACCCAGGGGTGACATTAATAGGTATCGTCGCAAATCTCCGCCCGCCAAGGAAAAGGTCAAGCGTGCGTGCAGTGGAGAGCAGTGGAACGGTAAATCCAGCATGTTCTATCTCCAATACAACTCCTTGTCCAGTAAGTAAGGCATCTGTACGCTTCAAGGCATAAATAGCTTCATCTTGGAGATGATTGTCTTCATAGGAATATGATATAGAAGAATTACTAAATACTAGCTCCTGTTGCGTGCCTGAAAAGACAAAAGGAAGATAACAGCCCTGCGAACAATTGCCGCTGTATCTTTCAAATAAATAATCATCTAGGTACTGCACAAGGTCGCGGCCAGACTCTTTAGCAAATGCGTGAGCAAGAGGGATATTAACTGCACCATACTTCAGGCCTTGTGCATGAATCCCATAGTCAAAGCTGAATCCTGATCCCAAACGCGTCGCTGCACTGCCGCATACAGGAGAGCTTTCCTCAGCTTCAATAGTGTAAGTTCCGCTTCCAGTTGCATGAGCGCATACGTAATAGACTCCTGTTCGTGTAAGCGGTTGTTCAATAATACACGAAAGTTCCTCGCGTGTCTGATTATGCCTTGGTAAAGTACAGGTGCCTCGCTCGCGCAGCTCTTGGTCAAGCAGACTCATTTCAAGAACAGATAATCCTTGGCTAGTATTAGTTATACGCGCGCCAACACGGTACGCAGGTGCAGGGTCAAGGGTAATCTGTTCACACACACCATCAGTTGTCAATTGAACTTGTTTCAATACAGCATTCTCATTAAAGCATCCTAAACGTTTCTCCCCACATGCTTCAGGAAGGTAGCGAGTAGTGCTGAGTATTACTTCCCCGCGTCCAAGCACGTCAATGAGCACCTGAGGAGAGCATGATGGAGCAGCTGAGCTGCTAATCGTAAGATTTACTCCCTCAATACGATCAGCACGAATTAATTTGAAGCCAGCACTGCCTGTACTAGAGGACAAAGAGAGGCCGTTAATTAATCCATCTTCGATATAATCAATCGCACATCCAGGTATATTGCACGAGAAGTCTACGCCTTCGCTCGCATTACCTGCTCTTAATACATCAATCAGCGTGCTATTGCCTGGAAAAGTACTGGTGAGCAGTTGATGTGCAGGCTCCTGCGTAAGATTCAAGTAAATATCCCCCTGTACAAGAGAGCCTCCTTGATAGGTGCGCGGCAAGTTTTCCGAGATAACTACCACTGCTCCAAGCACACTTGCACAATTTAAGATAAGGAGGAGGAACAGCACCGCTTTTTTCATTCAGACTTAGAGCCACAGCTCTTTTAAAAATATACCGCTCGTAATCTTCTTCTCACGAGCAAAAGGATATACAGCCCGGCAACAATTACAAGTGTGATAATAATCTGAGGAGTCTCAAAGAAAGGCAGTTCAAAACTCGGCCTTCCACATGGAATTATTCCTGTTCTTGATTGGCACGCGCTGGCAGGGCAGCTGCTGCTTCCTAAGAAGGTTGCCTGAACATCTAATGTATAGTATCCATTAATGCATGCACTAGTATTGACTGCGCTCTCTTGGCAGCTTGCAACGAATGCTCCAGTTCCGCTATCAATCCATGTTCTATTCTCTCTGCACGCTCCTTGTGAAGCACTGCCAGACCAGAAGCAGCGAGTTGTTGATGTCAATCCAGAACAAGCAAGCGCATCACCAGTTCTAGTTGCATTCTCGCACAAAGAGAGAGTCCGATACTGTGCGCATCCCGGAAGATCAACTATGCCTGGCTGTTGGGCAGGGATATAGCATCCACGAGATCCACAAGCATAATTCGTTGGGCAGCAGGTTCTTCCATCAGCTCCCTGGCACGCCGTAGGGCTGAATCGCGCATTGCCGGTGCCATTTGTTGTGCCTACAATACGGATAATACTGCCATCCTCTGTAATCTCTGTAAAATTCAAGCCATTATCGATGCATTGTCCGAGAGTAATGTTCCGTGTTACTTTCTGCTGAAGTGCAAGACCTGCACTGGTGTTTGTATAATTAAGAATAAGGCTAATAGAGCGGTCTTGTCTACGCGTCGAATATTCGTCGCTGCCAAATCGCGTACTGTTGCTCACTCTCCCAAGACCGGTATCTATCTGCTCAACAGTACCCTTGCCATAGCGAATCCAGCTGAATAAAGTAGCAGTGAGCGGCTGAGGTGTATTCAAGACAGGCAAATTCGTTGTACATGGAGGAGGGTTCTGCACAGAGTCAGGGCACATACCAGCAAGGCATGTAATCGTTCCTGTGCAATCTGAAGTATTATAGTTACTGTCAACCACATAGCTCTTGCTCGCATTATAGAACACATTCACTGAGCTCAGGCCTCCAACAGGAATAACTTCATTAAATCGCGGTTCATGAATGAATGCAAGGATGCCTGGGCTTGCAAGAACAAGCAGGTTAATCTGCCGTTCAGTGTAGACCCCATAGCCATTCCATGCTTTAAGAAGAATAGTCTTTTGACCAGGAGAGGTAAAGTTATGCATGAAGGTTTTCTGTGAGGTAGTGTATTTATCTTCGATAATAGTCCATTCAAGAGAGAGAAGATACTCTTCTGATGCATCTTCCAGAGTATAGTTAATCTCAACAGGTATTCCTTTGAGATACAGTTCTCTATCAGATATGCCTGTTATCGAGATGTTTAGTGCATCTGAAGGAGGCAGGGAGATTTTGCTAACTTCAAGTTGCGTACTCTGCAGTGCAGCAATACCTCGCTTAGCGATAAAATAGAATTCTAAGGATTCCGCCCCAGCGTCCTGAGAGAGAGCTCGTTGTATAGCAGTATCGCTGATTCTCCAAGATGCTTTTGCTATGCCATTCTGCACATCAGCTTGAAGGCTTTCAGTTCCAGCAAGAATAATATCATCAAGTGCACAAGGAGGATTACCATTAAGACAGTCCTGTTCATACACTTCAAACATTATTTTTCCAGAAGTCCAGCTAGTATTTGCTTCAAGAATGATTGTTTGATTCACTGCACTTGCGCTGATGGAGATGCCCTGACGATTCTTCCAGCTTATGCTGTTGAAAGCACCGGACTCTCCAACTGAGCAGCATATTTTGAAGGGATATGCACTCACGTTTCCTGCACCAACATGAGCATTCGCCTCACTTGACAGGGAGAGCATCGCATATTCGCCAGGAAGGCATGCTTCAGCTCGCCGAAGCGTACAGCTTAAATCTCCATAACAGACAGGCACAGAGTAGGTTGTGCGAGAAGCATTTTCAACATGAGCATTTTTTTCTTGCACAAGATTCATAATTCTATTGGAACCAGTGCAGTTCCAAGGAGAAGTGCCTTGATACAGACTTCCAAATACTTCATCATAACATATCTGCATCGTTGCTCCAGTATCATTATATGTTGCATTGAAGAGTACAGCATGAGAATTGCTTGCACTATAAAGCGAGAGAATAGTCTGGTTCACACTGCTGCACTGCACAGGCAGAGCAGTAGTTTGAGAGAGCATAAGAACAAGAGCAGGAAGCAAAAGAAATAGGGTAATCTGAGAGCGAAGAGATACGGTGCACTGCCTTCCCTCTTTCGTATCACTCATAGTCTTCTCATGCAGGCATTCATTAAAAAGCTTTTGCTGCCTATCTACACAGGCACTTTAAAGAGAAACAACTTAAGTTTCTTTGGATTAAACTCAGACTGTCCGCGCGTCGTACTGATAATACGCTCGCCGGCGCAGATATCTATCTGATCAGCTTCTCCCTGCACCAACCCGCATAAATCGTCTGGTTCGCAAGAACGCACCTCAAAATTGAGTGCAGGATTTCTAATCTGTGTCTGAAGAAACATAGTAGTTCCTGTCACGTCTCCATTGAGAATCTCTTCACGGAGCGTCTGATTTTTAGCAATCTCATCAAGCAACTCAGGAATCATAGTACAGACATCTCCCTCTTCCTGAACTTTCTTGTTCGCCAGTACAATCAACACAGAGGTCAGAATTATCAGCACTGCAACAATTGCCTCAACAATCCTCAACCAGCCTTTTTTATTTACCATACTGCACTCCTAACTTCAGCAAATACTATGGCTCCCGAGGTGCGAATGACTTCTTTTCGTGCTGATGACGAGAACACATCAGTGCGCTCCAGAATGGGCTGCTCAAGAATAACCATCTCACTGTCAGAAAAGATAATTTGATACCCTATCTGCACATTCTGTCCGAGAGTAAAACGTTCTTGCAAGGAAGGGTAGGCGCGATAATAGGTTTCATTAAGAGCAAGAATCTTTCTTTCAGAGAGCACTCGAAGAGGAGCCGATTCGCTTAATTGATATGCCAAAGGGTTTACCAATGGCCGTTCACTGAACGGATCAGCTAGATCAATATCAGGACTTAAACGCACAATAAAGTACCTGCTTCCTCCAGAGCTGTCAAAGTAAAGAATATTATTCTCATAGATACTGGGTACAAGAGCTTCTTCTTCATTCTCTACAGCAGACCTTGCATTTCCATATCCTGGCAGAGAGACTGCAATAATGCCGCTTCCTGAGTTGAGTTTCAGTGTATAACTGGGAACATCAATACTCACATTCTCAATAAACTCTTCAGTAGCATGCTCTAGGGAAGCTTCAGCGAGTTGCGAACTGCTTTTCACGCTGAGAAAGTAAAGGCTGAAGAAGAGCACTGCAATAAATATAAGGAATGCAAGTACCATCTCAATATGCGAGAACCCTCTTCTAGACATGTTCTCTCTCACACAATCAAATTTATATAGCTTGCCATGACAACACCTTTTTATAATCTATCTTCTTTTCTGCTTCATGGACTCTTTAGCACATTTCATTGAAAAGATACGAGAGAAAGCTGAACTTCAAAGTCTTGCAGAAGAAGTAATCCGCGATCAGCTCAAGATATACTGCAAGATGCATCAACTATCATCCGAATCTCTCGTAGTGTTCTCTCCAGCAGAGCAGAGGCTGGTGGTAAAAGAAGTGCGTGCAGAATTAAGGAAATTGACTGGAAGGTTCAATGTCTCTCAGAAAAATCGCTCAGATGTACTGGAATCTTTAGATAAAGAAGCGATTTTAAGAACACACAGTTCAACCAGAGAGAGATACGAGAGCTACCCCCTGCTCAGAGAATATCTTGCGAGTCTAAAGCCGCACTCTATTCTAGACCTTGGTTGCGGCCTCAATCCGCTCGCGCTCGCTCATCCAAAAATAAACTATTATGCATCAGATATTCAAGAAGACGAATTAGCAATCATCAAGCGTTTCTTTGCCAAGAATAATATCTCAGGAAAGACATTTATCTATGATCTTAGGAAAATTGACGATTCACTTCCCAGAGCGGATGTCGCCTTGCTCCTGAAAGTTCTTGATGTGCTGGAGCAGCGAGGACACAAGCTTGCTGAGAGAATCATCGAGAAGGTTCCTGCACAAAATTTATTGGTCAGTTTCTCGACGAAAACCCTCTCGGGAAAGCCGATGAATCATCCTCAGCGCGGATGGATTGAACAACTGGTTAAGCGGAAAGGATACACATTCAAGCTTCTCAAGCTCAAGAATGAGCTGGTATATCATATTACTAAGTAAATAATGCTCTTACTCCTGTAGATATGAGGACAGCCGAGATAGTGAGCACAAAAGAATGCTTGATGCCTGATCTGAGAGAGCCTTCTGCGAGTTTTCCAATTGCAAAACCTGTGAAGAAGCCTTGTGCCAGCAGCAGGTAGAGGAATAAATCAGCCAGACTCTCTTGTGAGATTCCAGAGGGTGCGCTGTTTACACCAAGAGTACCTTGGCTAATTCCTGTAATCGAATTCACTTGAATAGCAAGAGGCAGAATCTTGAATTCCATAACAAGCATGATGCCGATAAAGATGAAGAAGATAATGTATCCTTGTACAATAAGGCTCGAGATTGCTGCGCGCCTCTCACTCTTTAATTTTTCAATTTCCGAGATGGATTTAGCTACTGAATCAAGTATGCTGTCGATTTCTCCGCCAGCCCGTTCAGCCTCGCTGATAAGCGCGACAGCTCTGCTGATGACAGGATTGCGGACATCCTGTGCAAAAGTCTGCAGTGCCTTGCTCAAAGGTATACCCAGAGATATCTGATTTGCCAGCTTGACGATGTACTGGCTCAACGAGCCGTAATTCTTCTTGCTCATATTTACAATGCTTTTGCTAATCGGAGTCCCGGTAGCAACGCTCTCAGCAAGGTTACGAGAGAACTCCAAGAACATTTGGTTTATCTCTTGCTCGCGCTTGTTCTGAAGAACAATCTCGGCGACAAAAGGCATAGCTATCGCAGTGACTGCCAGGCCAAGAAAGAAGAGGAAGATATTCTTCTCTTGCTGCGTGAAGAAAAAGACAGCGCCAAGCAACACCAAGAGTAGCCCAAACCCTATTCCAATCCAGTGCACTTTTTTTAGTTCCATGCTAGTATTTAGGCTGCTTGATATGCAAGACAGCCAGGAAGATGATGTTTACTAAAGCTATAAGCGTAATGATAATGAAAGTCATATATGTAGGGGAGAAGCTTGTTCCGAAATCACTGATAGACAGCAGTACGAAGATAAGGAGCAAGATCATGGGGGCTGCAATGACAACAGTAATGTATAAGTCCATAAAAGTCTCAGCAGCTTTAGTAAACTTCTCGCGCTCAAGACGATAGCCAATAAGCAGGGTCTCAGCGCGTTTCTCAAAGAAATCGGAAAGACTTCCTCCAGAGCTAATAGTTGTGGAAAGTCCTGCAAAGAGCTCTGCAAGTTTCTGGCTGGGAGATGTGCGTGCAACATTACCAAGGGCAGTCACTAAGTCATAGCCATACAAATTAATCTGGTTCAGCACTTTTCTAATCTCTTTGCGGAGATAGGGATATTCAGTGCTGAATGCAATGATTCTAAAGATGCTAGTTGGTTCGACACCTGAGCCGGAGATGGCGCTCATATGGACAACTGCAAAAGGAAGCTCCTGGTCAATATGCTTGGCCAGCGAGCTCTGTTCAGTCGCAGGATAGAGATAAAGAGCAAAAAATACAGTCAATGGAACCACAAAAGGGACAAAGACGGTCCAGAGCAAGCGGGAGAGATAACTGCCGGCATATATACTAAAAAAAGGTGCGCTGAGGCTGACACTGAAGAAGAGCAAGAATACAGCAAGCAGCACTCCTGCGAAGAAGGAGAGGAAGGTAGTGAAAAGCATCATAGAAACATAGCTCTCAAGAAGAATATCCATGTTCGATTTCTTTAATCCTATGCCTAATTGTTTAAATCTTCCATGTTCAATGAACGAGCGGGATAATCCAATGCAGAATTTATTGGCAATTTTGATATATGTGCGCGGACTCTTGAATTCAATCTGCTCAACAGCGCCCTCTTTTTTTCTAAGCTGGGAAAGTGCCTGCTGATTTATGCGAAGTTCATCGAGAAACTGTGCTCTTGCTTTCTTATCAAGTGTCACATTCAAAGAGTCTTTACCCTTGATTACCTCAATCTTCTCCATAGAGGTTGCGCTCTCTCCCAGAGGCTGTGCAAGAGAGATGTACTTCAGAATCTGCGGGATGCTTGCATTAATCAATTTTATGCTGTTCCGCAGAGACTCAATGCTCGAAGAGAGCATTGAGTGTTCACGCGCCGATGCACCAGGCAGCCGCTTCAGAGAATCTGATATCTCGCGGAGCATGGCAAGTTCAGTGTCAATATTTTTTAGGAGCCTCTCAATCATAGCATCTTGTCGATATCACTCTGAAGTTGAAGAATCTCTTGTTTCAGGCGCGTCACTCTTTCAGCATCCCGTTGTTGGTATGCCTGTGCAAGTTTCTGTGCAGCTTCTTTCATTGCAGTCAGAAGATGAGCGAGAGAAATCACCACTTCTTGTTCCATAACTATAGAGAAGGCTCTTCGTTTAAATATCTTTCATTGAGCTTCGAGAGAGTATCTGTTCATGATGGCGACAGGGTTCTTGTAGTATTCATTAATCAAGCGTCCAATCTCCTCAAAGCCGAAGGTCTTTTGTTTATACAGCTGGTAGAGAAACTTAGTTCTGCGCGAAAACTCCTCGTAGAGAGTAGCAATGGGAACACCAGTTCTTTCAGAAATACGCTCAAAGACTTTGCTCTGTTTCTTGAAAAAGAAAGCATTCTTCGCAGGATCCCAGACAAGAGGAGTATTCACCAAGGCAGTGCCATCATTTTTAACGTTCACAATCTCAACAACCTCTCTGAGTTTTCTTGTTTCATGCTGATCAACAACAGCATGAGTCATGATTGCTACACAATCAAGCGAATTAACCAGGCTAGGAGAAAGTTCAATAGGCGGAGTCTGGAGTCTTCGGATGAGCGTATCAACAGAGTCTGCATGCATTGTGCTCAAGGAAGCATGTCCTGAAGCCATTCCCTGGAAAAGTACGAATGCCTCTTTTCCTCTAACTTCCCCCACAATAAGATAATCGGGGTTCTGGCGGAACGAGCTCTTTAACAGCGAGAACAAATCAACTTCTCCTACTTTACCAATTCCAACAGAGGGTCGTGCAACAGCAGGCAGCCAATTTTCTCTAGGAAGATTAATCTCTCGCGTATCTTCAATGCTAACAACTCTCGCTTCCGGAGGGATGAAAAATGCAAGGGCATTCAGCAAAGTAGTCTTTCCAGAGCCAGTCCCGCCAGATATGAGCAGGCTGGACTTGTATTGGAGT
>JACPXY010000015.1 GCA_016196285.1 Candidatus Pacearchaeota archaeon | reverse complement strand
TTTAGAATGAGATATAATCATATTAGACCGCATACAAGTTTAGAAAAGAAAACTCCTGCTCAAGTTTACTTTGATTTTACTAAAATAATTTAGGGGTGACATATGTCTGTGGATTGCACATGTTAAGGAGTTTGCAGCGTTCTTTAATAGATGACCTCAAATATAAGCTCGTTACACTTACAGCGATTGTTAACTGATGTCTGTAAAGCTCATTGTATCATAGATAATGAGGTCTTTCTTCTCTTCTTCTGATGCTCTATGGTCTTGCCATGAGGTTCTTCATTCTGTCTGATGTATGTGGCTAGGAATCTGCTTTATTGACTGGAATTACTAGATCTCGTTCTCTACCGGTACTTTCTCCATGTGTGCTTGCACTTGACACACTTGTAGAACTTTGTCTCTGATTCGTCTGAAGCGCGAGTCTGCGTTGTCCAGAAGTAGGCCTTCTTGTTCTTGCATTTCGGGCAAATCATGTCAACTACTGGATAGATATTCTCGGCATCCTCATTGATTATTGCAACAGTGCGGTGTTGTGTGATTTTCTCGCCTGCCTCAATCTTAAGCTTCTTATTGATTCTTGCACCGCATGATGCACAGGCTGCCTTGCCCTCCTTGAGCATGATAATCCCCCCACATTTCTGGCAAAATTCCATAAGCTCTTTTCATGCCATGATGATTAATAAATATTTGCTTATTCTTATGGACATAGTATTCTGCGTGCTACTGCGATGCCTGATTCCAGGGTTTCTATACGATAGCCCGTTATCTCATTGATAAAAGAATGCTCGTGTGGATTGCCTTCTGGCTCCATGACTGTTATGACTGGTTTATCGAAGGCATCTGCCTAGCCATATTCAGTTACCGTTCCAATGGAGATGGTCGTTGCTCCGAGCAGATTAAACAGGACAGCGTGGCTTCGCTTTACATCGAACCTGTCTCTTGTCTTAACACCACGCGGACTCATCATCACATCATTCTAATAGCCATCCTGCATACTTGTTTCCTGTTTTCTGTGTTCGCGATGGCGCATTGGCGAAAAGCAAATTATGTTGTGCGGCCTAAGAATATTTTTCGTTTCTTCTCTCCAGGAATTTGCTTGCTCATATGAACCTCCTTTAATCGGTCCGCCAAGATAGAGATACCATTCCATCAGAGACATCTCTTTTCTCCATTTAAAAGGATTGTTGTTATTTACAGAGACCGCGCAGGTCTCTTGGTTTCAGGGGTTCGAAGAATATTAGCTTGACCCAGCCAACTATTGGTATGCGAGCCACCGCTTTTCCGACAAGACGGTCTCTTCCGATTAGAGTCTCATCAACTCCTTGAAGATTATTGTTACCTGTCAGCTGCTCCCGGTTATTATCCCCCTTTGTGCTTATTCTGAAGTCAGTGATAACACGATGGATGATAGGGTATGCTGCCCGAGCATTAGTATTAGGCGTGAAGATTATAATCTCTCCGACTTCCGGATTATGATCACCTAAGACGATAATAATGTCTCCCTTATTTAATCCGTTCTTAAATGGGAAGTCTTCAAAGTCTTCTTTAGTTATGTTATGCTCCTCATACCAGACGCTGTTTGAGTTCCACCAGCTCTCAAATCCTGTTGCATGGTACATGGAGCAAGATTCTACCACTACTAATGGGAGAGAAGTTCCGGTAAGCAACGAAAGCAGAGGAAAGAAGACTAACTTTATCACAATAACTATCAAGACCAATGAGACAAGCCAGGACTGCCAGGTATCCTCTTTCAGGAAGTTCCAGAACCGCTTTAGATGATGCATCTGCAGGGAAGGAAGCAATACTTTTTAAGCCTGATGAATGTTTATATAGTGCTCGAGTATTAATTGTTTATGGCAGTATCAGTCGCAAGCATTATCTTTCTGACACTCGCACTTGTGCTTGTACTTGATGCTTTAGTTGCTCTGGTGTTTCGCAGATGGGTGCGCAGGACTATGAAATGGCTTCTGCAGAAGCCTGAACGACTGCTGACTCTTGCAGTTAGTGAGCTGATTGCAGGTATTGTGTTTGGAATAGGTGCGTATCTTCTTTAACACTCTTAGAAATTGCTGTGATCTCCCCAGTGGTCAAAAAAGTGACATAATAAATATTATTAGCTGATGTCTGTAAATATTATCGCATTTTGGATAATGATATTCTTCTTTCTTCGTCTGATGCCCTGTAGCTTGCTGCGTGGAGCTTCACTTACAGTCTTTTCTACAATACAGTCTAATATCCTTAGGATGCGCCGTGCGGGAATCGAACCCGCGACCCGACCTTGGGAAGGTCATATTTTACCACTAAACTAACAGCGCTCAGCGTTAGGCGCGGATGAGAGTTAATAATTGTTACGATGGCGATGAATGAGCCACCATCGCTTCACGAAGGGTAGTGTGAGTGTGGAGAGCAGGAATCCGAGTGCTGGAACTAATGCGTGCAGCCAAGGTCTTTGCACATTTATTGATGCAAGAAATAGGAGAATGATAAGATAGGTAAGAACTGTGATGATACTCTTGCGTATCCCGCTGGTTTCCCAAGCTTTGTCTGCTTCAACCCTTCTATTCCTTTCCTTAATCTGCTTCAACCCTTCTTTCATGCTTCTTATATAAGGTAGCGAAGTTTTTTAAATCCATAAGTTGAGAGAAGAGTGCGATCCCGTAGCTCAGCCTGGTAGAGCACTACTCTGATACGGTAGGGGTCCCAGGTTCAAATCCTGGCGGGATCATGTCGATGTCAAGTTCCTTGAGCACGAGAAAATCTACTAGATTTTCTGTGCCCGAAAACTGAGAGTTCTCTCGGCATCCAAAGCACTCTTGCTTTTAATTTTGTAGAATTATCTATTTTCTATTTACTGCAGTCCAAACTCAACGATTACCTGTTTGTCAGTAATCGAATATTTCTTGAGCGGAAGGTTGACCGGCAGGCTGTTCACGTAGACCTTTCTCTTGCCAATTGCCTTGACTTCGTAACCAGACTCAAGCTTTGAGATAAATATATCCTGGACGGACTGGACTCCAGGTACGGCCAGCTCATAGATTACTTTGTCGCTCATACGTCGTACATTAGTTTTTGCTGTTGTCCGTGGCAAGCCCGACATGCGCTCAATCTGCTCAGTGCTGACTTCCTGTTTCTGCACGTGCCTTGTTCTCTTCTGAGGAGCACCAATCTTAATCTTGATGCCATTAGGCAGATTCTGAACCTCAGTATGATCTAGATTATTGAACTGTGTCTCGAGGTTTTTCATAATGTTTTGCATGAATGAGCCGAGCACCTTTTCAGTAATTCCGATTCCTGCAAGTGAGTTCTTAAGTAAGTCTTCTTCTCGAGTATCTTCACGGCCCAGCATGCCGTAATCTTTCAGCTCTTCTGCAGGGTTGCGCAT
This sequence comes from Candidatus Pacearchaeota archaeon, assembly GCA_016196285.1. GTDB lineage: Archaea > Nanobdellota > Nanobdellia > Pacearchaeales > GW2011-AR1 > SICV01. The sequence continues at coordinate 28,562 of JACPXY010000015.1, read as the reverse complement.
AGTCATACCGCAATATGGACAGAATGCATAGCTCTTGCTGACAGAACCGCTGCAGTTTTCACATACTTTTCCCTGCTTTTTTCTCTGGAAGAACATTCATTTTATATGGATTCCAAATTTTTAAACCTTCCGAATACTGATGCTGCGAGAATGAGGTGAAGGATTCAAGTTCAGTATGGATTGTCCTCAATGTATGTACGTTAGGTATATGGATGCCTGGGAAGCGCTTGACCTTTTTTACTTCCTCTACGTGCTTGATGAGAAGAAAGGACGTTCCAAGACGCAAGATTCCTGAGATGAGAAAGACAAAAAAGAAAGCATTTATCGAGCTTGGAGCATACTTCAGCGCCAAGCCTCCAAGAATTGCACCAAAGAAAGTGGCAATACCTGCGAGGATGTTGGTGTAGGAGACACAGAGGGCGCGATGCTCCGGCTTTGAGGAGTCGTAGGTGAAATTAGTTACACCAATTACCAAGGCAGCATTTGCAAGTCCGACTATTAGTTGAGGGATAAGAATCAGCATAATCGGCTCTTTGATGAATATCCAGAGCAACGGGTTGAATCCCAGCAGAAAGGTACCTAGAAAGAGCAGTTTGCGGTTGCCGTAGGTATCAGAGAACCTGCCAATCAAGGGAGAGAATATAATGTAGAAGACTGATGAACTCAACGTTACTGTCATGAGCATTACATAGCTGAAGCCGAGCTCTTGAAGCATATACACTGCAAAAAAAGGAGAGGCAATCATAAGTGCGAAGTTGAAAGCACTATAATAGACAGCAAACTTGCCAAAATTGTCTAATCTACGAAGAAATGAAGCAAGCGAGAAGTAATCTTTTTTGTGCAAGATGAACGGAGGCGCATACTGTCTTTTTAGAAGAACGTATGAGATGAAACGAACAACTACTGCAAAAAAGAAAAGTATGCCGAATCCAATAAGTACTATTCCCTTAGTCTTAAATGCATCAAGCAGGAAACCTCCAATGAGCAGTGCTGCAACGCTTACGACGCCTGTAACTACATTTCGCTTGCTGAAGTACTTTCCTTTTTGTTCAGGTGATATCAAGTCCCCCATCCAGGAAAACCAGACTACATAGCTGATGCCTGCACAAATTGCACTGCACGCATATCCTGCAATGAGGATGTACACTGCAAACGAGGCAAGCAGGCCTTTCCAGACAAGCAGCCCGAGTACGACAAAGAGAAGAGAGAATGCTATTTGCAGGATAATGAATCTAAGGATGATGCGCTTACGCGGTTCTTTTTCCATTAGAATGTCTCCATACCACTGTGCGAGTGGTGAGAGCAGTCCACTGACTGAGTTTAACACACTGATGTGCAAAGGTGTGGCGTTCAGTGCAAGGGCAAAAGGTGTTATGAATGAATCACTGATGCTGCCAGCAAAACTGTTCGCAGCGCCTTCCTTTATGCTGATCTGCAGCGCTTGTTCTTTCTTCTCTTGAATTGAGACCCCTCTTCTCTGCTGGTGCATAGTGCTAGAGAGAAAAGAACTACATAAAGCTTACGGGATAATTAGGAATAGGATTTGGATATCAGAGAAGTTCAGCTTTTAGGGCTGGTGATGCTTTATTGTTAGCTGATGTCTACAAAGCTCATCCTATCATAGATAATGAGGTCCTTCTTTTCTTCACTCTCTTATGTCAAGAACTCAGTTCTTGATGGCACGAGTGCCTGTCACAAACCACGCACTTTAGTGCGTGGTGGCACATCGTGTTTTTGATATGCCCCCATTAAGAGTTCCTTGTATTTTTTCAAATAGGAGCATATCGAACTGCCTATTTGAGTATCTGCATGTTTAAATAATTCCATGCTTCAGAATAGTAATGAGCATGCTCGTGGCAATCCTGAACCAGAAGAAAGCGGAACTGAAGATACTTTATGAATCAGGGGCTGCAAAGAAGTACGAACAGCAGGCGCTGCACCTGCCTGCACGCGACCGGCTTTTATCTAAAGCACTTATAGGGAAGCGGAAGGCATTGATTGCTGAATTTAAACGCGCCTCTCCATCGCATGGAGTTTTACGCGCCCATGCGGACCCTGCAACAATAGTACGCGTGTACGAACAGGAAGGAGCATCAGCGATATCAGTAGTTACTGATAGCATGTTTAAGGGCAGCCTTGCAGACTTAGATACAGTTAGACAGTGCACTTCTTTACCTGTTCTCAGAAAAGATTTTATTATCGACAAGGCGCAGATTTACGAGTCGCGTGTGCACGGGGCGGATGCAGTATTGCTGATTGTGTCTGTGCTAGGTCTTGATCACTTGCAGGAATTTCTCTTCCTTGCACAGGCAGTTGGCATGGATTGCTTGGTCGAATGCCATTCAAAAGATGAGATTAAGCAGGCACTTGCTGCCGGTGCTTCACTTATCGGCATTAACTGCAGGAATCTTCGTGACTTCAGTGTGCATCCAGAACTTATATCTTACTTAGTTTCATTCGTGCCTTCAGAAGCAATGGTTGTTGCAGAATCAGGCATAAAGAATCTTACGGATGTCAAGAATCTGCCAGAGCGCGTTAATGGTATTCTTGTCGGCGAGGCGCTGATGAATGAGCGCCTGCATCCAAGCATGACGCAGGTTGCGGAGAAAGTTAGAGAATTAACGGGAAAGCATGTATAATATCTATCTTAGGTAAGTAATAAGATGCTCTTGGTTTGTAGACTCTCACCGTAAGATTTATATATTAGTGTATACACATCAGGTGTATACCATGACAGATATATTCGATGCAACAATCCTCTGCAAGCGATGCAAGCAGGAGATGCAGGCAGGCATTGTTGAACGGGAGGGATTTGAACTGCGGGCAGTCCAGTGCCCTAAGTGCCGTGATTCTATTATCCACCCAGCTGACCTGAATGGGGTTGAAAGTTTTAAGGAATTGAAGGGAAAGAACTTTCATGTTAAATTACGAATGGTGGGAAATAGCCACGCAATCAGCATTCCGAAGGAGATTGTTGATTTTATGAACGAGAGGCATAGAAGCATGAAGAGAGAGATGGATGATATGGTTCGACTGTGCTTTGAAGATTTTGATACACTGCGCGTTATGTTTAATGACGACCTTGAAGATTCCGGAAGAAGTGCTGGATGGAGAGGACGATGAAAGGCACTGAAGTGAAGCTTAAGGTTGTTGAAGCATTGCAGGATGATGCGTATAAAGGTATTGCGCGCATTGACCCGCAGCTCATGAAAGCTCTTGACTTGAAGAGAGGTGATGTGATTCTGATTAAAGGCGAGCGCGAGACAGTTGCGTTGGTTGACCGTGCATATCCGGCCGATGTAGGGGAGCAGATTATTCGTATCGATGGATTAATCCGTAGAAATGCCCGGACTGGTGTTGGAGAGGTGGTCAGTATTACAAAGTCACCGATTCGCGCTGCAACAAAAGTATCTATTGCGCCTGCACAACAAGGCGTGATGATTCACGGCGATCCTGAAGTATTCAAGAACGGATTATTAGGCAGGGCAGTTATAAAAGGAGATATTATTGCCTTGGGAGGCATGCAGCGTCGCCGTGATTCAGTGCACGATGCATTCCCTGAATTTCTTGGTGACTTGAATGAATTGTTCGGACCAGGATTCGGATTCTCTGGATTCCAGCAGATTAAGTTTGTGATTGTCGGAACAACACCAAGCCAGGCATGTATCATTACTGAAGATACTGAACTGATTGTCAATTCTAAGGCAGTTGATGTATCTGAGGAAGCAGTGCCTGATGTGACTTATGAGGATATCGGCGGTTTAAGCGAGGAAGTTAAGAAAATCAGAGAGATGGTGGAATTGCCGCTGAAGCATCCAGAGATATTTGACCGATTAGGTGTAGAGCCGCCTAAAGGAGTCCTGCTGCACGGACCTCCTGGCACTGGAAAGACCCTGCTTGCAAAAGCAGTGGCTAATGAATCAGAGGCGCATTTTATCTTATTAAATGGACCTGAGATTATGAGCAAGTTCTACGGAGAATCGGAGAAGAAAATTAGGGATATCTTTGAGGATGCAGAGAAGAATGCACCTTCAATAATCTTCATTGATGAGGTTGACGCCATTGCACCAAAGCGAGAGGATGTGCAGGGAGAAGTTGAAAGGCGTGTAGTGTCACAGTTACTTACTATGATGGATGGGCTGAAATCACGAGGCAGAATCATTGTCATTGGTGCAACAAATCGGGTTAACTCTATTGACCCTGCTCTCCGCAGGCCAGGAAGGTTTGACCGGGAAGTTGAAATCTCAGTGCCAGACAAGAAAGCGCGATTGAATATACTGAAGATTCACACACGAAACATGCCTCTTGCGAAGAATGTTAATCTTGAAGTTCTGGCAGGAAAGACACATGGCTTTGTCGGCGCTGATGTAAGCGCCTTAACAAAAGAAGCTGCGATGAATGTGCTAAGAAAGATACTGCCTGAACTGAAGATTGAAGATACAGAAGCATTGCCTCCTGAAGTACTTGAGAAGATTATTGTCGAGAGCGAGGATTTTGAATCTGCACTGAAAGTGGTACGGCCTAGTGCGATGCGGGAAGTATTGGTAGAAACACCGACTACTACCTGGGAGGATATCGGCGGACTTGATAAGACAAAAGGGGAGTTACGCGAAGCTATTGAATGGCCTTTACGAAATCCTGAGAGCTTCAAGCGCTTAGGCATTCGTGCACCGCGAGGCATTCTGCTCTATGGACCTCCTGGCACTGGAAAGACCCTGCTTGCAAAAGCAGTCGCCCGGGAATCAGAATCAAATTTCATCCAAGTGAAAGGTCCAAGTTTATTGAGTATGTGGGTGGGCAAATCTGAAGAGGGAGTAAGAAAGGTCTTTGAGCGGGCGCGGCAAGTTGCGCCTTGTGTTGTTTTCTTTGACGAAGTTGATGCACTGGCAGGCAGAAGAGGCATGGACTCTGGCTCTAAAGTCACTGAACGCGTGTTGAATCAGCTACTTGCGGAAATCGACGGGCTTGAGGACTTGAAAGATGTAACTATTATCGGTGCTACGAACAGGCCTGACATGATTGACCCTGCTTTGCTGCGACCTGGCAGATTTGATAGAATTATCTTAGTTGATGTGCCTGATGAGGAATCCAGAAAGAAAATCTTAGAGGTCCATACTAAGCATATGCCTCTTGCAAAGGATGTTGATCTGCGCGAGCTTACTAGCCTGACTGAGGGATTTGTCGGCGCAGATATCGAGGGGCTTGTCCGCGAAGCTGCGATGAATGCCCTGCGCAGAGACATGCAATGCAAAGAAGTGACAAAAATAGATTTCGAGGACGCATTCCAGAAAGTACAGGCTTCTGTCTCTCCAGAGACCGCGAAACGGTATAAGAAGATAGAAGAGCATTATCTAAAACAAGTCAAAGCAGGCATGGAAGTCGGACCAATTTATACAGGGTAATTATACTTTTTTATTACATTCCTTACTGGGGTTTACCATGCAGCTTGCTGCGATTTGGTTATTCATGTAACAAAAAGGTTTATAAGATCTACATATGTATACATTTGTATATGGAAACAACAATAAGATTAAATCCAAGAACTAAGGAAGAACTTGATGCCTTTAGGCAATACAAAAGTGAAAGCTATGATGAATTAGTGAGAAAACTTATTTATCTAGCTAAGTTAGCTGAGAAAGAACCTAAACTTAGCCAAAAGACTATTCTTGAAATAAGGGAAGCAAGAGAGAGAATTAAGAAAGGTGAATTCTATACAGAGGATGAAGCTAAGAAGATTCTTGGTTTGTAAAAGATGTACGAACTTAAATTTGATAAGAAAGCCATTGATTTTCTGAATAAATTGGAAAAAGGAGATAAAGAGAGAATCTGGGATAAGTTACAGCAATGCAAATTAAATCCATTTCATTTTCTTGAGCATCTTGAGGATATAGGAGGCTTAAAGTTGAGAGTCGGGGATTATCGAATTATAGTTGATGTTGATAGGATGAATAAACTTTTACATGTCTTGAAGATCGGACATAGAAAGAATATTTATGAAAACTAACTAAAAATCTTCTCTCGCCGACCCCCTAAAATTTTAAAGATACCCTCGAGCCCGCCTGCGTAGATAAAGCAAAGCAGGAGATAGATTTAAAGTAAAGTGTATCAGGAGATAATTAGCTGATGTCTTTAAATATTATCATATTATTGATAACGATATTCTTCTTTTCTTCTTCTGATGTCCTATGGTCTTGCCATAGGGTTCTTCACATAATCTATAAAGGGAGGAAAGAAGCTTCTAAATAGCCAATATAAAACAATTGTTAATAATCAATAATGTCATGTTAGATGAGGTTAGAGATTTTGGAGACTATATCATCTGATTCTGTTCACTTGCTACTTGTTTATAGGTGTTTGCAGGCATTCTAAAATAAGTTCCTCGGAAACTGGTGATGTGTATTCTTTATTTACTTGATGTGCAGCACCTATGCTCTTTGGGAGAACTATATGAATATCGCCTCCTTTGTTTTTCTTATCACGGCGCATGCGTGCAAGCATGTGCCTTGGTTCATTGAGATATACGAGCGGGAGGCCTATCTTTGCAATAAGCTCATTCTGCCGCTTCCACAAGCATTCATTGAGTATGCCCTGCTTTACTGCAATCATCCCTTCATATACCATACCTATGGCGATTGCACTGCCATGAGGTATCTGGAATCCTGAGTCTGCTTCTATTGCGTGGCCTATTGTGTGGCCGTAGTTTAAGACAGCCCTGATACCTTGTTCAGATTCATCTTGCTTAACAATAGTGCCTTTTGCAGTTATGCCTCGAGAAACCCACTCTGTAAACACTTCTGCATGGCGCGTCTTGGCAGTTCTTTCTAAATACTCAAATAATTCTTGATCAAGCATCATACCGTATTTGACCAGCTCTGCTAAGCCATTCCGAATCTCTTTTTCTGGTAGAGTGGTTAGTGTACTGATATCTGTTAGGACTGCATGCGGCTGGTGGAAAGAGCCGAAGAGATTCTTGCCTGCTTCAAGATTGACGCCTGTCTTTCCACCAATGCTGCTATCTACTTGAGCGAGCAGTGATGTGGGAGCATGGATATAGGGTATGCCCCGCATATACGATGAGGCAACGAACCCTGCAAGATCACCCACTACTCCACCGCCCAATCCGATAATCATCGAGTCTCTTGAGCAATGGTGTTCTGCGAGCTGGTTCGCAAGCTTCTCTGCTGTCTGCAGCGTCTTTGAATGCTCTCCCGGCTCTATGCTCAAGACAGATACTTCGAGGCCTTGCCTTATTAGAAATTTACTAAATGCATCACCCCATTCACGCTTTACATTATGGTCGGTGATTAGAGCATAACGGTCAATTCCTTCCTGTTGGAAGCGCGCAAGCAGAGAGCTCTCATCTTCATCGAAGAGTATCCCTTCTCCTACTTCAATGAGATAATGCTCTTTCTTCCCTGTCAGAAGAAAATGCAGTATGCCTCGCTCATCGGGTGTGCCATCCATCTCTCTTCCTTGTTTCACTATTTATAAAAACTGCGGTTCTTTGCTATCTGAGATAATCAACTGATGTTCAATGAGATTAACAATAGGGCATCAGTCTCCGACATCTTACTGCCTGGAAGCCGTGGTAATGAGGACTTTTCCCTCTTTAATAAATAATGTATGCTCAGCTTGAGCTACCTTGCCTTTGCCGAGCTCAATGAGCTGAGGATAGTGATGCAGCAGACCTGCTTCTTCCAAACGGAGAAGAGCCATTATTGCCCGAGAGCCGAAATGCTTCACCAACCAGCGTGCGCAGAAAGGCAAAGTATTGTATTCTTCTTGAATATATACAAGCACTTGACGGGCGAGCGTGTCACGCACAGTGCCTGTTTTCACCAGTGAATAGATTGTTGAAGGCTTGCTGTCGCGCACTTTTCCTAATCCATTTGTTGCAAACGGCTCGATTGCATAGACTCCTGGAAGGAGCTGTTTTTCCTGCGCATTATCATAGTTGGGAATGGTTGCACCTCCATGAATCTCATAGCGCTCTATAGAATGACCTGACAAGTTCTGAACTGGCTGGAAGCAGGCTTCTTTTATTGCTGTTTCAATGGCTGCTCCAATCTCCCGTATCTTCACAGGTCCTTGTTTGACACGCATGCATGCTGCATGCAGAGCAGCTTCTGCAGCTGCAATCAATGCCTTATTTTCCTGGTTGTCATCAAGATCAAGCGAGAAGGCTGTGTCTGCTATAAATCCTGAGATATGCACTCCTAGATCAACTTTTAATAGACCTGATGCAGTACCTTTCTCATTATAGAGAGGAGTTGCATGAGCAGCAATCTCATTCATTGATAAATTGACGGGAAACGCTGGTTTGCCTCCTAATTCCCTGATTTTTGCTTCTATCTTTTCCGCTATCTCGAGCAAAGGCATGCCTGATTTAATGAAGGATCGTGCATAGGCGACTGCCTCTTGTGCGATTATTCCTGCTTTCAGCAGCTGCTCAGACTCATTTGCCGCATGCGGAGCATTTACTGCCAGAGAAGGGAGTAAGCGAGAAGAAGAGGAGATTTTTTGTAATCTACTCTTCTGCTGCATTCTTGTTCCATCTTTTACTCCAAATGGGGTTGCACCGGCATAATTTTTCTCAGTCATATTGTTCTCTTGCGTTCAGGGTTTAAATATCTCTCATTTTCGCAACCGGCGCTCTTTTGGAATATGATTCAGAATGCATTGGCCATTAGACCTGCCACAACCTATGAATGCATTGGTGTAACTTATTGCATATGCTCCTGAAGGCATCTGGCAAGGAATGTCCTGCCCTCGTATCCAGAGTTCATACTCTTCAGGGGTAATGACAAGCACGTGCTTACTGATAGACTGTGCAAGAAGGTGCAGACCGTCAAAACTTAAACGCAGGTCATGCTCTTCCTTTAGCAGGTACAAGCCTAGACCTTCAAGACGCACAAGCTCTGCAATCTTTACTATCTCCTCTTTTGAGAGATGGCCTGAGAATGCGCGAATTTTGTTCTTCCCTGAGCGAAGCAGAAGGTATGGCAATTCAGTGATGCCGTACTGCTCATTAAGCTGCTCGATTATCTTTCTCTTCTCACTGCTTCTGATGAATTGGATGTTCATTTGAATACCTCTGGATATGCTTCGATGGCTTCTTTTTTATTCATTCGAACAAGTTTAGCAAGTAAAATTTTATCTTTATCATAAATTCTATTGATTCCAGGGTTTGCAGATTCAGTTCCAGTTATTTCTCTGTAATCTTGCAATTGGCTTTTAATATCAAAGAATCTTAAGGCACTATACTCAGCTACCAATTCTCCAAGGTAATAAAATGGAGTTGGGACCATAGTGAAACATGCTAATTCAAATGGAGGATTTTTTTTGTCTTCCATTGCAGGATTAATTACGCTATGTGCATAATGCCCTAGTTCGTGAGGTAAACCCAAATGCCAGCAGGGCAAATCCATACCGATTGCTATATCTGGCTCTAATGTGCTTAATCTCAAAGCATATAACGTTGTTCTGTCTCTAGTCATTATAACTTCTCCAATTCCTTTTAGTTTATCTCTAGATATGCCAAATTCTTGAGGCATTATTTTATACCACTCTTCTCCAAGATTTCTAAGATATGCTTCAACTTTTTGCGTGTCCTCTTTCGGCATTGCTAATTTCCAGACAAAATTCATTTTACTTCCTCCAGTACTTTTTTCACAGCTTCAAGAAATTCATTGACATCTTTTTCCAACTCTCCATTTATGGCTCTAAAGACAAGTTCATCATCTATCTCGCCATATCTGTGTGCTATAATATCTCTCATACCTTTGAGATTGCGCATTTTACCGCATAAATTTTCATTTATTATATTATTTTTCAGCAGGACTGCAAATGATTTTTCATCCTCTTCATTATATGTAATCTCTTTTATTCTTATTATAAATATTGCCAGGTCAACTAATCCTTCGGCTATTCTTTCACAGGCTCTTTCACAAGCCCATTTTTTCTCGAGATTTTTCTTATATTCTTCAAGATTTTCTGGCTTGAAGCTGATTAACTCATCAAGATAGGATTCAATTTCTTTAATTTTCTTTTCAGTTCTTTCTTTCAAAGATAATTTTTCCTTTTCTGTCAATCTCATCTTTTACCTCCTTTGGAAGAATATTGTAAACTTGTACATCAATATTTTCTCTGACTTGACTCATAATATTCATCCTGAAGTTTACTGCTTCTTCAGAATTTACTCTGCTAAATTCCACTGCAATATCTATATCTGAACCTAGTCTTAATCTGTTTTCTGCTGCAGTACCAAAAAGAGTTATTTTTCTAATCTTTGGAGATAAATTATGTATTAATATCTTATTTTTAGCTTCTTCAATAATTTCTTTTAGATAAAGCCCCTTTTTCAGCTTGAAATCTTCTATGAAATCAGATAATATTCTCACTGCCTCAAATTTCTTTCTTATATCTCTTGATAATCTTGTCTTTTCCGAAGGAAGAAGATTAACTCCCTTCAGCTGTTTTTCAATTATTTTCAGCTCTCGCTCTCCAAAAATTCTTCTCATTTCCGGTTTTTTTATTGCTTTTATAAGTTCCATCTTATTATCACTATTATGTTAACTATTATCATTATTATGATAACTTTTTAAATCTTTCTATTGTCATTTTAATTTTTCAACTTTCCAGTTTAATTCTTTTGCTTTTTTCCGGTATAAGCTAATATCATTATTAAATGGAATCATAAAATTGATAGGGTGTTCTGTTTCTTCAATAATAATTGTTCCAGTCATATACTTCTTATGCCAATTATAAAAGTCCCCTTCATATGCCCATCTTTTTGTATTTCAATAGGAATTATGACGACATCGATATCACTTCCATAATATCCCTCATGCTCTTCAGCATATATTCCAAACTTCCCTTCTAATAAGCTTCCTATTAAATACGCCTCCTTTGCATATTCTAAATAAGGTTTTAACTTATTGATAATAGAATCGTGAATTTCTTTCTGATTCTTATAAATTGTCTTTTCAGGCTTCATTCTCTAATTTCCTCCAAATCCTTCAGATATTTATTTATCACAAGAGGAAGAAGCTCATTTACAGAAGATTTTATTTCTTCAGCTTCTTCTTTTGACATCGTAGCGCCATAATAGTTTATGTTATTCCTTATTTTTCTTAATCTATCAAATTTACTGGCTAATTTTTGCTCATCTTTGCTCTGCAAGTAGTAGGTAAAACCCTCATGGTTGTATATTTTGTAACCATCAAGCGAAGCAATAGCTTCAAGAATGCTCCTTAATATATCATAATAATTAGATGCTATTTTTCTTGCTGATAAGTCGGTTATTTCAAGCGAGTCAAGGAAGATCTTGTCTTGCTTACTTTGCTTCATGAGAGATTTTGCGAGCTGCTTGTCTGGGGAAGTCTTTCTAATTATGCCTTTCTTTATGTATTCTTGAAATTCCATTTGAATAATTCTATACCTCCCTGCAATATCAATCCATTTATAATATTATTTAATAATTCTTTATTGTCTTTTTTCATCTTTTCCAAGTCACTCTTTGATAGAATAAACAGGTGTATCTGGCAGGATAGCTTTTTCTCAAAAACTTCCAGATTCAGCTCTTTCTTGCTTGAACTTACAACAAATAAGTCAATATCGCTTTTTTCTGTATTTTCTGCTTTTGCATAGCTTCCGAATAAACCTACGGCTTCAGGGTGATTTAATTCTTTATCCAGATATTCTATTATTCCAGAAGAGAATATCTTATTAAGATTGTAGTGAAGTTTTTCAAGCTTGAATTTTTTAGCTTCGATATTTGCTCTGAATAAGAGATGGTTCATCTTTCTTTCAGAGATTAAAAGACCCTCTTTCTCGTATTTTTTTAAAGCGGTTGAAATGGTTGTAGGAGCCTTCTTTAGCTTTCTAGCTATCTCTCTTACATGAAATTCTCTCTCAGGATTCTCTATAAAGAGCTTTAGTACTTTGTCCATCTTATTTGACAGTTGTCTAATTTATAAGACATATGTATTTAAATCTTTCTATCTTCATTTTACTTCCTCCAATAAAGTCATCTTGCATAGGAAAAAGCCCTCTGAGTCGTTGTCCTGCGGGTAAATCCTGCAGGCTTTTGAGACTTCAGGATTAAACTGTTCAGACTTCCATGATGTGATGCCTGGTCTACAGCGTACTGGCAGATTCACTGATTCAATCCTGACTGGAAAATTCCTTAGTGCGAAGTCAATCACGAGTTCATTCTCTTCGGGGGCATGCGTGCAGGTGGAATAGACTAAAGTGCCTCCAGGCTTTAATGCCTTGAGTGCATGTGCAATGAGCTTTCGCTGCATCCTACTCAACTTATCAATCATTTTTGGATTCCACATAATGAATGTCTTCGGACTTGAACGCATGGTGCCTTCTCCTGAACAAGGTGCATCGAGCAAGATACGGTCAAATTTGAATCCTGCTCCAGTCAGCTTTAAACAGAGAGAGACAGCATCTGCTTGAGTCACGAGTGCATTCGTTACTCCACATCGTTCAAGTGTTGCTGCAAGAATCTTAATGCGGTCAAGCTTAAGGTCATTTGCGATTAAGCTCCCTTGATTCTGCATGTGTGCTGCAATCTGTGAGCTTTTTGAACCAGGAGAGGCGCAGAGGTCGAGCACCAGTTCGCCTGGTTCAGGCATAAGGGCGAGCACCGATAACATTGAAGAGAGTTCCTGGACATAGTAGAAGCCAAGTATATGCTCCAAAGCGTTTCCCAGTTCTCCTGGCTGGAGCTCCTCGGTAATAAGTAAGATCTCAGGTTGTGGGGGAAATGGCTGTTCTACTGTCCATTTCTTTCGTAATCTTACTAGTAAATCTGCAGGAGCTATTTTGAGGGTATTACAGCGGATGAAATTGCGCGGATGCGTATGGATAATATCCTCAAATCTCTGGAAATCGTCAGGATTAGGGAGCAAGAGACGCATCCTTTCCTTGAATTCTGGCTTCATCTCATACTTATAGAGAGGTTTCATAACTCATTAGCGTTTGAATAGGTTATAAAGATGTCTCCGAGGTACTCTCAAGTCATTCCGCTTCTGCTGGATAAAGCAAGATAAGATTATAATCATCTTAACTGAGATAATTAGCCGATGTATGATGAATCCGGCAATGCTGGAGATAATTATACTTCTTGAAGAGATTCTGAAAGTTTCTTGCATGTTCAAGCAGGATTATAATACGCTTCTCACCCATTCTCTTCCTTCCATACTTTTCAAGAATTCTCTTATCAATTTCTACTCCATTACATTTGTTAATGCTTGTAGAGTAACATTTATATAGCAGTTTTTGCTTTGGAATATAGGAAAAGGGCGTTGATGGATGGTCCATCGTAAATTCATTAAGAGAGGAGATAAGGTGTATGGTCCGTATTTTTACGAATCATACAGGGAAGATGGTAGAGTAAAAAAGAGATACGTCTCTCCGCCTGGATTCTTTGGAGCCTTTTTCTCTGATAACCGTAGAGTAATATCGTCGGTATTTCTTATCTTACTAGTGTGCAGTATATTGCTCGGGCTGTATGCATTCTCTGAAAAGCAGAATCTGACTAGCAGAGTTGTTTCCGAGATTCAGCCAGTATATCGGCCTGGTGAATTACTTGCCGGCACCGTGCGTTTCAATATACGGGAAGGTGAATTAATCCCGCAGACTTCCAAAGTCGTTCTGTATAATAGCGGGCAGGAGAAGGAATTGTTCTTGTCTGATGTGTCTATCAAGACAGAACTCTTGAACGGCGAATTCTATGCAGAAGGAGCTACCTTATCCGGCAGAGGCGATGGGTTTGGAGTTCTTGGAGAGCGTAGTATGTATCCTGAAGTGACTTTTGATTTGCTTATTACTACTGTCTCTGATGAAGTGATTGAGAGCGATGTATCAGATAAGGCAGATAGCGGGAAGAGTGAAGAAATTACGGGAAGCACAGGGACTAGTGAAGAAACTACATCTGCTTCTGAAAGCACTCCTGAAAACCTGGAGACCAGCGTCGAGATACCTGCTCCTGCAACAGATACTCCTGCTGCAGAGAATGGCAATGAAGCTAATTCCGATGCTCCAGGGAAAGCTGATAAAGAGAAAGAAGCAAAGGTAGATGAAGAAAAAGGAGCTAAGGCAGGGGAAGAAACAGGAAAGGATTCCACGAATGAAAAATCTAGCGGGAATTCAGAGAGTGCCGGCAGCTCTTCTTCAAGTGCTACTGAAAGCAGCTCGAGTGATACCTCTGCAAGCACTGGTTCTACTTCAGAGGGTTCTTCTTCAAGTCCTAGCAGTTCCTCATCAGATTCATCAAGCTCATCAAGCTCTTCAGATTCCAGCAGCTCCTCCAGCAGTTCAAGCTCCAGTGATTCATCCAGCTCCTCCAGCTCGAGCAGTGATTCCGGGGTAACTGGCAATGTAGTCATTGAATCAGCATATACCATTACTAAGAATGTAAAGAAAGGCGAAGAGACAACCTATGCTCTTGAACCAGGGCAGAACGCTGAATTGATTGCAGGGAGCGTGAAGGTAAATGGACAGGCACTTGATGATTCTGTTGTGAAGGTAAAAGTCAAGGGAGAGGAAGTGATTGTAACTACTGAGTATGAAGTGGTTGAGCAGGGATTCGGACCTGACTTCTTAGGTGATTATAAATTATCCTTAAAACTTGACTTGGCTGCGTTTGATCTGAATGTGACGTCTGAATCTATCAGGATTGAACTGCTTTCCGAGGACACTTTGATTGCAGTAGGCGAGAAGACCTTGCGCTTCGATGAGTCAGTGAGCGAAAACCAGACGCAGAATGAGACTCTAGAAGTAGAAGTATTGAATGTGACAAGCAATGAGACCTTGAATCAGACACTCTTGAATGAAACGCTGATGAATGAGACACTCGTGAATGTCAGTGAAGCAAATGTGACTCTTGCAGTATTACAAGATATTCCTCAGATTCGGATTCCTGCGAATGGAAGTGTGCAGGTGAACCTAAGCGAGTATTTCATCGGTGCTGAATCATATTCCTTTATAGGGAGTAATGTGAGTGCTGTATTTACTGATGCACTCCTGAACTTGACTGCTGATTCTGGCTTCAAGGGAGCAAGCAAAGGGCAGGTGATTGCATATGCGAATGAATCAAATGTGTCCAGCAATATGTTCTCTATTCTAGTATCTTCGGGTGCAGTTAATGTGGTAACCACGAGGCAGAAAATACGAGTAGGCGAGCCTGTCAAGTGGGTGAAGAACGTGACACTTGAAACACCTGAAAATCTGACCATTGAGTTGCCTGCAGAAGCGGAGAATATCACTGTGCTAAAAGTTGAGGAAGAAGAGGAAAAGCTTGTCCAATCAATTACAGGGAATGTGGTAATTGACATCAGAGTGAAGAAGGAATCAGTGCTGACACGATGGATTAAGCAGGTCTTCAGTGGCATCACAGGCAATGTTGCATTTGAAGGCGAGACTGAAGAAATGCCTGAGCCTATCGCTGTTGTGCTGAATGAGTCAGCAACCGAGTATGTGATTGAATACTATACTGAAGCGCCGCAGGCAGTTGAGCAGGAAGTATCGGGAGGCAAACAGATTATCATTTCAGGACCTGATACTGTTGAGTATACTGATGTTATTGCCTCAAGTGAGGTGAATAGGTCATGGAACATAACTTCTCCTGAAGTGGTGAAACTGTATTGGTACAACTACGAATTCAATACAACGATTGTAGATATTAAAGCAGTTGCCGAGGTCGCGAATGAGACCATAATTGTTGAAGCGAGCACGCTGGAGAATGTTACTGAGAACAACAACGAGGCAATTATAGATTCTGGCATCACAGGCGATGTTATCGGCATAGAGGGCATTGATTATGTGAAGCAGGATATGCCCTTTGATGCGTATGACCTTGACTTTGATACGTATATCGATTATATTGAATGGGTTGTGCCGCATTTAAGCAATCAGACTTTTGACTTGACCTTCTCACAGGCAAATGCGTCTATAGATGCAACAGGAAATGTTACTTTTGAGGGCAATGGGACAAGCCAATTTGCGCATCTGACGATTGATACAATAGTAAACACATTCAATACAGGATATGGGATTACAGGGTATTGGAATTTTGATAAGGCAAATACTACTCAAATGTATGATATGTCTGGTAATAATTTGGATAGCACTATTGCCGCAGGAACAAGGGCGGTTTCTAATGTTTCTAATATAGGATGTATCTATGGTGGTTGTCCTTATTTTGATGGAGCAAGTGATAATTATGCAGTCCCAGATTCAAACCTTTTAGATATAGGTGTAAATAATAACTGGACTATCGCTTTATGGATGAAACCAGCTGATTTATCACAAACCAATAAGTATCTTTTGAGCAAATTAAATAATGCTGGAACTGATAACACTTATGCAGTATTATGGGAATATGTGAATAACCAAATTGAATTTTATGTAGCTGGGCAAACAGGCACCAACTTGAGAACTGGAAGTGGAATGACTCTTAGCTCTGCTGATTGGTATCATGTTACTTATTCTTATAGACCAGGTAACTGGTCAGGATATCTTAATGGTGTTCAGCAGTTTTCTCTTAATGCAAACACGAATTTATCTGCAACAACTGGCGTATTAGATATCGCTGACTTTAATAATAATGCGGGACAAGATTTTGCTGGATGGCTTGATGAAGTAATGATATTAAATGTTTCATTAAATTCATCTCAAATTCAATCAATTTACAATAACCAATCTCAAAGGTATAAAAATCCTGGAATTGTTGAAGAGTAGGGGTTTGGGATATAGGTCTTGAGTATAATACGAGTGATTTGAATAGCACTGCAAATAGCTTAATTGCTTATTATAATTTTGATAATAGAAGTGCAATTGGAGAGAATCAGACTCTTGTTGTGGATAGAAGAGGAGGAAATAATGGAACTCTTGTTGGAGGAAATACTACTATAGATACTAGTTTTGTATATGGAAGAAGTATGCAGTTTGATGGGAGTAATGATTATGTTAATTTCGGGGATGTTGCCGATGCTGAATTCAATTCAACTCAAGCATGGGCGATATCCATGTGGGTTAAACCAAGTGCGTCTTTTTCAGGAACTTATCTGGCAAAAAGAGTAAGCGGTGGAGCTGGTTGGTATTTCTATACAGGAAGCGTTATTACTGATGGAGCAGTCATAGAATATTATGATGGCTCTGCTTTTATGAGGGCTTACACTGGCAATTACGATGTTTCACCAGGAAACTGGAGTCATCTTGTTATGATAAAACAAGGGCTTGGTGCAAATCAGAATAATTATAGTGTTTATGTTAATGGAATTGATAAAACAACTTTTAGAACAGCAGGAACTCCTGGAAATGCAAATTTTGGAACTAGTAATCTTCAGGTCGGAGCCACTGCCGCGGCATCATTAATGAAAGGCATGATAGACGAAGTAATGATATTCAATAGAACATTATCAACTAATGAAATTAATGAATTATATGTAAAAGGTCGTGCTTTATGGAATTATTCTGCGTATCAGAATTTAAGTGCTATAGATGGGAATGACAACAGGTCTATCAACTTTTTCTCCTTCTCGAGGAATACAACCAATCTTCTCCCTTCTTTTATGCTCTCCTCAGATGGAAACAAGTTCTACTCTCCTATCCTTCCTGCAACGCTCGGTACAAGCAGTGCAGGCCAAGCAATTGTCACTGATTATGTCTTGGTTGGCGAATGCACGAGCCTGAATGATACGAATGTTCAGTACAGGCTGAATAGGACGCTTACTGCGACTGGCACGTGCATCACCATCAATGGGCAGAATGTGACCTTTGACGGACAGGGAAATACTATTTACTATGGAAACAGCACAAGCTCGAGTACTTATGGCATACGATTAAGTGCTACTGAAGGAACTTATGAGCAAAATATTACCATTAAGAATGTTAGAGTTGAGAAGACTACAGGAACCGGCTCTAGTACTTATGGAATATACTCCCAGACAGTCAATAATGTCACTGTTGAGAATTCAACAGTTATTACCAATGGAACAGGATCAGGGTATGCAATCTATTTCTACGGAGGCAGCAGTCACAAGGCAATAGGGAATACGCTTGAAACTTACATGGGCTCGAGCACGAGCGATTCAAACTATGCTATTAATCTGAATGCGAACGCAGGCAATAACATTACAGGCAACGTGATGCACTCGCGTTCGCGGCAAGGTTATGCTGTCTATACTCAAGGAGCTCCTTACTACAGCACTATCCAGAATAATAGCATAATTGCTGAAGCAACAGGGAGCGCCACTTCCGGTATTTACTCTAATCTTGCACACAGCTTCATCATCGGGAATGTCATCAATTCCACTGCACCGTATGATGCTATAGGCATTACAGCAAGCGGCACTGGCGCACACAACCTTAGTGTTACTAATAATACTATTATCACCCATGGCACGAGCAGCCCGGGCATTTATATCGGCTCTCCAGGAGATGTGGTTAGACTGAGAGGGAACCAGTTTAATGCGAGCGGAGACGGCATCTTTATTTATCTCTCTACTGCAAGTATTGGAAGTCGAATCAACATCACAAGCTATGATAACTTTGTGTGGGGAAGGAATGTGACTGTATACGGCGGAGGCAGCAACCTTGCATGTCCGACGCATGAGGTAATTGATGCCTCAAACTCAGGCCATATCTCATTACTCAATTGCTATAATGTGACTGTCTCTAACTATCAGAATCAAGATGGCGAGAAGGACAGCTTATACTTGTACGAGACGAATTTCAGTACTCTGGAAAGCATCAATGCTTCTAATGTGCCTATTGGCGCGCGCATTACCCTCGGAGGCA
The DNA here is from genome assembly GCA_016196285.1 of Candidatus Pacearchaeota archaeon. Taxonomy (GTDB): domain Archaea; phylum Nanobdellota; class Nanobdellia; order Pacearchaeales; family GW2011-AR1; genus SICV01. Next base: position 9,749 of record JACPXY010000015.1, on the reverse strand, counting down.
ACAATACCATCAAAAATAGTAACTTCCATATTACCGGATCCACTTTCTTTGCTAACTTCGGCGCTTGGGGAATCTGGCTTGAGAGCAATAACAATTCAATTGTCGGCAATAACGTCACCACTACTGCACTGGGTACTGGCTCGTATCCTATTTCTGATGGCGGTTATTCAGTTGTAACAGGTAATCGCCTCACTCTTATTCGGGATAACTATCTCAGCTCTAATGGGAGCGCCTCAGGCAGTGCATTCGGAATACGCATTACTACAGGATTAGGCAATGTAACTATCATCAATAACACGCTCTTCTCAGGATACCGGTGCTATGGAAGCTGCCCAAACAGCTATGGTATTATTATCCAATCTGGCAATGCGAAGGTGTATAATAATACTATTGTCACGAACGGTACGTCTGCAAACCATGCCATATACCTCGATACAGGCACTGATACTGTCATCAAAGGCAATACCCTCGTTACTTTTGGAAGCAGCAGCTCAAACTACGGCATCTACGCTTTATCTGGTGCTCGAAGCACTATTATAGAAGAGAATATCATTAGAACTGGCTCATCGAGCTCTGGCACCACTAATATCGGCATTCGGTCAGATGCAGGTACCCTTGGAGGCAATATTATTCAGTACAATAATATCTCTGCTTATAGCGGCGGTGTCAATGGATTCGGCTTTTATATCGTTAGTAACCATAACAACACAATTGCGTATAACTTCGTCAATACAACAGGAACCACTGACAGCGATGCATTCTATATTCAAAATGCACAGAATAGCAGCTTTATTGGAAATATTATTGTCACGAACGGTACGACTAATTCATCAGATGCATTTTACCTTATTGATTCTGTCTGGGGTAATTATTTCATCAATAATACGCTTCTCAGCATTAAAGGCCAAGGATTCAGGATTGACCGGTCAAGTACATACCCGCGCAACAATACTCTCGTGAATAATACCTTTGGAGATATCAGAGCAGAGCATGTGCACTTCCTTGATGCCTCTATCAATGAGACTTATTTCAAGAACCAGCAGATTACTAAGCTCAACTTTACAGGCATCGGAGGAATCATTGAGGTTGAATCATCTGCGCACGGCAAGATAAGATTCATTGTGCCTGTTAATGACAGCTATGCAAACTTCAGCGATGTTGTTCAGCTCTATAACAGGAGCATCTTCTTCAATGACACGGTGAGCAACCGCGGGCTTAACAAGAGTGCGAACCTGACTTTCTATAATCAGCCGACACGAACTGAACTATTGCTGAATGGTATATCTTGCTCTGGACCATCGTGCAATAATTTGACTGCGCTGGATGCAGGAACGATTATCTACAATGTCAGCTATGCAGGAAACTATTCTTTTGCTGCAGCGGCAGAGAGTGATTCTACTGCTCCAGTTGTGACGGTTAACTTCCCAACAAATACAACCTATACTTCCCTGCCTCTGAATTTCAATATCTCGCTGAATGAGAATGGCAGTATTGTGCATTATACATTGAATACATGGGCTACGAATAACTCGATGTCAAGCAGTGACAATAGAAACTACAATGCTTCAAATGGCACAATAAGCGATGGAAGCTATGTCTTCAGGGTATTTGCGAATGATTCAAGCGGGAATGCAAATACCTCTGTCTCTGTTGCCTTCAGTGTTGATAGGATACTGCCTAATCTGACTATCATGTCTCCTGCCAATATTACGTATACCTCGAATAATATCACGGTGAACTTCTCTGCTTCTGATTCAAATAGCATTAATACTCAATGGTTCATGAATGATACAGGTAATACGACGTATAGTGGTGTGCTGTATCAGGTAGCTTCGCAGGGTTCTCATACATGGAGATTCTATGCCAATGACTCGAACGGGAATGTTAACTTTACTTCAGTTACGTTCTCGGTTGATAGCATTGTTCCGGTTCCTAGTTTCGTCTCACCGAGCGAGAGCACGAGTATGAACCTTAGCAGGAATTTGATCCATGTTAATGTCAGCGTGAGTGAAAATAATCTACAGACTATTGTAGTACGGTTGTATAATAGCTCGGGCATAGTATTTACAAATACTTCTACTACAAGTTCATTCTACCTGAATTACTCTGGGTTGAATGATGGAATATACAGCTTCAATGCCACTGCAAATGATACTGCTGGAAATGTTAACGATACTGAGACACGAATTATAAGGATTGATACTATTCAGCCTGTAGTGAGCATTGCAGCGCCTCTAAACCAGACATATACGAGTGTGCAGAGCACTCTTGATTATTCTGTATCTGATGCGCAAATCAAGACGTGCTGGTACTCCTTGAATCTTGGAGTGACTAATACAACAGTTGCTTGTGGGACGAATGTGTCTGGTTTGAATAGCGGACAGGGAAGCAGCACTTGGCGCGTGTATGCGAATGACAGCGCAGGAAATACGAATAGTACCAGTGTAACATTCTTCATCGATTCGGTGAATCCAAGTGTGCAGTTTGTTGAGCCGAGTGAGAGCAATGCTTCAAGCATTATTGCCAGACAAGAGCTGTATGTGAATGTTACTGCATCGGATACGAACTTTGCGAATCTTACTATTCGCTTGTTCAACAGTTCTGGGATAGTGAATACAAGCACTACTTCTGGAACAGGGCTGTACTTGAATTATTCTGGGTTGAACGATGGCACGTATCGGTTCAATGCAAGTGTTAGTGATACGTTTGGGAATGTGAATAGTACTGAGACCAGAACTGTATCGATTGCATTTGATGTTGATGTGCCAAGCATCAGTTTTGTCTCGCCAACTCCTGGCGCGAATAGCTATTTGTCGCAGGATTCCCTGCCAATTAATGTAAGCGCCTCTGATAATGTGGCAGTCAATACGATTACTGTTTACGTGTATAATAGTACTGCCCTTATTCAGACTAATAGGTCAAGCAGCACCAGTATCTTGGTGAATCTGACTTCTCTTGCTGAAGGATTGTATCAATTCAATGCAAGTGTGAATGATACTGTTGGTAATAGGAATGCAATTGCATTGCGGAATGTGACTCTTGATAGGACTCTTCCTGTGGTGAATGTCTCGAATCCAGGAACAGGGGTTTCATATACCTCAAATAGCCGGAGTGTAACATTTGAATATACTGCCAGTGAACTTTATCTCTCTTCATGCAGCTTGGTGGTGAATAGTACAACGCTTGCAACCAATAGCAGCGCTAATTCTACCGAAGGCCTTAACCAGTTTGTGCAGAGCTTTTCGCCTGGTACATTTGTCTGGAATGTGTCGTGTGTTGACAGCGCAGGAAATATAAATATCAGCGCCACACGGAGCTTTACGATTGTTGCTGAAGAAACGAGCTCCACACCGAGTGTATCTGCAGGCGGGGGTGGAGGAGGTGGAGGAGCAGGAGGCGCAAGTGCAAGTATTCCAGTAACACCTGAAGTTGAAATCCTTCAGCCAGAGTTGAGCATTTCAGGAATTGTAGGACAGGAGACTACGCGCGAGATTACATTGAGGAATACTGGCAGCACTCCTGCACGATTGACGATTGAGATTATTGGACTTGAAGGAATCTTAGCTACTGATCCGGTCATTATACTTGCACCTGGCGAAGAGAGAACTCTCGAGCTGCGTGTGAACGTGCTTGAGAAAGGATTGCAGACAGGAATAGTAGTATTCAGCTCAGGCACCTATAGGGAGGAAGTGCCGATTGTGCTGAATGCACGAACAGACAACTTCCTTTTCGATGCTGCAGTGACATTGAGTGATGTACAGCGAGTTATTGCACCTGGTGCAAAGTTAGTATCACAGTTCAATCTACTCCAGGTAGGGCCGCAGGAGAAAGTTGATGTGTACATTACTTATATTATCAAGGACTTTGCAGGTAATATGTACTTAGAGGAGAGCGAGACATTCTATGTGCTGGGAGCTAAAGACTACTTAAAGGAGTTCCCGACGCATAATCTGCCGGAAGGAAAATACATTCTAGGCATGGAACTGGCGTATCCAGGTGCGTTTGCTACATCCAGTGTTCAGTTTGAGATTCGTCCTGCTGGAATCTATGCATCCCGGCTTGCACAGGTACTTATCGCAGGCATTGTACTTGTAGTTGCAGCGATTGTTGTGGCATTATGGGCATTCAGGAGGCCTAAACGGCTCATACGCAAAGGTAAGCTTTAAATGGCACACATATGTAGTAGTAGCATGAGAGGGATATCGGCAGTTATTCTTGGGCTTTTGCTCTTCTCATTTGTTTCTGCACAGGAGCAGACAACTGATGGATTTGATCTGAACAGTCTTCTTTTGAAAGTCTCCTTGACACAGGGCGAAAAAGTCAGCAAGGTGCTGACTATCAGCAGAGGTCTTGGGCAGCAGGTATCCTTAGATGTAGAACAGGTACCTGGCGTGAGTGTGAGCGAGCAGAGCTTTGTCCTTGAATCTCAAGAGGCAAAAAACATCATGGTGACGTTTGATACGAGAGGTTTGGGACCAGGCGTATACGTTGGTAACATCAAGATTAGCGATAATAAGCACATATTCAACCTGCCAGTGATTTTTGAGATAGAGACACAGGATGTGTTTTATGATATCAATCTGGACATCCCACCACAGTACTCCAGTGTGGCTCCTGGCCAGAAGCTTGTTGCCCAGCTCAAGCTCTTTGACCTGACCTGGGGAGGCATCACTCAAGGTCTTGGCCCCAATACAGTTGATGTGGAATATACTGTACAGGATATTAATGGCAAGACAATCAGTTCAGAATCAGAGAGCTTAGTGGTTGACCGGCAGACGCAGATTACGAAAACTGTTTCTTTTCCTGAAGGCATCCAAGAAGGTAATTACGTGTTTGCAGCTACCGCTTCTTATAAATCTTCAGTGGGTGCTGCAAGCTATCTCTTTACAGTGGCTCGTCCCAGCAACTCTGAATTCCTGAGCGGCTCATTTGATTGGAAGTTCTTTGCTATCTTGATTGTTGTGGTTATCTTCTTTTTAGGCATCATCTTCTTTTTCGTATATCTTATCAGGGATCGCGATACCCTCATTCTCCAGCTCAAGAAGTATAATGATTCTGAGTTCAAACGTCAGCGCGAGTTCATTCTGGCACAGGAGAAAGTATTGCGCAAGAAAGGAGTTCCTGATCACTTAGTCAAGAAAGAGCGCGACCACAAGATCAAGGCACTGGAGAAAGATCATGCGCAGCGCATGCATGCAGTACAACGGCTTGCCAAGAAAGGGGATGAGCAGGAAATGAAGAGGCAACTTGAACAGTGGAAGAAGCAAGGATATAATACTCTTGGCTTGGAGTATAAGATGAAATCACTCAGTACCACTGATATGAAGAAGTTGCTTGGCGAATGGAAACAACACTATGGAGGCGAAGAGTATAAAAAGAAATAAACGTTCTATGATGAGAGGTGATTTATGAAACGCAGCGTACCTGATATAAAGAAGGAGTTTGATGCATTCGCGCAGAAGATTGCGCAGCTTGAGTCGCTTCGGCAAGAGCTGCATGCTTTGGATACCCGCGGATTTGAGAAAGATGTTTCGCTCATTGAAGCGCGACTGCATGATGTTAATGCATTACCTTCTGTAACCAGAGATGTTGAGAGATTGCGACAGAAGATTGAAGAAAAGACTGCAGGGCATGCAGAAAGCATGCAGAAAGCTGTTCAGGAAGCTGCTGCACATGCTGAAACCAGTAAGAAACTCCAGCAGAAGATTGCTGAATTGGAGCAGAAGCTGAACGAGAAGAAGACTATCTCTCGACCTGGCCTGACGAAGCAGGACAAGGCGGCACTTAAGGAGATACCTTCACTTGAGCGCGAACTGAAAAAACTGCACGCTGCATTTGCGAAACATACACATGCAGGGAAAGTGAAGATTGATGCAGGTCTTGGCGCATCAGTAGACAGCAGACTTGATGACTTTATTAGTGAATTGAAGGCAGATTTGCAGGAAAGATTAAAGGAAAAGAGACTGAGTATGGACGCACAATTGAGAGCAGATTTGGATGCGCGCGAGAAGTTCTTTGCAGAACGTTACAAGGAATTGGTACAGGAAGTACATGCGCGGTACCATCATCAGGTTGAGCACGAACTGAAGCAGGAAGTTGAGAAACGCTTGAATGCAGAAGTGCAGGAGAAACTGCTTAGAGAACGGAAGAAGATGGTTGCTTCATTGTTGAAAGAGAATGTGCAGCGTTTGAGTGCCGAGAGGCAGCAACTTATCCGTTCGCTTGAGGAACAGTACAAGCAGCGCGAGCAGGCGCTGTTGCATGTTCATGCTGAGCAGGTAAATCGGGTACGGGATGAGCTACATCATCAAAGGAGTATCTTAAGCCAGCGACTTTCACGCATCAAGCAGCGCGAGCACTCAGTCAAGGATGCTGAACACGCTACAGAAGAGCAAATGCATCGCGAACGTACGCTTCTGAAGCGCACTCTTGCGCATGTACAACGCCAGAGTGCTCTGAAAGAGAGAGCGTATACACGAACTATCAAGCAAAAACTAATGCGAGAAGCTGTTGCAGTAAAACGGCAGCTTGATGCGCAGAAGCTCCATGTCTCAGCGCATCTTGCTTCATTGCATGAGCGCGAGCATACTCTTGCTACACAAGAGCAGACCCTGCGCGCGCAGCTTGCACGTCAGAAGGAAGCATTATTGCACGAGGCAGAACAGTTGAAGCACGAGGAAGAGCATGCAATCATGCATGCGCATCAGCATTATCAGCAGAAAGCTGCCCGCGCTGCTCTTTTACTGCATAAAAAAGAACATGAGCTGAACGAGACGGGCAAGAAGTTCAAACGCCAGATTGCTGAAAAAGCACAGGAGCTCAAGCAACAGGCCTTTACTCAAGGAGCATTAGTCAGGCGCAAGCTGCATGAAGTTGAGGAGCAGGAACGCGCACTTGCTGAGCAACGAATGCTCAATCAAAAGCAGCTTCTCGGAGAGAAGCGAAAATTGCAGGATGAGATGATGCGGCTGAAACGAACTGAAGCAGAAACGCTTAGGCATGCACAGGCGCGCTCTGCTTCTAAAGAGATACATCTGCGTGCGCAGCTTAAGGCGCAGTTGAAACATCATCTTGCTGAAGAAAAACAGCGCGCAGCTTCCCATGCAGCTCATTTGAAGAATTCAGTGAAGCAGCAGCAGATCCAGATAGCACAGAGGCTACAGGCATTAGCTCGCGATGAGCGACGCATCAAGGCAGAGAAGCAGAATCTGAGCAAAGTGCTTGCACACGAGAAAGCACGGCTTTCTGAGAAGTTCACACAGCTGCTTAAGCATGAGCAGCGGGCAATCGCACAGGCAAAAGCAGAGCATGAGCTGCGCATCGTGGAGGAGTGGCGGCGACAGGCAGTGCACTTCCAGGAGAGGATTGAGGCGCTCAAAGCAGGCATGCGCGCACAGCTTAGGCAGAAGAGCGAAGAGATGAATAAGCAGTATGCCTCACGAGTACATGATGAGCTTCGCGCGCGAGAAGCGCAGCTTAAAGCCTCCTTGGAAAAGCAGTACCGTGACAAGATTCATGCTGAACTGGCACGGCGTCAGATGGAGATTGAGAAGAAGAAAGCTGAGCTGGAAAAACATGTCCTTGCACAGGCAAAGAAGCTGTTTGCTTAGTGAATGCTCTTGCCTTAATTTCTCCGGCTGTCACAAAACCACAGACAAGCCTCGGCTTTTAAGCCGAGGTTAAAACCCGAAGGGTTTTGTGACCTTATACAGTATTAGATGGTATCCGAGAAGTTCAGGCTCTTCACGCAGTGCTGTTGCTCATCTTCTCAAAGAAATCTCGTATCGTCTTCTCTGCAGGCCTGTCTTTTATCTCCATGCTAGGCATAAGATATGCAATGAAGATGAATCCTGACGGCTTGACAGGACCTTGAAAGTTAAGGTATTCTTCCCCTGCAACTTGGAAATACTCGTCCTGCAAGTCATTTATTGAAATGTTGTCTTGAGAGTATAAGTCTCCTGCGGCAATAGGACCTCTTCTTTCCTTGTAGGGCATCCATGCTTCTCCAACAATCCATGAAGAATTTGAATTGTGGGCAATGTATGAGGTTATATTATAGATTCTCTTTATTCCTTCCCTGAAATCAGACAAAGAGCGCTGGTAATGGCCGAAGTCAAGAGCAGCATAATCATAGCCGCTTGTGTTTATTAAATTGGATTCTGAAGCGAATTTGTACATTGTTTTTCCTTCAAATCTTACTTTTATCTCTGGAATGATATCTTGGTGCCACTTGCTCGATATCTTTACTGCTTCATCGAAGTGTTCTGAAGAATCATTGAAATAGGAATGCCTTATGAACCAGTCAAATTCATTCTGAGGAGCGAAATACTCAATCTCGTATTCTTCTGCTATTGATGCCCATTCTAATGAGATGTTTCTCGCATCTTCAAGGAATTGCGATAAGGGAACTGAAGATTTTGCATTATCTCCTCCCACAAAATCAGGAACAAGGAGAATTGCAAAACCATTTTCCTTTGCCTTTAGTATTCTGTCTATATGGTCCTGCTTTCTATCCCTTAAAACAAGCTCCTTATCTTTATAGTCATAATGCGGAACTATTGAGATAGTATTTACTCCAAGCGCCTTTATGTTCTCTATCTCATTCTCTAAGATTAAGTCCATGTGATGAGTTGATGGCTCCCAGTTGCCTTTTATTATCTCAGGATAGCTTCTTTCAAGAATTATCTTGTCTTTTTCAGGATTTGATGGTTCTTCTTGAACGAGAAAGATTAATGCAGATACAATTAATAGGGTTATGATGCTTATTGTTATTACCACCCAATTTCTCATAGGTACTATTGTCTATGGAAGGTTTTAAGGTTTCTTGTTGCTAGATAATTTTGGCTGTTGTCCTCAAAAAGAAAATAGCCACAATAATTAGTGAGGCGCGAAGCGCCGAACGCGCCCGACATCAGCGCTTGTTTAACCGTGAAAAGTACGGTTAAGGGTGATTAACAGAAAGCCTAATTTAGCCTTCGGCTTTTCCTTCGGAAAACTTTCGAGCTTTGTTTCTCGCTTCGTTTAAGCGTAACTGAAAACTTACGCCGTTTGGCGTCTAATCCTGCTTAAACAAAATCGCAATATAAAACCAATAGGAATTTATGGCTGGCTTATTCCATCCCCACCCGGACGGCGAAAGTTATAAAAAGCGCATAAAACCCATAAATTTATGGTAGAAGCATATGTGACACACGTATCAAGGCAAAGAAATCACGAGAAGGATGCATGGATTATTGTTCCGTTTTTAAGTCAAATACAAGGAGAATCAATATATCATTTTGGGTATGATGTTTGCACTGAATTTTCAGAAGAAGAAATTAGAGGGTGGGAAAAAATAGGTTCTCTAAAGAGATTAGAAAATCAAGTTAAGATGGCTGAAAATCAGTCTCTCTGGCAAACACCAACAGGAGAGATTTTCTTAGCTAAAAGAGATGACCCTATAGGAGATACAGATAAAAAGTTTATTACACGTGTTGATGACAAGGGTTTTCGTGAATACGATTCTAAATGACGCATTCGCCGTCCACCACCCATAAATACTACTAGCCATAAATTCTAATAAAACATTGCGATTACGCTCGAAACAGCTCTTCAAGTAAATAAGGCAACTCGAGAGCCTTCGTGGCTAGCTCGAGCTTATCAAGTAAGTCTCTTAATCTCTGCTAAAAGAAAAATTATTCATTATTTCCAATAATGTTTTTTGCGTAAAAACCATAATTTTCTTTAACTTTTAAGCAATTTCTAACAAG
>JACPXY010000022.1 GCA_016196285.1 Candidatus Pacearchaeota archaeon | reverse complement strand
GGTTTGTCGTCGTATTTGCTTTTTCGCATTTGTCCAAATTTGCGAAAAAGATATCCTAATGGACATTTCTGGACAGAAGGATATTTTTGCGATGGTATTGGAGAGAGTAATTACGCTTTTGCATACGAATATGTGAGAAATCAAGAGTTGCACCACGCGAAATTCTAAGGACGCCCTGCTCCGAGCGAAGCGAGGATTTGATGCGAAGCATCAAACCTTTAGGGCAGGGAGGATGTCACAAAAGCTTATAAACTATAATACTTATAAATATTATAATAGTTATAATTAATATAAATATGGAGAACACTACAATAGCAGTTAGCAATGACGTAAAAGAAAGGATAAAAGAGTTTGGAATGAAGGGGGAAACTTATTCAGAGATAATTAAAAGACTTCTTGAAAGTGCTAGAAAAAGACTCTTACATGATGTTTTGTTAAATACTGAAGGTTTTGTTCCGATAGAAGAAGCCATTAAAGAGGCGAAAAAGAGATGGTCCAAGTAAACATCTCTGAAAAACTAAGGGATGAAATTCTGAAAAAATTCAAGAAAGAATCTAAAATTATCTTCAAACAAATGTATTCTCTTGCAGATAATCCTCTTAAAGGTAAAACTATAGCACAAGTTGATAAAATACTTATAAAAGAAATTAAGTACAAATCTTTCAGGTTTTATTTTATAACTAATGGGTTTTTACTTAATATCATGGATAAATCAAAGTTAGTAGAATTACTTATAAAATTTGTTAGAATGTCTGATAAGAAAAGTCAGCAGAAAGTTATTGATGAAATTAAAAATATTTTAAGAAGCATAGGTGAACAAGGTTTTTAATACCATGATAATTTATGTTAAAGTTCACCCCGGCAGCAAAGAAGAACTAATCGAGAAGATAACTGATAATGATTATATTGCATATATCAAAGAACGTGCTGAAAAGGGAAAAGCGAATGCGGCGTTAGTGCGGTTGTTAAGTAAGAAGTTTCATGTTGCTTCTGGAAACATAATGATAAAGAACCCTTCTTCGCGGAAGAAGGTCGTTGAGATAGAGCTATAATATTTAAAAAGATGAAAGATTAGCTGTGATTATGGCAATGAAGGCTGTTATTAAGGCGAGATTCAATGCAAGCAAGGAGAGTTTTGAGAAATTTGGAGACGATAAATATCTTGTCTATCTGCCATTTCCCGAGGATGATAGCTCTGCAAATGTATTAATTAATATATTATCAAGAAAGATAGGACTTCCTCCCAGCAGAATAGAATATGCAGGGAAAGATGCTAAAGGTAATTATATTTATGAGTTGGTTTGATAGATTCCATAATAAAAGAAGGTAAAGAATGAAATATGAACATGCATCAGATTTACAGGAAAGAATGGAGAATATAGTAAGAACTCTTGGAATGAGCCATATAGATGTTGCAAGAGTCAAGTGCTTCAGAAGTTTTGGAAGCAGCACTAAGAGGACGATTGCGCGATGTCATACTATCGGAAAGCTCATGCAGAAGGCGATGGATGTTAAAGCCCATTACACTATTGAATTCCTAGAACGCTTTGAGCGGATGAGCAAAGCTGAGCAAGACAAGGTAATTATCCACGAATTGATGCATATCCCAAAAACCTTTGGTGGCGGGTTCAGACAGCATGATTATGTTTGTGAGGATAATGTTGAGTTATTACATAAACAGTTTATGAGCTTGACTTCCCAGGATTCCCGAAGTCTTCCTCGATGGTTCACGTAATTTTATATACCCTTATGCATATCGTATGCAGGGAATTATATGAAGAGAGAGGTGCCAAATCGCTTTAGAGGGGCAGAAGTTCTTACTTTATTACTTCTGTTCATAGGAGTTCTATTCTTTATCTTTCCTGGTTCACCGACCGGAAATTTTATTGCAGATATCCAGACCGAGTATGATTCTGGAGAGCAGATTGCAGGCACACTTTACTTGATGCTCAAGGCAGGAGAGCTCATTCCTGCTGATGCTATTGTAAAAGCAACACTCGGTTCTCAGGAGCAGACGGTTGCCCTGAGTGCTTTTACCTCAGAAGCATTAGAGTCAGGAACCTATTATGCAGAAGGTACTTCTCTGAGCGGTTCAGGAGATGGATACGGCATTCTGGGACAGAAAGTAACACATCCTGAAATTGAGTTTGAGCTTTTAGTTACTGCTCTTCCTAGTGACGAAGATGATTCTGGTGAAGAAGATAATAGCACTGAGGATGAAGGAGATGCTGAGGAGGGTGATGATAATGACAATGATTCCAATAATGAGAGCACTGATGATTCTGATACGGACAAAGAGAAAAAGGATAAAGAAGATAAAGAGAAGAAGAACAAGAAAGGAAGCAGTATTACTGGCAATGTTATCAGTGAGACGGAGATGGTAAGCGGAAGTGTCAATAAAGATTTGCCCTATACTTTCTCTCTTGAGACTGGGCAGACTATCTCGCTTGTCTCGGGAAGCGTGATGTTGACTGGTGCTAGTGTAGATGATTCCTTGATCAGTGTTGTACAGAATCAAAATGAAGTAGTAGTCTCTACTTCTTATGAAGTGAGTGAAAGCGGATTCGGTGAAGAGTATCTTGGAGATCCGGCATCGACCATTACCTTTGACCTATCTGAACTGAATATGAGCGCTGAAGCGGGAACTTTAAGAGTCTCTCTTCTCTATGGTAGCACTATTCTCAGCCAGGCTTCTGCAGAGATAACTATTACAGATGCTATCTTAGATCAGAATCTTAATCAGACAAACTCTACACAAGCGAATGAAAGTGTGAACAGCACTAATGCAAGTACAGAACCTGCTTCAGATTCTCAAGCTGAAGAGAGCCAAGAAGAGGAAGAGAGCAGCTCTAGCTCCGAGGAGAGTACAGAATCTACTACTAGCGCAGAAACAGAAGAGCTTTCTAATGAAGGCGAAGAAAATCAAGATAATGATAATATTGAGAGCGCAGATTCCTCTGCTTCAGAGCTTCCTTCTGATGCAATACCTTCTGTTCCAAGTTCTGGTTCACTGATAGTACTTTTGCAACCAGTTCTCTTGAAGAATATCCCTACTTTTACTCTTAGTCCTGGCAAGACAACCGAGATTAACTTAAGCCTATTCTTTTCAGGTTCAGAGTCATATAATCTTACTCTTCTCAATGTTTCTTGGGATGTAAGAGATGATACATTGGTTGTTATTCCTCTAGATTCATTTGCAGGCGGTCTTGGGAGAATCAGTGCATTTGCAGCGAATGGCACAGCACGCAAGGACAGCAATGAGTTTACTGTTAGTATCTTGCGTGAAGAAGATTCGAGGAATCCAGTACTTACTGCTCTGCTCTCACGTATTACTTCTACTCCAGGTTATAAGAAGAAACTCTTGATTGCAGGAATTGCAGGAGTCGCCCTTTTGTTGCTTGGATTTATGAGATACCGGAAAAAGAACTAACATGAAGATAGCTCTTGGAAAACGCACATGCGACCTGCCAGTCATATCGCTTTCTGCTTTGGGTAAGATATGCGGCTTAATGTTCCGCTCCTCAACCTCTTCGAGTCTGCTTTTTGCATTCTCCTCCAATATACGGTTTTCAATCCACTCATGGTTCGTGTTCTTTCCTTTTATTGCAATCTGGCTTGACAGCAAGAGACGGGTGATGGAATGGAGGGTGGTGAGGCCATTCTCGACGCTAGTTCTGCCTCAGAAACCCTTTAGATATTTAGTTGAGGTTCCCTGCACGACGAGAAATGTATATATCAGGCAATTCCTCGACGGGAGCAAAGATTTAAATAGATGAAACAACATATCTAGGTATCACAGAATTGTGAAGCTATAAGGAGGTGCGTGATGGGAACAGTACTTGTTAAGAATGTCGTGAAAAGAAAGCCAGGTTATCTCTACTATGTTGATGGAAAGGGAAACGTGTGCGAAGCTAAAATGGCTCGCGGCGGCAAGAAAAAGAGGAGATAATTCTTCTTAGAGTTTATTCTTATTTTTTATAAATTATTTTTATAATACTCTTCTATAGATCATTTCAGCGCTGAATACCATCTCAGTTGACTGAACAGCTTCCCCTCTATCATATCGTGCACGCCAGCTGAGAATCGAGCGAGGAAGCTGAATGCTGAGATCATTATCAAGGCATATTGCTGCCCCTACAAATACTCTTTGGGAGCTCCATTCTCTCCTGAATGCATGAGCGATAGGACAGTTCCATCCACTGTATCTTTGTCCATTCTCAATATCTTCTTGCGTGATTGTGATTCTCATGCACGTCTCGAAAGAGACGAGTATATAAAATCATGCTCTTGAGCACCTTAATTATTATATCCTCTCTTATCTATCTGTATGTATGTCAGAGCTAGATGATGCGGCAGCACGCATCCTGGATTCACCTGAGCATGATGAGAGAACCGTCCATCGGTATCTCTCTACCGCTGGTTTGAGCTTTGTTTCTACTCTCTTTTCTTCAATCAGACAGAGACAATGGCACCAAGATGATCCGCGCTTAACTGCGTTGGCATATTCAATCTTTGATTACTATCATTCATCTGAAGCTACATTACGTAAGGCTGATCAGATGCTTGCTGAGCTTGAGATTGGTCTGCCTAGAAGACCTTTGGAGCAGGTCTTAGCTGAAGAGGAGAGGAATTCTCAGGCACATCTATCAGGGGAAGTTGCAAAGCTGCGAGCATTAGTCTATTCACAGATGCCTCCCGAATGAGGCAATAAAATGTCCATGTTCATCGTTAACTCCAACGTGGAGAATTCGTGTTGCTATAAATTTTAGTACATAAACAGAATTATCTGTCAAGGGCGGTATCTCGATAATCTCTGTTTTTACTGTATCTGGAAGCGTTACTACAGTATACTTATGTGTTGATACCTTAATATCTTTTTTTCTCAACTCTTCTGCTTCTAGCGGACAGTATCTTAGCTTTCGCGGCTTCTTGTGCAAGTTTACCAGAATCCGCAGTATATCTCTTTTCGCACCTTCCTCTTCAGCCGCCTTTGATCTTGTATCTAGATGAAGGCCTCCAAATTCTGTCTCTGGTCTTCCCCCACATAACCTAATAAACGCACATTGTCTTATATCCTCTCCGATGAGTACACTTATCTGTCTGGCAAGAGCAATGGTTTGAGGATACTTTTCGCTTTCTTTCTCTTCCGTGCCTGGAAAATATCCCCATAGCTTGTCTTTTGTCTTCTCGGCATAGCACTTTAGTTCATTTTTGGTTGCTTGAACATTTGCGCCTAAGTCTGTAGAGAGATACTCTTCAAGCCACATAAGAGTATCTCCAGAGCTCTCAAGAAGAACTACTTTTGATTTCAGCATGATATATGAGAGAAATACGCTTATATAATGATTATTCTTTTGGATAGTATGATAATAGGCATAGAATGCACTGCCCATACATTTGGAGTTGGAATTGTGCATAAAGGCAAGATATTAGCGAATATACGGGATATGTTCATGACGGAAAGCGGAGGGATTGTACCTATTAAAGCGGCAGAGCATCATAAATTAGCTGCTGAATCTGTCTGGAATAAGGCCTTGGAGCAGGCAGGAATTGAGGAGAGAGATATAGAGTATATTGCATTAGCAAATGCACCGGGATTGGCTCCATGTTTGCTTGCTGGATTGCATTTTGCAAGAGAGAAAGCTGTCAAATTGGGAGTGAAAATAGTTCTTGTAAATCATTGCATTGCACATCTTGAAATTGGGCAGTCATTAGGAGCGAAAGATCCTGTATTGCTTTATGCTTCTGGAGCAAATACGCAGATACTTGCTTATGAATCTGGGAAGTACAGAGTTTTTGGAGAGACTCTTGATATTGGCATAGGAAATCTCTTGGATAAGGTTGCACGGTATGCAGGTCTTGGATTTCCTGGAGGTCCGAAGCTGGAGAAGGAAGCTGTTAGAGGGAGATACATTGAGCTACCCTATTCCATTAAAGGTATGGATGCTGCTTTTTCAGGGCTTGCAACGAAAGCGCAGCAGCTTCTTGATGCAGGCAAGACATTGAAGGATGTTGCTTTTTCTATTCAGGAGACAGCTTTTGCAATGTTAGTTGAAGCGAGCGAACGGGCATTAGCACATACTGGAAAGAAAGAACTTGTGTTAGGAGGAGGGGTTGCGTGCAATGCACGACTGCAGGAGATGTGCAAGATTATGTGCAAAGAGAGAAAAGCGAGATTCTATTGTCCTGAGAAGCCGTTATTGGTAGATAATGGCGCAATGATTGCTTATACTGGAGAAGTAATACTACGAGGGGCAGGTAAAGAGATTTTGTTGAATCCTGAGAATATTGATATCAAGCCCCGTGAGAGAACTGATGAAGTTGATGTTAGTTGGAGATGATATATTCTTTGTATGATAATAAAGTTTGGTGATTGATGCAGTTTAGCACCAATAAAGCTTATAATTAAGCTAAACTACGACGATAATAATGAAAAAGGTGTTGTCAGACATGTATTTCTTGGGTAGAAAATGCATATTTTGTGATAAATATGGACTAT
>JACPXY010000021.1 GCA_016196285.1 Candidatus Pacearchaeota archaeon | reverse complement strand
TTAGGATATCTTTTTCGCAAATTTGGACAAATGCGAAAAAGCAAATACGACGACAAACCCTTAACAATCTGCATAGCATGTGCATCACTCATTGTTCTTGGAATATCTGCAATAAGATGCACATGCTCATCCATAACTTTTATTATTTCAACAATAATTTTATGTCTTTTGCAGGCTTCTTCAATCGCCACTCTGCAAAAAACTTTTAACTTATCTTTTTGCATCATCTTGTAGCGATATTTTGGTGTCAGTTGTATATGTTTTTTATTTGCTCCGACAGAGCTCCAGCTATGTTTGTACATTTTTTACCTCCGTAAAGTTTAATTATAAGAGAAAGTTACAACTATTACAAAACTTGCAGGGAGTTGCAACAAACTCTCCCTGTTTTATATTATTTATAGAATAAATATTCACCGCAATTCATCTGCCCACTAAAGATGGGCAGGGTTCTTGCGGACTTCTAAAAAAGCCACCGCTATTAGCTCCTTGAATTCATCTACAAATCCTGCTAGAGGGTTATGTCCCATAGAATCAAGATGAGACTTTCATTTAAGTAGATTATTGTGTTCAGATTGAAAGGATACATTCCATCTCGACAATACTTATATCTATAAATAATAAGATTTATAAAGATGTATTAATTATACAGATAAGGTATAATTTATACTCCAATAGACTAATAAAATGAAAAAGCAAAATAAAGAACAAATTATGGGAAAAACTAAAATAATGGGTCTTTCACAGAGAGAGGTGGAAGTTATAGCTTGGCTTGAATTTTATCAAAGATACTTCTTTAAATCTAATGATATTAAACAATTTTTTAGCAATAAAAATACTCTTTACAGAGGAATACAGAAACTACTAGCTAAAAAGAGAATAATTAAACTTAATCAAAATAAATACTACCTTGTGCCTATAAAGGCAAAGTCTGGAGCATGGACAGAAAATGATTTTATAGTTGTAGATGAAATCTGCAACTCTGGAGAGTATTATATTGGTGGATGGAGTGCAGCTAACTATTGGCGTCTTACTGACCAAATCCCTTTTTGGATAGATGTATTCACAACAAATAGAAAAGGAAGAAAGATAATACTCAATAACAAAATTATATTTCATCAGCTTAGAAAAATAGATAAATCCAAGTACGTTGTAAAAAGGATAAGGGAACATGAATTCAAGATATTAAATAAAAGAGAAACTAAAAAATGGATGAAATTAAGAGAATACCAGTTATAGAATTTGAGGATATACTATCAAGAACTAAGTTCAATAGGTCTAAACTGACTAAAGATTATTTCTTAACACTAATTCTTTATTTGATTAAAGATGTTAAAGACATTTATTTTAAGGGCGGAACAGCCTTAAATAAGATATTCTTAAATCATGCAAGGTTATCTGAAGATATTGATTTCACTTTAACAAGAGATGTTTCTGAAGTTAAGAAAGAAATAATAGGTATTATTGAAAAATCTGGCTTGTCCGATAAGATAAGCGAAGATAAAAATGTAGATGGGTTCTTAAGATTAGTAATACATTATACTGGATTTGATGGTGAAAAAGAAAGTGTTTTTATTGATTTGAACAAAAGAGGAAAGTTAACTCTACCTTTAGAAGTTCATAAAGTCAATCATTTTTATTCGCCATTTATTTCAGAGTTTTCTGTCAAGACCCTTGCTAAAGAAGAATTGACTGCTGAGAAAGTTGCTGCATCAATTGGAAGAAACAAACCAAGAGACCATTTCGATGTTTATCAGATAATTAAATCAAATATTCCGATTAATATGGAAATGGTCAAGAAGAAATGTGCTGATTCGGGTGATGAATTTAGTGTGATTAAAATGTTCAATAAAGCTCAAACTCTTAAAAATAGGTGGGATAAAGATATGACCTCCCTTATCTCTGAACCAATATCATTCCAAGAGGTTATTCAATTCTTAGCAAAATACTTCAAGCTCGAAGAAGCGAAAGAGAAGGTTAAAAATGATAAAAGATAATAAATTAAGTTTTAATGAAGAAGAGCTATCGGCAGCCTATAAGATTATTAAAGATTATGAAAAAGACGCTTCCGAAGGAGACAAAGAGTATTATGATACTTATGAAAAACCTATAAAAAGAAAAGTAGTAAAAGCAATTTTAAACAAAATTAATATTTCATTGCCAAAAGAGAAAAAAGATAGGATAGACAAAGATTTCTTAAGAAAGAAATACCACACATTCAATAATGATGTAGATGAGAAAGTTTATAGAATAATTGAAAAGGCTTTCTCAGAACTGAAGACAATAGAAATAAAATATTTTAATATGGAAAGTGCTGAGTTTAGCAAAAGAAAATTAGATGTTTACTATAAGTCAAGAAGATATACTATTGGCTATTGCCATCTAAGAAAGGAGATAAGAAATTTTAGAACAAGTAGAATAGCTTTTGCTAAATTAACTAATGAGCCTTATAAAATACCTACCGATTTTGATAAGCATGATTATTAATGCCATGGACAAGAAAATAAAACCAAAAATGGGCGTTCATCATTTAGCAAGTTGGTATTTTGGTAATTTCTGTGCTATGAAATATGGTCATGGAAAAGATTGTGATGACAAACTACAAGGGATAGCTAATGAACTAGAAAAAATAGGAATTAAAGAAATGACTCATAAAGAATTTTGTATAATTGCACGAGAAAATCTAACCTGTAAACCAATCAAAAGAAAATTTAATGATTGTCCTATCTGCAAAGTTATGAAGATAAAACATAGACACTAGTATATCCATTCCATATAGACAATACTTAAAAATCCCAATAGTCTAAACATAATTATAAAGTAAAAAGTTACGCTTCCACATCACGTTTGGATGCCAAAAGGTCGGGGTCTCTGTTCCCCGCATATTATCCTCTTGACAGATAACTTTCATCTTCTACCCAGCACACCATTTCTCAGCGCAAAACGTCTTCACAATCCTTATAAACTTAAGTAAAATAACTACTATATGAATAGATTAGACTCTATAAAAGATAAAGTATTGCCGATATTAAGGAAACATAAAGTAACTAAGGCGGGTATATTCGGAAGTTATGCGCGTGGAGAGCAGAAAAAGAACAGTGACGTAGATATATTGGTTCAGATAGAAGATCCAGAAATGGGATTAATCGGATTTATACAACTCAAAGATTTATTAAAAAGGGCGCTAAAGAAGAATGTTGATTTAGTCGAGTATGAATGCATACGAAAAGAACTTAAGAAATCAATTCTTCATGATGAAGTTAGGATATTATCATGAAAAGAGATTATAAGCTATATTTGAATGACATCAAAGAGAGTATACAGCAAATTGAAGAATATCTTAAAGATATTTCTGAATAAGCATTCAATAAGAATAAGTTAATTCAAGATGGAGTAGTCAGAAGGCTTGAGATAATTGGAGAGGCAAGTAGAAATATTCCTAAGTCTTTAAAGGAGAAAAATAAACAAATCCCTTGGTTTCAAATTTCACAGTTTAGAGATTTTATGGTGCATTCTTACTTTGAGGCTAGCTTAAAGAGAATCTGGCAAGCCGCTACAAAAGAGATTAAGGTTGTTAAAGAGGGTCTGAAAGAGATAAAACTAGTTAAGATTCGAACAGGTTCGAATACTGCAAACTCGGGAGAGTTGCAGTTACAGCGGATGAAATCTGCGAGTACCTGTTCCCCGCATATTCATAAAGGAAGCGAGAGGTCTTGTGAGATAACAGTTTATGCGCCGTTAATATCCTGGCTTTCGGTAGAAGAGGATACTGTAGATGAGAGGCCGAGTTTATCTCGTATCTCTCGCACAGTCAAGGCATCAAATAGTTGATTTCCAGACTTTACAGAATTAGCGTCCTCAGTAGTCGGGAAGTAAATCCTCCAGTAATCTTTATGATCCTTATTAGAGCTTAATGAAGCAAGGTTTATGACGACCTCATCCAATGAGGCAGAGTTCATTATATGGAGTACCTCTTCCTTCTCCTCTGCATTAATGCCTTTCCCATCCTTGAAAGCAGGCATATCATTCGGATCTCGTAAGAAATTAGAGGACTTTCCAAAACCAAAGTTCATTTTAACTTCGATATGATCTCCATTCCACTTGAATACGAAATAGTCGTTAATCAATCCTCCATCGTAGTGGAGCCCGAGTAAGTGCATCTCAGCAAGACCAGTAGGTGCTACAATGTCTTTTACCAGTGTGGTTGTTCCTGAAGAAGGTAATGTGTTAACTTCTTGATTCTTCTCTCTCGCAACAAGACTATAGTTCCCCTCAGAGTCTTTTAGAATAAATGCGTTATTAAGCAGGTCAAAAATGTTGACATCGAGTACTGATTCGCTCCTAAATGCAGGATAGAGGATAATTCTAATATCGCCTGCTCCTGAATCAGTAACTACTCCTCCTATTGCTTCTTCAACTTCAAGGTAATAGACCTTATCTTGAGTAATAAAGAAGTTCGTATACTCCTCTGTCTTAAAATCATATATCAGGATACCATTAGTCTTGGGTTGATAAACGTCTTTTAATAGAAATAAAGGTTGTCCACTTCCTTGGGAAGTTTGTGGAGAAGAAGTCTTTGGTGTATCAGAGGTCGTACTCGAAGCAGCAAGTTGCTGCTTCACAAGCAGTATCTTTCGTAGTTCAAGAATGTCTTTCTCTCTGTTGAAAAAACCATCCCCGCTCAAATCATTATATTCTCCAAGATTGAGCACTCCAGCTTTCTGCAATTCCAAATAAAGCTCTCTATTCTCTGCAGCTGATGTCTGTGCATAAGAAATGCGTCTCTCAACCTCCTCTAACGCACTTGTAACACTCCACGCATCTGCCGAGGAAGTAGTAGATGACCCTGGCTGTGTTGGCTGTGTGACTCCTGCCTGTTCAGCCAAAACTCCCCGTGCAATTCCTTCTCTGAGCTGTGCTTTGAGGAACGTCAGTTCAGCCTTCTGATGGTTGAAGTACAGCAAACTAAAGAGATTGTCAATCCGCTTCGAGAGAGTAGCTGCTTTTACGCGATCCTTGATAACACCAGAGCTCGCAAGGTCCTTCACCGAACCGGAAACGTCATTCAAGGCAGTTTGTGCATCAGCATCATCCAATACAGTCCCGTCACGCACTAAATTCTCTTTTTGGATAGTGGTAAGTGTCTGCAGCGTCTCATTTCTGATACCTCTATTATTGTCAGTGATAGCATTGTCAACACTCTTCTTGTCAAGCCAGCATCTTACTTTTGTATCGCTGCAGAAGCCTACATCAACAAATCTCGTCGGGTCAGTCGAGCTGCCTGGATTAGCAGTAGAACAAATCCTGATAATGCCTCTGCGGTAGATTTCGGGATTCACAGCTTCTTCAGCTCCCTGCTGAAGTCCTGGGTTCAGCAAAGCAGCCGCATTCGTGCTTCCGCTAATGCATTGTTCCTCAGAAGTAATTCCTTGTTCAGTAATCTGATCCTTTACAAACTCATCCCTGACATAATTCAGTGCAAAGCTCGTAGTTACTTGCTTGAAGCCGCATTTCTCATCTCCATTTACATTCACGCACAGTTCCTGATATCCTTCTGGTGCAGTGAAGTCCTTAGTCTCTGTCTTGTACTGTCCACGACCAATATAACCAGTAGCAACTTGAATAATAGGTGTTGCTGCATAGTACGATGATGCAGGAGGGTTCTTCAAGTACACTCTATAGAACACGCTTGCATCCTTGCCAGAGAAGATATGATAGAATACTTTATATTGAGCAGTTGCAGGCACGGTCGCATCAGTGAATTTAGTCGAGCTGAAGTAAGCGTGGAACTGCGGCGGACTAATTGGGTCAGTTAAGCTCTTAAATGAAGTTGGCGCTTTTGCAGAGACAAACCCTTTGCAGAACTCTCCTCCTGCTTCTTCTACGGAGCGCGCTTGGAATGCCTTGAATGTATTCACACCATACGATTGGGTAAAGTAATCAATTGATTTACGCGTATTTGCCCATGCTCCTGCAACAGTCAAATACTCTCCCCCTCCACGAGTTCCCTGACCCTGCGCAATCTCGAAGAGCTTCGGCACAAGTACTTTTGACAAAGGAGATAATTGTCTCCAGAAGAATTCACATGAGTATACTGAATATATCTGATCACAAATGCCTACCATCTGCCCAGTGCTTACACTTTCCTGCAGACAATCTCGGTGCGCTTTCAAAACAGAAACATATCCGTCGATACCTGCCTGAATGCCTGACAAGCATACTGGCACATAAATCTGTTCCTTGATGTTTGGCAAGCACAAGAGGGTAGAGCCGATAATGCCCGTATCGATGACATTTGCAACAGGATACTTTCCTCCAAAGTCGCATCGTGTTGCAGGACAGATAACTGGATCGCACACATTAAAGAGAATGTGACAGTCGCTCGGGGACATGAAATCCTGGCACTGTGTTTCCGGCCTGTTCAATGCAGGTTTGCCGAGAGGGATGCGATTTCCTGCAATACTGACGAAAGCATTTCTATCTTGATACTGCCGGGAAGCCTCCTCTAAAGCAGATATCGCCTTGTCAACCAATCGTTGTGCTTGTGCATCGCTCAAGCCAGGGAATTTATTCAAAGGCTGCCCGATATTTAATACAAACTGCCTGCAGATATCATCCCCATAACCTATCTCAAAGTCTACCAACCCGTTCTTTCCTGCATTGCATAAAGAGAAACTAGTGATTCTGCCTGAAGCATCGAACGCACCAATGCCTCCAAACACAGGCAATGTCTGTCGCGTAGCAGCATACCATCCATTTCTTGTGTCAAATGGCACGATAGCAGGCATTCCTTTATACGGCTCAGTATCATAATAACGAACCTCAGGCTTCTTAAGTGGATTCTGATAGGAAATCTGTTCAGTAGAAGTTACAATGCCTGTGTATTGTCCAAGATTCGCTCGCTCGTTAGAAAGCACAATCTTATTCTCTTTAATCTCATTAACTTTATACGCTTGCACAATCTCATAACCAGTAGTATCAATCTTGCGCAGGCCTGCCAGATACATGCCTGGAGCAAGTGGTGCAATGCCTGTTTCCTTCGCAGACACAGAAGGTCTACCAATCTGAATCAGGGAAATATACTCTGCATTTGCATATTCCTGTACAAAGCTCTTGCCTGCAGATACTAATGCACCTTCATTCACATTTTTCGTCGTACTGAGTGTACTCTTTAAACTAACTGTGGCAAGAGTTCCTCCCTTGAACTGCTCAGGATAAGACACTGCAGGAATCCCATTTGAGAGCGCATTTTGTGCAGATTTATAAGTATAATCATCTTGGAGATTATCTCGAATGCGTTGCGCGCTGGTTCCTAGAGAATCGGTAATTCCTTTTTGCATCACTGAAGAGTATCCAGTTTGTCCTTCGAGGTTAGTATACAATTGGCGTATCTCCTCATAGCTAATCAGGTCGCGATTAATCGCATCATCAGACAGCAAATCCTTGACCTTTACAGTATCACTGCCAACACTGGTGCCTGGTGCACGCCACTGTTCTCCTTGAGGCATGTGTACCTGCACATCTCCGTACTTCCTAATCACCTCTTTGGCGAGGTTTTTTGCAGCAGCTTTAGAATCAATGCTCGTGCCAGTCAATATGCTTGAGTCAACAATGGCATTCTGCTGGGCAAGTGCTATCTCTGTATTCGCAGATTTAATATCCTCTGTCCGTCGTCCAACATCTGCTTCAATCTCAGAGCTTTTGTCAAGGAAGCAGGCATCTGGGCTCACATACGTGCCATTAGCAACAGCCTCTCTGCAGTAGTTCTTCCAGTGCGGCATGACTTGCTGGCGTGCCAGCGCCTCACCGCTTAAACCTGAGATAAAGTTCTTTGCAGTGAGCACAGCAGATGTTGCAAAGCATGCACCCTGCAGTCCAGAAACAACGCCATTCAAATTCTTTGACAGGCTCTCCCATTTCTCAATACTTTTGTTTAAGTTAGCAACTCGTTCTTGTGCCTTCTCGGGACTTAAAGCGATATTCCTCTTCTCAATTCCTATCCTTACAGTTACATTCGCCTCACTCTCGGTTGCTCGTGCTTTCGGAACAAGGCGTATATGCGCTACCTGTTCTGCATCAACTCGCTTGAGCACGAGGGGCTTTCCGCATATCTGGACTGAATCACCAAGATTCAAGCGGATAGTTCCTGAAGTGCTCACACTCCTCTCAATATCATTGCAATTCGTTCTCAAAAGAACATGTTCAATATCATAATCAATAAGCTCGAGATAGGGTTGTTGGTTAGTTGCTCTAGCAAGAGGTGCTGAAGAGAGTTGATACTGATGCCTGTGTTGCAGCTCAATAGTCTCAGCGCCATATGAGAACTGTGCAGAAGCAGTTTGGATAGGATCATGCAGACTGACTAAACGAATGGTTCTATATCTATCATCTAACTCGACAATACTTGATGCCTGTGAAGAATCTCTTTTATAGAGAGTAGCAAGCTCGCGAGTAAAGCTGGGAGTCTCTGGTGCATCAGGATACGTCTCAATAAAAGTTTGTAGAAGGCGTGCCCGTGTTCCTTCCTTGCCTGTCTCTCTTGCAAACGTAATGGCTCGAATAAGTCCCTGTGCGCCAAACGTATCCTCAGCTCCACTCGCACGTTCTGAAGGATACTCTTGCACAAGGGATTCATAAGTATTGACTGCAGCGCTTACATTGCTATCAGTAGGCTCCCCGTAAATCTTCTCTTGAAGTACGCTGGGTTCTGCTCCTGAATCAATCTCGTGCTGGAGCTTGTATTCACCAAGTCCAAGCCGCACTGCATCTAGGAATTCTTGCTGCATCCCTGTTGTTTTTGTATTTGCAATCTGTGTATTGCCCTGCACATCATACAGTACAAGCTGGTTCGCAGTAGTAAGGCCGTACTTTCCTTTGTACTGTGCATGAGTTGTGCCATAATCAATCACATAAACTCCATCGACTAAAGAAGGGGTCAGGGATGCTCCGGTACGCTTAAACACATCAAACGTTCCAATTCCTCGTTGCTGTAAGGAAAGATCAAGCCTGCCGGAAGGGCAGCGCACAGAGACTTTTCCAGTGGTGCGGGTGAGGTTATCTATCTGTATATCAAGAACCTCGCATTTACCATCGAGAAATCTGCTTCCCCGATACACATCTAATAAATCTGTACTATTCCCATTGCCTATTTCAAGGCGCGCACTGGGAGCAGCTTTTTGGAAGCCGACAAACTGAACAGATACTGCTGCTTGGCAGTAGCTGCCAGGGACATATATATCTCTTGAAGTCTCTCCACGCGCGATTCTCGTGGTGCCCACTTTCCTATCTCCAGAGTAAACTGAGACAACAACCGAATTTCCTGTTGCACTATTTGAAGAAAATCCTGCTCCGCTTGGAAGGCTTGTTGACTCAATTGCCTCAAGTCGCACCGAGTACTTCCCATTCCAAAAGCTTTGGCGCTCTTTATCCTGCTCCCATTCTGCATCACTTTGTTCACTCAAAAAGAAATCAGCACGGCCAATACCTAATGCATTGCCTGATTCGTAGTGTATTTGCGCCTGTAAGTTCACTTCGAGAGATTCAGGAAGCGCAGTCTCATTAGGTGTCTTTCGCACTACTACGACCACATAGCCGATATTGTTAAGCAATGGATCTCCAAGTAGTCTGTCTCTGGTACGTAAAGCAGCGCGGGCTGGATGAAATCCTGTGCCAACTACTTCTTTTGGATACTGTCCTCTAAAGCGGATGCTTCTTATCTCTTTAATATCGAGCAGAGGATTAATCTTAAGTGCATCAATCTGGCAGAAAACAGGCACATTCTGCTCTGCAAGCAAGTCGCTTCTCACTACTGCTGGCTGGCATCCACCTGGAGCTACCTGCAAGAGAATATCCTGCCGTGCTTCACATTGACTCGGGTCATTTAGGATTGGCCAATAGGTGCCCAGTCTGCCCTCTGAAGAATAGTATGTTTGAAAACTCGGCGCACTAGTCTGTCGCGTGACAAAGCTTGCTGAACTGTATGGTGAAAGAAAAGACTGCTGCGCAGCAGCAATGCTGGCAGTGAAGATAATCAGCAGAAAGATCCAAAACACGATGTGCCACCACGCACTAAAGTGCGTGGTTTGTGACAGGCACTCGTGTTTTGGATGCTCAAGAACGCCTTGCCTTAAAAGGCAAGGTTTTAACGTTCTTGACATAAGTGAAAGCACTTTCATCTAGCATGCACCTCAATGCCTTTTGACTCAAAAAGCGTGTAAGTGTATTGGAGCTGCTGCAGCGAGGTAGGCTTTGGCAGGCTTTCCACAGAAATCACCAATTGCCCAAGGTCAAGATCAGAAGGCAACAGGTATACTATTCCAGATCCGCCGCCTAACAATGCATTCTCTATCTTAGATGCAGGAATCTCGATAGGGAAGCAGCGCTCCTCTTTGGCTCCGAAGAGTCCGAGAAGCCCTCCTTGTGCAACCTCAACACATTGTGTAGTGCTAGAGGCTGGGATTGAGATGCTTGTATTTCCATAAGCTGATGTAGTAATTGTATAACTTCCCTCAGTAAGCTGGATGCGATTTGCATCAGGCAGTACTGCTGTTGCAGTTCTCTCATTCTGCACAAAAGAAATTAGTGCATCCCCATTCCACGGAGTGCCGTCTATCTCCAAGATTACTGTGACATTGTATAATCTCTCGAGGATAACTTCTGCGCTCGGAGTGTCGGATGTTGAGAAGGTTTTTACCGAATCAGCATAGCCTTCTGCTTCGACAATAAGCTGCCCATTTACGCATGCAGGAGCAAGACCTTCAAAGACTCCTTCAGATGTAGTGCCAAGAGAACAGAGTTGATTGAAACAGCTGTAGGATATGCTTGATTCAACAGGCTGTAACTCGATATCAGAAACTTGAACACGCAAGTCGTGTGTCTTCAGAGAGCATACATTAATATCTTCTGATTCTGCCTCAAGCTCGGAGAAGACTCCCTGTCGCGGAAGGTTTTTGTCTAGTATAACCACTACTGGAAACTGAAAGAGTTCTAGTCCATCGTAAATCTGGAACAAAACAGGATACCTTATATTGTAGACAAAATGATATGGTGCGTAGCAAAACCCTAGGATGCCTAGTCCTTCCTGCGTTCCTACTGGTTCTGCAATCAATAGTTCGTCATCTCCGCCGATGATTTCAACTTTAGAAGGCCACTCAGGAGAGTACAAAGTCCTGACAGATTCGCTGCTCGCATAATCAACCCTAAAGTATTCTGTGTCTGCGCCATTGAACTGGAGGGAGGCGATATTATCTGCTAATCCTTGCTTCAACTCCGAGGCAACTTCTCTAGTTTTCCATATCTTGGGGCTGCATTGTATTTCAACCCCATCAACCGGAGCATACAAACGGAGCACATCTACTGAGTAATTTTCCAAGAATGCAGTCTGTTTCTGCTTCTCATACAATTCCTTGGCGAGAGAATAGAATATTCCGAGCTTGCTAGGCAATTCAATCTCTCTAGTACCGACCCTGCTTCTCTCGCCGTCTTTCTCAACAACTAAAGAAGTACCTGACGTTACAAGTACTCTTGTACCTTCCACAACAACCGAAACATCAGGTTCTCCAAGTGCAATCACATAGCCTCGGTCACGTAGTGCGGTGAAATCGCAATTGTCTAGTTGCTCTTCTACATAGTTTGCAATTCCTTCTTCCATCTCCTGCTTAGTCGGCACCTGCTCCTTAATCAACCCGTTTCCTGATTCATAAAACCAATATGGGACTGGAAATCCTAGAAAGTTCAAGTGCGAGGAGAAAGGCGAGTAATCACTGGCAGAATCATATTCAGGGACATACACATACCCTCCTTGTGTTCCTGCAAGGTCAATAGCTGCCTGAGCTTCGTCTTCAATGCATTGGTCATAGACCGCGTATACGCTTGAGAAGGTTGAATCTCCTCCTTCAGAGTCCAACTGGCTTCTAACTACAAAGTACGCCGCTATTCCAGCCACAATTACCAAGGCTACAATAATAAAGACTGTGGCCTGTCCCTTTCTATTTGTCACGTCTTCCCTCCACCTTCTTCTTAATCAGCTCAATAATCTCGCTATTTAAATCCTGCCTGATGACTTCTTTAAATCGCTCCCATAACTTCTCATCTTCAATAAGTAGTAAATATTTCTTCATTCTCCCCTCTTTTTAGTATAACTAGACCCTCTTCTCCCAGGAAATATACTTCTTCATAAAGATACAAGTATTTAAATCTTCTTATTTACTAACTTACTTAGTAAGTTAGTAAGTTTTCAGAGAAGTGAGGATGGCCCTGCCCAGAGTCGAACTGGGCCCTCATCCACGTCAAAGATGCATCCTAACCGATAGACGACAAGGCCTTGAACTTAAAGGGAAAATTTATGTCCCTATATAAGTCTTTTTGATAATACTCGGTAACATCTGTCTGATATAAACGTCTTTGATTGAGGTGTCGCTCATAAAATCTGACAATGTGGCGGAGATTAGAGCTCCCCACTAAACGGAAATAACGTAAGATATTACTAAAATTGTTTGTTCCGATAGTTAAGTTATCTCTTGATAGGAAGGTGAAAAGACTGTATCTGTCCGAAATAGACTTAACCTGGTACGTTAACTCTCTATTCATAGAAAAGAAGGTTACTGTAAATTGTGATCCCTGAACCCCTCTTCTTGAAATGGATCCGTCTGTGTCAATTAACCCTCTCAAACAAGATAAAGACAGTCGTCTAGATCTCAGTATTCCGGGAGGGATAAGAGTATTATTTTTAATCTTATTGCCAAGTTTTAGTCCGAAAGTCTGACTCAAGAAAGAACAGAGCTTCTTAGAATAAAAGATGAGATAGAGGGTGTGGTCTCTCCTGTCCTTTGTTATCTTGCCCTCTAGGTTAAAGAGTCGCCTAACAAGAGAGTTTAGATAAGTAAAATAAGGAAGATCGTACCGATGATCTCCTGAAATCTTAAGATAGTATTTGGTCAGGTTTCCATCTCCGATGTATGCACCTATAAACTCGGCTAGATCCTCGTTCAAAGAGGGAATTTTAATCTGCTTCTCTCTTCGTTTCGCAGAGTTTACTCTTGCCATGGCTCTCCAAGCTTCAATCTTTTGAGGAAATTTTGCTTCGAGTGCCGCCATTCCTTTTTTAGCTCCCAGCACTCTTCCCCAATTAGCATCTAACAAAGAAAAGTGAATGTCTTTCTTTCGTAAAGATGAGAGAGATAAAATACGGTTGAACAAATCTTCGGGCAGCAGTCTTGTCTCCAGAGAGTAATTCTTGATTGTAGAATAAGGTATACCAAGCCGGTTCGCAAGAGCGTGTAGAGAACCGAGTTTCAATGCAGACCTTAGAAGAATGTCTCTTTGAACGCCTTTCAATAACTTAACTCTCTTCATGGACACATAAAAGGCAATTACTATTTAAATAGTAGCCTACGAAACCACCAATCAATCACAACCTTTTTAACACATAAGCTCTGTTGATTCCTATACGCCTCCATAGCTCAGTCGGTTAGAGCAC
>JACPXY010000018.1 GCA_016196285.1 Candidatus Pacearchaeota archaeon | reverse complement strand
CTGCGCCGGAGTCATGATGCGAATCGCGATGGTTTGCCTGGCGGGCCTACTCGTGTTTCCTGGCGGCACTACGGAACGCGCGGCCATAGCCCAGGGAATCTTCATTACTGAAGAGAGCCGTGCCGCGGCCCTGAAAGAAAAGTTCATGGCCCTCACCAACGGATGGGCCGAGGAATCCGTTCTAAAATCCTCGGAAATGGCGGCCATGGAGAAGATCGGAAGAGTTTAGTTAAGATAATTATTTTAGTTAAGATATTTATGTCAAGAACGTTAAAACCTTGCCTTTAAAGGCAAGGCGTTCTTGAGCATCCAAAGCACGAGTGCCTGTCGCAAACCACGCACTTTAGTGCGTGGTGGCACATCGTGCTTTTGATATTTTATTCCTGCCTAGCTTTATCCATAAGGCAAGACTTTAGGTATTAAGAAACAATAAAGATCTCTCAGCTCTTCAATTCTACATAAGATCCCCGGCATTAAAAGTCATGCAGCACATAATTCTTCATCTTGTAGGCGATCATAGCCGTGCCTTAATAATGCAGTGAAACCCTGCATGAGCCTAGAGCACTCGTATTCATTTAATGCCCGATCATAATATGCTCTAGTATTAATCTCTCTAGTTTTCTGGAGAGATGTATCTGATGGAAGACCAGATGTAATCTTGAGTTCAATGTTTTCTTCAGTCAATGTTTCGTGCTGCTTTGCTAATTCATCATAGATTCTGAAGGCGATATCTTCTGGAGTGCAGCTGCTTGAGTTGACGATAAAATTGACTCTCGACTTTGAGTCAGTACCCCAGAGTATCCCTACTGCATAACGCTGCTTATAATCAGGCCAAGAAGTATAAATAATAATACTGAGAGATCGCACCACCTTCATAAGAATAAATATCATTTAATATAATTAAATAAGAGCTGTCTGAATCAAGACAGCAAATGCTCAATGAGATTATAGAAGAATTACAGGATCAATGTATCAGGCATTGCATAGTCGGAAAATGTCACAAAACCCTTCGGGTTTTAACCGCCTTAGACCAATTCCGCTTTATTGTGACAGGCACTCGTGCCATCAAGAACGAAGTTCTTGACTGCCATCAAGGATTGAAAATCCTTGAGGTTTGGATGCCGAGAGAACTTTCAGTTCTCGGGCACAGAAAATCTACTAGATTTTCTCGTGCTCAAGGAACTACACACCATAAATGGTGTGGTTTCCGTCAAGTTCCTTGACATAACAATAATATATAAAAAGACCTATAATTTACAAGGATAACATGGCAGATGAAAGGCAAGACGTCATTATAGAAAAGACAAATATGTTTGGAGATGAAAGCATACATCACGCAAGCCCGCTAGTGATAGTCTCTAATTCATTTACTGGAAACTCGGTCCATTTAAATAGTAATAATGTGAGAGGATTTAGTGTACAGCAGGCTCCAGCAAAACCTTTAAATTATAGATTAATAGGCTTGACGTATGAATGGCAGATTGGGTGGATACATCCTTTTGTGATCATCTCGCAGAACTTTCCTTCTTCTCTTCTGAATGACTATAATTTTCTAAGAACAGATGGTTTTGGCGAGAGAGCAGTTAATGATCTTGCTGAACCTCATCCAAGGGTGGAAGATGTATTTGAATACCCACACAGGTTCAGATCAAGAGAAGATTACTACCTTACAGCAAGCAGGATGATAAATGAACATGCGCACAGAGCCGCTAGAGACTACGCTGAGAATTTCGCCGTAAAGAATAGCTTCACTAGAATAGTTGATAAGATAAAAGGAAAAACATATAATGTTGAAGATACACGAGCATTCAAACTTAGACAAGCACTATCAAGATCACCTAGATTGGAAATAGGGTGTGAAATTTAATTAATTCTGCGTTTACTCTTCAAAGCTAAGAGACTAGTTCTCTCTCACAACTACTTTAGTGTGCTTTTCTTTGGGAGTCTCAAGAACTGTGCTGGTCTCTCTAGTAGTTATAACCTCAGGCATCAATGCCCCGATAATCATAACAACTAAACCAATCGTAATAAAGAACACAGCAAAACTCCCATATGGGTGCCTTGAAGAAGGATCAAGATTTGGCCCGAAGAAGTAATTTCCAGATGCATCTACTCCGTATCCTGCGGCAAAAAGACCTCCGATTAAAACAATCAGCCCCACAATAAAGAGTCCGCTGTTCATTCCCTAACAAGGCATATGGATTATATAAAAGTGAGATGTCTAAAGAAAGACAGATATTATTCAGAGAAAAATATTCCAATAAGTTGCAATGAATTCGCTCGCCCCATATTCAATCAGCTTTGAATATCCTTTTTCATCTATCTTCCATAAATCGCATTCATCTGCTTTCCTCATTGCATTAAGATATTCCTCTCTTGTCTTCTTATGAATTATAGTGGGAGGCATTTTATTCTTCATAAGTATGTAGTTCATAACCATCCTTCCCGTTCTGCCGTTTCCATCCATGAAAGGATGCACTTTTTCAAATTTGTGGTGAAAAACAACAGCCAAGACTAAAGGATGCAGTTTATCTTTATTCTCATTAAACCACTTTAACAGAAGATTCATATCTGTCTTTACATATTTTCCAGGGCTTGCATCAAAATTGCTTCTTATAACTCTTATATCACTTGCTCTATATCCTCTTCTTTCGTCTATTTTTTCAAGCAATTTATCATGTATTTCTATAATAAGCTCATGGCTCAATTCTTCAATCAATTTTTTATCAATCAATTCAAAAAATACTCTCTCTGTATTCTGCAAATCGTATATTTCCCTAAGGGTCTTGCCTTTAGGAGCTATGCCTTCATTCAAGAGATTCCTCGCCTCATCAAGGTTGATTGTATTGCCTTCAATAGAGGCAGTGTTATAAGCAAACTCAACAATATAGTTTTGGAAAATCTCTTTTCTCGTCAAAGAATCCATTTTATTAAAGGTTTCATAATAATGAATCTTACATGCTTCAACCTCTTCGGTTCTATCGGCAAGATATTTATCTTTCTTTAATTTAAGCTTCTGCGCCTTTTCAAGAAAATGATTAGATTCAAGAAAAGAATTTATTTTCTTATAAGATTTTCTTATCTGTTCTTTATATTTTTTCAGCTTGTCAAGGTTTAATCTAACTTCGTCAATGCTACTTCCTAAATATGCTATGTCTTTAGAAATTACTTTCTTATTCTTTCTCTCAGAAATCCTGAGATAATAATAATTTTTATCTCCTATCGGCTTCCGGTATATATAAACCATATTCAGTCTTAAAACTCGTACTATTTAAATCTTACCCTCTACATTCAACTTTTATATTGTAGTGGGTACGCCCGTGCCGGGAATCGAACCCGGACTCCATCCGCGACAGGGATGTGTACTAGCCGCTATACGACACGAGCTTGTTCTTGCAAGATAAAACTTATTTTTAAACCTTGTTACCTGCTCGTTCAGCATCTCGCCAGCCTATATCGTCCCGCCAATGTAATCCTTTATCTTCAACAGAACAGCACTTCAGTGCTGACTTAGCTCTCTCCCGTGCATGGATAATATCTGCTCCATGAGCAACTGCACTGAATATCCGCCCTCCCGCAGTATACATAATTCCATCAGAGATTTCTATGCCTCCACTTAGGAAATTAACACCAGAAGGAACTGCTGTATAATCAATGGAAAGCTGTTTGCCTTGTTCATACGCTTCTGGATATCCTTTTGCAGCTCCCACAATGCTAATACGTGTCATAGTGTCTTCTAGAATACAAGAAGGCAGGGATTGTTGGTTAACTATTGCAAGAATCATCTCATGATAAGTGCCTCCTGCAATTCCAGGAAGGATAGCATGACATTCAGGATCTCCCCAGCGCGCATTAAACTCAACTACTCGTATCCTTTCATCAGTGCATCTCATCCCGCCGAGGTACAGCATACCAGTATAGGGAATATCTTCTTTTTCTAATCCGTGAACTGCAGGCATAATTATCTTGTCGAGAATTTTCTGCTCAAGACCTGCAGTCACCAATGCAGGAGCATATGCTCCCATGCCTCCAGTATTCTCGCCGGTATCATTAACAAAGATTTGTTTGTGATCCTGTGTGCTCTTGAATGAAAGTATCTGTCCTTTATGCACAAGCACGTGAAAAGAGAATTCTTCTCCCTTCATGCCTTCCTCAACAAGAAAAACATCCGATGCAGAGCCCATTGTATCTATTCTCTTCAATGCGTGCTCAATCTCATCAGAGTTTTTAACACCAATAACTCCTTTACCCTCGTACAATCCAGATGCCTTGAGGAACGCTTTGCCGTCTCTCTGGATAAGATATTGTATATATGCACGACAATCATCTCCTTTTCTATAGATGCGATACTCAGGACAAGATATTCCCTGCCTGCGCATAAACTCCCGTGACCATGCTTTATCCCATTCTATGCGAGATGCTTTTCTCGTAGGTCCGAAAACTCTGAATCCTGCACTCGTGAGCACATCAACTAATCCTTCAGCGAGCATTCTATCAGGAGCAACTTCAATAAAATCCGGCTTATAGTGTTGTGCGACAGAAAGCACTGAATCAGTATTCAATGAAACAGTTTCATCCGTCAAAAGCGGCAAGCACCTCCCAGTCAAGGGTTGATTTATAAAATCATGATTCATTCCTGAATTGCCTGGTGCAACAAATACCTCATCAGCTCCGCCTGTAAGATGTGCCAAGGCAAGTGCATGCTCCCTCATGCCTTTTCCTATAATCATTGCCTTCATATGCGTGCAAGAAGGAAGTTCTTTAAATAGATAGTGCAAAAAATCTCTTCTTAAATAGTTGACATGAATCACCATGGTCTTTAAATAGGATTTAATCATACTGTTTGAATGCGAAAAACACTGCTGTTCGCTCTACTAGCACTATTTTCTCTATTGCTTGCCAGTTTTTCAGTATCTGCATATCATTTAAATGATGATTCCTACAAGAGCACTTACCGTTATTCACAAACGACATCTATGCAAGGATGCGACTCCTCTACAAAAACAGTCGAATCAAGAAGAACTGTACAGACAGTAGTTGATTACTACGGCACTGAACGCCGCGTTTCCTCGGATCGAATTGTCAGGGAAGACAGGAACCCGTGTGAATATGCTCGCTATTATGGAAGATCGTGCGACTATTACGCTGATACGTGTGCTGGCTATCCTTCAACGCATTACCGGTACAGAGGCATGTATCAACCAAGACAATATGTAGAGGTCTATGCACAGCCCTATTACTACAGGCCATCCATAGACTCTTCTGGTGCGTATGACTGGCGCTACTAAACTCTTATATACCTATGGATAATGCCGAGGTTATGGAATATACTGCCGAACAAGGTCTAGGAATTCTACGATATCTTGGAATCAAGATTAATGAGACTGAGTGCAGACACTTCAGACTCAATTGGGATTCTCATCTGGAAAAGTACCAGCATCCCTTGATTGCGACACTCGCACTCTATGCTGATACACTTGTCAAGTTGAAGATAGTGGAGTCGGGGAATCCAAAGTTAAACAGTCTGCGTAAAGCGCGGCTCGAAGATTTTAAGGAGAGAGCTAAGCGTAGTGAATTAGAGGAGCAAGTAGCAGGTTCCTCATTAGAGGCGGTGCTTGCAAAAGAGCCGCATGTTTTCTATGCAGTCAAGAGTGTAAAGGGAAAAGTAATCGGGGAGAAAGATTTAGGAATTCAATTGCCTGATTAAGCCTCAAGCTCGGTCTGTTCAGATACCAGTACATCAGCAACAGGAACTTTCACTACATCAGCAACTTTATCCCCTTCTTTCAGGTTGATAATTCTTACTCCTTGTGTTGCCCTGCCCATGACGCGGATATCCTTCATATTGACGCGTATGACGCTGCCTTTTGCAGAAGTAGCAATAATTGAATCCTTTCCTGAAACACTTACTGCTGCCAGTACATCGCCAGTCTTATCAGTAACATCTAACGTAATAACTCCCTTAGTTCCCCGGGAAGTAGTGCGATACTCCTCCAACTCTGTTCTTTTGCCATATCCTCTAAGCGTCACACTCAAAATAGTCGTCTTCCCATCTTTTGGCAAGGTTTCTAGAGCAACAATCTCATCATTCTTCGCAAGTTCAGCTCCAATAACTCCATAACTAGCTCTACCCATTGAACGCACCTCATCGCTATTGAATCTGATAGCTTGCCCTTTCTTAGTGACCATTAAGACTTCCTGTCCATCTATCACTCTCCTGACATTGATAACGCTGTCAGAGCCATCCATCGGCAGGTTGATGGCTCGCACACCTGTGCTTCGTGGTTTGCTGACATCCTTCAGAGGAAGTTTCTTGACAATTCCCTTTTTAGTAGCAAAAAGTAAGTATCCTTCATCAAATGTATGAACTGCCATGACATTTGAGAGTACTTCGTCTCGTAGCTCGAGTACATTTGCCATAGCCTTGCCTTTGCCCTGTCGCTCAGATGCAGGAACATCGTTCGCTTTCAGCCAGAATAGCCTGCCTCGCGAAGTGAAGAAAAGCAGGTAATCATGAGTTGAACAAGTCAAGAGCTTAGTAACAAAGTCTTCTTCTTTCAACTCAGCACCAGAGACCCCTGTCCCTCCGCGCTTCTGCTCGCGATACGCCTTCACATCAACACGCTTAATGTAGCCTCCAGCAGTGACCATCACAACAACATCCTTCTTCTCAATCAGATCCTGCTCAGTAATCTCCTCAACACGTTTGAGTATCTTTGTCCTGCGCTCATCGCCATACTTCCTCTTCAACTCCTGAATCTCATTTTTGATGACGCGCAGTATCTCCTTCTCATCTCCAAGAATCCTTTTCAACTCTGTGATAATCCCCTTGAGCTCCTTCTCTTCGTCTTTAAGCTTGCCTGCCTCAAGATGCGTCAATTGTTGCAGTCGTATTTCCAGCACAGCTTTTGCCTGCCGGTCGCTTAGGTCAAACTTCTTCATCAAGCCTTCATGTGCAGCCTTCGCATCCGCAGACTTCTTAATAAACTCAACAATCTTGTCAATGTCCTTTAATGCAATTAGAAGTCCAAGAACAATCTCAAGCCTTTCCTCTGCTTTCTTCAGTTCAAACGTGCTGCGTTTTCGCACAATCATCTGACGATACTTAACATACTCTTGGATGATGTCCTTCAGGTTCAGCACACGCGGTTGATTGCCTACCAATGCAAGAAGATTTGCGTCAAAAGCAGTCTGTATATTAGTCATCTTATACAGCTTGTTCAGTGTGAACTTTGCATCAACATCCTTCTTCAGTTCAATAACAATTCGCACTTTACCCTTGGCAGATTCATCGCGCAAGTCATATACATCAGGCAGTTTCTTCTCAGTCGCGAGTCGCGCAATCGTCTTAACTAACTCTGCTTTATTGACCATATAAGGTATCTCTGTAACAATAATGCGCGTCCTGCCTTTTTTGTCTTCCTCAACAAATGTTTTTGCCCTTAGAATAATTCTTCCTTTGCCTGTCTTGTACATTTCTTTAATGCCAGTTCCGGTAATCAGTGCTCCAGTCGGAAAGTCAGGACCTTGGACTATCTCAGACAACTCATCAACACCAATGTTAGGCTTAGAAATGTATTCAGTAATTGCATCGCACACTTCAGTCAGATTATGCGGAGGAATGTTAGTAGCCATACCTACGGCAATACCGCTCGCGCCGTTTAAGAGGAGGTTAGGAAGCTTCGCAGGCAGAGTCTCTGGCTCTTCCAGTGAATTGTCAAAGTTAGGCCTCATCTTCACCGTCTCTTTCTCAATATCCTCAAGAAGTTCGCTGGATATCTTGCTTAGTTTTGCTTCGGTATAACGGTCTGCTGCTGCAGAGTCTCCGTCCATGCTGCCAAAGTTGCCTTGCCCATGGACAAGAGGATACCTTAGTGAGAAATCCTGAGCCATGCGCACTAAAGAGTCATAAATAGCAAGATTGCCATGTGGATGGTACTTACCCATAGTTTCTCCAACAACACGAGCGCACTTCATAGTCGCTTTGGAAGCATTCAAACCAAGAGAATGCATTGCATATAAGATTCTCCGATGCACTGGCTTC
This sequence comes from Candidatus Pacearchaeota archaeon, assembly GCA_016196285.1. Classification (GTDB taxonomy): domain Archaea; phylum Nanobdellota; class Nanobdellia; order Pacearchaeales; family GW2011-AR1; genus SICV01. The sequence continues at coordinate 1,517 of JACPXY010000018.1, read as the reverse complement.
AACCCATCCTCGACAGCAGGCAATGCTCTATCAACAATAACTGACATAGCATAGTCAATAAATGCCTGCTCCATCTCCTGAACTATCTCAGCTGCAGCAACTCCCTTCTCACTCCCAATCTGCTCCTTTTCTCTCCTCTTCTCTTCTTCCTTGATAATCTCCTCTTCAACTGCATCCTCGGCATTCTCTTTGTCTTTAGGAACCATTAATATAATTTACCTCCTATTTTTGCATTCATATCGGGAGTTGCTAAAACACAAGTATTCTTTTCGTCAGGAACTCCCAAAGTTAGAACTTCTGAGATAAAGGGTCCTATCTTTCTAGGTGGAAAATTAACCACCCCTAATATTTGTTTACCTATTAATTCATCTTTCTTGTAATTATTAACTATTTGAACGCTTGATTTCTTCATTCCTATCTCTTTGCCAAAGTCTATCGTTAATTTGTAAGCAGGTTTTTTAGCCTCAGGAAAATCCTCAACATCTTTAATAACGCCTACTCTTACATCAATCTTGTTAAAATCTTCGAGTGTCGCCATCTTAAATATCAATCTGCGCCTCCTTTGCGCGTTCTGCAATGAATTGCTTTCTGGGTTCAACATCATCGCCCATCAGCCTGGAGAATACATTATCAGCAAGTGCAGCATCCTCAATCGTCACTTTGTTCAGCAGGCGTGTCTTCGGATTCATAGTAGTATCCCAGAGCTGTTCAGGATTCATCTCCCCAAGTCCTTTAAAGCGCTGGACATTAAGATTGCTTCCAAGCCGTGCAATGACTTTCTTTAATTCATCATCAGTGTAAACGTAATGGTCAATCCGCTTCCTAACCTTGTACAAAGGAGGTACTGCAATATAGATTCTACCTTGCTCAATGAGCTTAGGCAGGAATCTGAAGAAAAAAGTCAGTAAAAGCGTCTTAATGTGCGCTCCGTCAACATCTGCATCAGTCATGATGATTATTTTATGGTAGCGCAATTTCTCTATATCAAACTGCTCGCCAATGCTGGTGCCTATTGCAGTGATAAGATTGGCAATCTCCTCATTACTCAATATCTTGACTTGATTTGCCTTCTCGACATTCAGAATCTTTCCCTTAAGAGGCAGGATAGCCTGATTCTCCTTATTGCGCGCCATCTTTGCCGAGCCGCCTGCGGAATCTCCTTCCACAATGAATATCTCACTATTCTCTGCCTTATTGCTAGAACAGTCTGCTAGTTTTCCTGGAAGACCTCCAACAGAGAAGGCGTTCTTTCTTCTGACCAGTTCTTTCGCCTTCTTAGCAGCATTCCTTGCCTTCTGCGCTTCAACTGCTTTATCAACAATACGCTTGGCAATTGCAGGATTCTCCTCAAAAAAGACTAACAATGCTTTGAATGTTGCGCTCTCAACAATGCCTTTTATCTCGCTGTTGCCCAGCTTAGTCTTGGTCTGACCTTCGAACTGCGGCTCAGGAACCTTGACCGAGATGATTGCTGTGAGCCCTTCGCGTACATCGTCTCCAGTGAAGTTCTCACTCTT
>JACPXY010000017.1 GCA_016196285.1 Candidatus Pacearchaeota archaeon | reverse complement strand
GTCGGAGGATACTTGATGTATAACTCTGGTCCAGTCGTATCTGCGCAAGGATTCTCTTCATTAGATGCGGAACCAGATGAAGTTTCTATATATCTGAGCATTGAGGCGCGCGGCGCAAGTGCTCAAGAAGCCCAGGCACTCCATGCTGATATCAGTGATGAGGTCATCACGAATCTCGTGAAGCTCGGGCTTGAACGGTCGCAGATTCAGCAGGCGTATTTCACAATGTATCCTGAGTATGAGTATTCAGGAAGAGTTCAGGAGCTGAAAGGGTATGTTGCGAGCGAACAACTCGCTGTTGAGACGAGTGATTTTTCTCTGGTTGCAGGCATTGTTGATGCTTCGGTGGATGCAGGCGCACTTATACATAGCATCAACTTTGAACTGAGCGACGAGAAACAGAGCGAATACAAACAGCAGGCATTAGAAGCTGCAGGCAAGGACGCGCAGGCAAAAGCAGTGGCAACTGCAGCAGGCGTTGGGAAAGAAGTAGGACCTTTAGTTTCCGTTTCCACGCAAGAGTTCTATTATCCTGGACCTATTGCATACTATGATAAGGCAGTCAGCAGTGAAGGAGGAATCAGTGTGCAGGAAGCTGCTCAACGGATTGAACCGCGAGACATTGAGGTTACTGCCTCGTTAACTGTCACCTATAGACTGCGCTAAAGTTTATTCTTTCCTAATACCCTAAGGTCTTGCCTCGTGCTTTCGATTTCTTTATTAATTCAGACAGCTTAATCTCTCCTAAAGGAGCATCATGCCGTGGGATAAACAGACTTGACTTGAATTCACGCCAGAAGTTCTTGTCAAGGGGCAGTCTAATTAGTGCGGTGATGAACATAGTAATGATGCTTCCCAGCCCTGCGAGCGCCATATCTTTCTGCGCATCCCAAATATCTCCCTGCGCTCCAAGGTAAGCAAGACCTAGTTCAGGGCTTGTATTTATTGCTGCAAGCCATTCTATCAGTTCGAAGACTGCTGAGAAAGCGAGTGTTAACTCAATTGGGAACCAGTAGCTCCAGAAGCCTCTTGCCCTGCTTAACCTCATGAAAATCTCCCTGACTGGATAGGCGATTAATAATCCAAAGGAGAAATGAACGAGCCGGTCGTACATATTTCTTGTTGAGTTGAACCAGTCCTGAAGAGTGTATCCAAAAGGAACTTCTGAGTAGGTATAATGGCCTCCGATAACATGAAGAATCATGAAGAGAGTAATGAGGGTGTAAGATATTTTTGAGAGTTTGAAGTAGATTCCTGAGATAAGAATAATCGGCACAAAGATGAAGACGAGGTAATTTTCGAGAAGCCAGCCAGAGCGGTATGTCGGATTGATGGCTGCCCAGATCCAGACTGCAAGAAATAGTGCAAATAATATTCCGTGGTAGAGTGTCAGCTCTCTTTTTCTCATAGAGAGAAGAGTTAAAGATACTATAAGTGCCCGAGAACTGAAAGTTCTCTCGGCATCCAAACCTCAAGGATTTTCAATCCTTGATGGCAGTCAAGAACTTCGTTCTTGATGGCACGAGTGCCTGTCACAAACCACGCACTAAAGTGCGTGGTGGCACATCGTGCTTTGGATTCTTAGGTATAATATATTCTACTGAGGGTTCTCATGTGGAGAGATGTTTCCGTAACCTTAAAAAGGGTCATTCTTTCCTTCATACATGCTTACCGAACAACAGCTTATTGAATTGCGCGAGCATTTAGAACGAGCGCACAATCCAGTTTTTTATTATGATAATGATGCTGATGGTTTGTGCAGCTTCCTGCTCTTTCGGCGTGCTCTCGGTAGAGGAAAAGGAGTTGCCATCCGCAGCTATCCTGATTTGAATGAGAGTTATGCACAGAGAGCAGAGGAATTCGGCGCTGATTACGTTTTTATTCTTGATAAGCCTGTGCTTTCCAAAGCATTTGTTGATGTATTAGCACGGTTGCACATCCCGATTGTCTGGATAGACCATCATGATGTACCTGGACAGGACTTTAATAAAGAATATGACAAATTCTTTATTTATAACCCGACACGCAATTCAGGGAAAGATAAGAGTGCAGAGCCAGTGACATATCTGACGCATCGACTTTTGGGCAGAGTGGAGGATACATGGTTGGCAGTCATGGGGTGTATTGCCGATCATTACCTGCCTGATTTTGCATCCGTATTTGCAAAGCAGTATCCTGAATTGTGGGGGTCTGGAATAAAGAAGCCTTTTGACGCATACTATGCGACTGAAATCGGCAAGATTGCACAGGCACTGAATTTTGGACTTAAGGATTCAATTACGAACGTCGTTCGACTGCAGCAGCACTTAGTGCAGTGCCAGCAGCCAAACGACGTACTTGCTGAACATCCCGGCAATCAGACTTTTCGCGCCAAGTATTCTGAATTGCGAAAGAGGTATGATACTTTGCTGCAGCAGGCGCATGCAGTACTGAAAGATAATCTTCTGTTCTTTTCTTACGCTGGTGAGACGAGTATGAGTGCTGATTTGTCGAATGAACTGTGCTATCGACATCCTGAAATGTATGTTGCTGTTGCGTATATCAATGGAGCGATTACTAATATCTCACTCCGTGGGAGAGATGTGAAACACATACTTGAGAAGATTCTTCCTGAATTTGTTCAATCATCTGGAGGAGGTCATACTGATGCGTGCGGTGCACGCATCAGAACAGAGGATTTAAATAGGTTCAAGGAAGCGTTGGAAAAAGCAGTATGAAGAATAAAGAATTAGAAGTTGAGGTTTCTGGGAGAGTGCAGGGCATCGGATTCAGACAATTGGTGAGACGATGGGCTTCCCGAGAAGGAATAACCGGCTTCGTGACTAACCGAGATGACGGGAGAGTGTATATTCTTGCACAGGGACCTGAGAATAAACTGCAGCAGTTCCTGAAGTGGATTAGCACGCATCCAGGATTCTCCAAGATACAAAGCCTCCACTATACATGGCGGGCTTCTCTTACCGTGTACGGCTCTTTCTCCATTACTCATACTGATTCATTCCTTAAGGAGCAAATGAGGAATTTCATCAATCTCGGCAAGTCTCTCTTGAAGAAGTCATCTACTGTACCTGGACATGTTGTGATTATTCCAGATGGCAATAGGCGCTGGGCAAAGAAGAGGGGATTGGCATCTGAGATGGGACACTATAAGGCAGGAAGCATCACGAATATAAAATCACTCATACGTGAGGCAGATGCGCTTGGGGTCAAGTACCTGAGTGTGTGGGGCTTTTCGACGGAGAATTGGAAGCGAGCCTCTCACGAGGTTAGAGCTATATTTGACTTAGTTGGTGAGGCGCTTGTACCCTTGATTGAAGAATCGCAGAAAAATAACATGCGTTTCAGGCATGTCGGTAGAAGTGATCGCTTGCCGAAGAAACTTTTGCAGGCTTTACAGGATGCTGAAGAGAAGACAAAGAACAATACAGGCATTATGCTTGTGCTCTGCCTCGATTATGGAGGACGAGATGAGATACTCCATGCCCTGAATCAAGCGCTGCGTTCTGGAAAGAAGCAAGTTAGTGAAACAGAGTTCAGAAACTACCTGTATACTTCGGATATTCCTGATCCTGATCTAATTATCCGCACATCTGGCGAGCAACGCATCAGCGGATTCATGCCTTTCCAAGCAGCATATGCTGAGTTGTATTTTACTGAGAAGTATTTTCCTGAGTTTGGTGCAGCTGACTTATGCAAAGCAGTCGATGAGTTCGGAAGACGGCAGCGAAGGTTTGGAGGAAGCTAATGTCAGCTAATGTCAGTTAATGTCTGTACTGGAAATAGTGATAAGTAGTACTGATGACAACCTATTTTATTGTTTCTCAATACCCTAAGGTCTTGCCTTAGGGATAAAGCTAGGCAGGAATAAAATATAATTATCTAATGTTCGATGAGATGATATTGCTGTAGGAGTTATAGAGAACTGCGTAAGATAGATTACATTTTGTACGCAATTCTCTAATGGATAACTGCTAAAACTAAGTCATACAAACAATGCAGTTATCCATAATAATATTCTTCTCTTGATGCCACGAGGTCCTACCTAGTGGAGATTCACCTGATTTATGTATGGGTTCTCTACTCGCAAACAGGCACTGTTTTTGTATCTAGTGTACAGGAACCTACTGCAAGAGTAGCTGTTTCTGGATGAGCTCCGCTGGAAAGGTAGTAGGTTTTTGTTGAGCCTTTCTCAAGAAGAGTACAGTGTTCACAAGAGCCGCCTGCTTGCCATCGCTGGTTGATTGATGAGAGGATGAATTCCAGTTCTATTAGCTCGATTGATGCACCTGGTCTGAAGATAGTAACTTGGACTTCTTGAGTTGTTGCATTGTAACATGCTGCTTGAATGATTGGAGGCCCTTGCACTTTGATATCCAGGCAGGAAACTCCAGGAGTTAATTGGGGAGATTTTGTCAGTTTTAGAACCACAGTGCCAAGCACTCCAAGTGCTGCAACTACTACCAACATGAGCAGCACCACTGCTACTACATTCGACATACCTCTATTCAATTCTACATGCATAGGAATCTAGTGTGTGAACAGTGAGTGAAGAGTGAATCTTTTGATTTGCATCGTAAATCTCAAGCTTTGCTGCATTGTCCAATGCAGGCACACGTAGGTAGAATGAGCCTTCATGCGCAAAAGTCTCGCCTTCTATCTCTTCTGTTTCATCATGCTGGAGGTCGGTGAACACCAGTTCTGGATTGAATGAATCGGTAAGCAGAATTGATTCCTGCGAGTCAAGAACTGAGACGGTGTAATCTCCGAATCCATTTGAGCCTGCACATCCGCGCTCTATCTCCTTATCAGTGAGCATTACCTGTCCGTTCTGAATAGTTCCTGTAATTAGAAAATAGAATTGGTCTGCACACGATTGTGCTGTGTCAATAGCTCTTCCAGTTATGCTTGGAACTTGCTCGATGATGCGCTGGCTGATGAGGT
>JACPXY010000019.1 GCA_016196285.1 Candidatus Pacearchaeota archaeon | reverse complement strand
GCTTTTTCCTCACTCTTTAGCTGCTCAAGTTCAGTTCTTCTCTGGAAGGTCAGCTGTTCAGCAACTTGTTTAGTTAATTCTCTGACAAGAGAAGTATCCTCCACTACCTTTTGCAAGGCGTTATCCGCAGTATATCCATTTTTCCATGATGAAACAAGAGTATCGATGAGTGTCGAGTCAAGTTTACTGAAATCTAAAGGAGGAGTCCTGAAGAGGTTGCAGTCAGCGTGCCGGTAATCTTGAATCTCAGGCATAAGCACTCCTACTCTATAGTACAGATAGTGTTCTCACGGCTCTGTAAGAAGTACTTGATAAGCTCGCTTACCTCGTCATTGGTAAAAGAAGCCATGCGCGGCTGTTCTTTGAAGAGGTAGTCCATGAAAGGATAAGTTATACGTGCTTTCTTATCGTGAACAGAGGCAGCAGGATCGCGTCCCCTCTTAATAAGCTCAAATACAGTAGCTGCCTGCCCGATAGCAGTCTCGTACAGCTTCATCTCACTAACAAAATAATCAATGGTGCCAGGAACTTGTTTATCACGAAATCCTGCATGCCGATACGTCTCGCACCACCATGTATTTTCCTCCTGTTTTAAGATTGGTGGTAGATTCTCATGAATATAATCAACTAACTCTTGCTTCGCTTTCTGTTCTTCTTCGCGGTTCTGCTTCTGCACGCGTCCGCATACAGCAAACTGAATGCCGAACATGGCATGCTTCGGAGCAGTGATGAGAGGAGCATCTTTGAAGAAGGTACGTTCAAGAAGCAATGAAGCGCGCGCAGCATTCAATGCATCTATCTTAGAGCGGTTGCTGGCAGAAATTTCGTTCTTCCCTGCTCCAGTGAACTCATTTTCAAACTTCATGTAGAACGCATCGACAGCTTTCTCCAATGTGACTGCCATAGGTATTCTGCGGAGAATCTCATTCTGCATCGTATGCGTATCGCCAATCGGAACCTCCTCGGCAGGAGTGACCTCGCCATGGTACGCCCTTCTCGTGATTCTATGTCGATCAGACACTGTGCCCGGATACCGTATCGCAAGCAGAGCCATACGGTCATTCAAGGCGCCAGAGAACTTTGTATGGTCATTCGCAGTGCCGACAACGAGGCTGTGCGCAGGATACGCGTATCTCAACTCATCAGGTTTCACCCTCCCGCTGTTCAAGGACTCCAATAAAACATCAAGTGCCTGCTGCCGCCATTTGTCCATCTCATCTGCATGTAACACTCCGTTATTAGTTCGCACCAATGCGCCTGCCATGAATCCTTCTGGATTTGAATCATCGTGTAAATCAGGTTGAACAGTTCCAGATGTATCTCCAGGAATAGTAGGAAGCTTATAGCCAATAAGATGCATAGCTTGTATGGCTACCTTTCCTTGCAAGAATTCAATTCCTTTGCCATCACCATAATTAGTAACAATCACTTTCACATCTTCTGGCTTTGGTCGGGTAAATCGCCCAGTGGTTCTGAAATCAGGACTGTGATGTATCATGCATTCAGGGCATGGAGGAACAACTCGTGCAAATGATTCATCAAATAGACTGAAGGGGTTGCAGTTTGCTTTGCATCCTTCTACCACAAAGCCAACACCTTGTAGTTTTGCAATATCTGTGATATCCCTTGCTATCTGGGACTTGCCGCCTCCTGGAGGGCCATAGAAAACCTTATCCTTGCCCATCAGCAAGGCAACTAATGCACGCTCCGCGCGCTTTGTTGCAATGACTGTGCTTGGAAAGAACGCGAAAAAAGTCTCATCTCGGACCAATTCTTCTCGACTATGCGGCTTAAGCTGTCCAAGTGAAGAGACCTGGAAGCAGTCTGCAATCGTCTCAAGATGGAATTGATATATCTGCTTATTATTGACAGGGTCATCAAACTTGACTGTTAAGACTCTTTTACCTGACCCCTTGCTAGTTTGGCAATTATAGAGCCTGCCAAATGTGCCTGACTTTAGTGCCAGTTGTACCCCAGTATCGTCGTTGTCCCATGCACGGATTGCAGGCAAATCAGTGGCAACACGCACGATATGGCCGATATGCTCATGCGCAACAATATCCTTTCCTAATGCATACTCTTTGGCATCAACAAGTGTCTGCCCTGGAGCAAGCATAATCGCCATTTTTTCAGGAGCCATTCTAAAACCATATCCTTTCTTTGCCAGGCCGTCACAATCATGGCCTCCCGCTATCGGACGGTCGAACTCAACAAGTATCTCATTCTTTTTCGTGCCTCTAAGAATTCCTGCCAGTCCTTTAAAGTCGCGCCCATCATGCACCCCTCTCCCTTCAACACGCATGCCTGGCTGCCCTAATCTCAAGATAATTTCAGGATCACTCACTTCCCCAGTATACTCTTTCCCTATCTTCTTTACAGCAGGCACCCATGCTCCAAGATCATCATCAGTAATCTGAGAATCAATCTTCTCACGCAGTCTCTGCAACCGCTCACGAGCAATCAGCGCAAGATGCGTCGAGGAATCTTTGGGAATTACTCTTAAGTCAAGCAAGTCCTGACCGGTCTTCACTCGTGCGATGTATTCTTCTGGTGTAGGCATGGTATAAATATAATAACCTGCCAGGGGTAACACTATATAAACTTTTCCTCACACGTCAAAGTGATGGCAGAGATGATGTTTTTCTGGTGAAGAACCTTATGGCAATATCCTAGAATCAGCGAATACAAAGATTAAAAAACGATTCTTTCCTGTTGGTCATCATATGAAAAGGGTGGTTCGTCTTCAGGTTCCTGTTCATAACGTGAACACACCGCTTCAGATCCATAGACTCGAATGTCCGATGCAGGCATATAGATGGAGGGTGCAGAAGTATATAAACCTTTCATGAAAACAAAAACCAACAAGAGCGTCGATTTCAAGTACAACCTGCAAGTGTACTGGAGTTTTCTAAGACCTTACGGGTTCTTAATAGCCTTGCTCGTCTTTATAGTTCTGGCAAAGGAAGTCGCAAGGCTGACCGACAAATTTCTGTTCAAGATTATTATCGATCAGGGCACGCTCTACGCAACTGATGCACTGCCCAGAGGTATATTCATTACAGTACTATCTACAGTAGCTGGCGCATATCTTCTGACAACGCTCGGCAAATCAGCAGGAAATTGGATGCAGATTCATCTTATCAATAAGATAGACAGCTCAATCATGCTTGACATGAAGCAGCGCTTCTTCAATCACTTAGTTCATCTATCACACAACTTTCACATCACACATAAGACTGGCTCATTGATTGCACGCCTGGGCAGAGGAGCAGGAGCAATGGAGCGCATGACTGACTTTATCGGTTTTAACATCTTCCCGCTCATCCTCCAGTTGATTGTAGTAAGCACGACATTGCTCTATTTCGATAAGACTACCGGCATTGTAATTACAAGCACAACAATTGTCTTTGTGGCATACACTCTTTACATCCAAAAGCTGGAAAAGCCCGCGAATGACGCCTATAACAAGGCAGAAGATATCGAGAAAGCAAATATCGGGGATATCCTCACGAATATAGACTCAATCAAGTATTATGGAAAAGAGAGCTACATCAATCGTAAATATACTGATTTAGCAGAGGCAAGCAGAAAGTGCATGATTAAATTCTGGGATTACGGGCGCTGGCGCGATGCAGGCCACAACTTGATTCTCGCATTAGGAACTTTCCTGGTAATCATCACTCCTATTAAACAGTTTCTTGCAGGAAATATCACTGTAGGCACCTTAGTATTAATCTACACTGCTTACCTTGACTTGTTCGGCAACATCTATGGATTCTCCTACGGCATCAGAGGATTCTACCGCTCTATGACTGACTTCAATGATCTCTTCCAGTACGGCAAGATACACAATGAGATAGAAGACAAACCGAATGCAAAGAATATTCATATCCCTGAAGGGAGTGTCCTTTTCAATGCAATAGACTTCAACTACGGGAAGAGAAAGCTATTTAAGAAGTTCACTCTGGAGATAGCTAAGAATGAGAAGGTCGCCTTGGTTGGCCACTCAGGTTCAGGAAAATCAACGCTCATCAAGCTCCTGTACAGGTTGTATGATGTTGATAAAGGCTCCATTGTAATCGACAATCAAGATATTCGTAATTGCAGGCAGGAATCAGTCAGAAGTGAATTGAGTATTGTTCCTCAAGAGTGCGTGCTGTTTGACGACACAATTTATAATAACATTCTCTTCTCAAACCCCTCTGCAAAAAGAGAAGATGTTATGCAGGCAATCAAGTTTGCGCAGCTTGACAGGATTATCAATGAGTTCCCTAACAAAGAGGATACCATTGTAGGCCAGCGCGGCATCAAGCTCTCAGGCGGAGAGAAGCAGCGTGTGTCAATAGCTAGAGCAATCTTGGCTAACAAGAAGATTCTAGTTCTCGATGAGGCAACCTCCTCGCTTGACTCGCAGACCGAGCATGATATCCAGAGAGACTTACAAAAGCTTCTAGAAAACAGAACATCAATAATCATCGCCCATCGATTATCAACCATTATGCGTGCAGATAAAATTGTAGTCTTGGATAAGGGGAAGATTGTTCAGATAGGCGCGCACCGAGAATTAATCAAGAAACCAGGGCTCTATAAGCAGCTTTGGAATCTGCAGAAGGGCGGATACATTGGCGAGTAGCCAGCGAAAAACTTATATACCTTTTCTGAACATAGAAATCTACTAAAACTTACCATGAACATTATACCTTTAGGTGAACGCGTGCTTATCAAGCAGCTCAAGCAGGCAGAAGAGAAAACCAAGTCAGGCCTGATTCTCCCGAAAGGCAGTCAGGAGAAGAAAGAAGGCATTATCGTAGCATGCGGAGAGAAAGATGGAAAGCCCCTTCCTCTTGCAGTAGGAGACCATATTCTCTATACCGGCTTTTCCAGCGAGGAATTCGAGCTTAATGGCGAGAAGCATCTGATTCTTGATTACAAAGACATTGTAGCGAAGGTGATATCATGAGAACAGTAGTGGAGCATGATACAGGGGCACGAACAAGGATATATGCTATAGCTAATCCGCAAGGTCATCCAGTATCAATTTGCTCATTTCTAGAGGTTAACCCAGATCTTCTAGATGCTTTAAAATTCAATGAGTTTACCCTTCTTCGCGCTGAAGGAAGATTGTTATCTTCGGAAAAAGTAAGAACGTATCATCATACAGCAGGCACTACAGTCCAAGTAATCTCGCCCTTATTCAAGGAGGATCGAGTTCAGATGACTGGAGTAGAAGATGCGCTCGATAAGACCGAAAAGGCATTTGCTTGTGTGCTGAGAACAAGAGGATATAGAATAGGAGACATGAAATATGACTTCTAAACAAATCATCTTCAGTGAAGAGGCACGGCAGGCATTGCTTCGAGGCATTGATAAAGTCGCCAATACAGTAAAGGTGACGCTCGGTCCGAAAGGCAGGACAGTGATTCTTGACAAGCCAACAAGCCCTTTAGTCAGCAATGACGGCGTGACTATTGCAAAAGAGATTGAATTAAAAGATAAATTCGAGAACATGGGTGCAAAACTCATTAAGGAAGTCGCCTCGCAAACCCAGGATAAGGCAGGAGACGGAACAACAACTGCCACAGTGCTGGCACAAGTCATGATTAATGAAGGTTTGAAGAACATAGCAGCTGGAACTAACCCTATTGAGATGAAAGCAGGCATTGAAGCAGCGGCCGCACACATACTTGACTACCTCAAGAAGCAGTCAACACCAGTCAATGATAAGAAGAAGATTGCGCAAGTAGCCACTATCTCGGCAAATAACGATGAAATCATCGGAAACCTCATTGCAGAGGCGATGGAGAAAGTCGGCAGTAAGGGAGTTATAACTGTCGAAGAATCAAAGACAATTGACACGCATTTGGAATTAGTGGAAGGAATGCAATTTGACAAAGGCTATCTATCTCCCTACATGGTGACTGACCATGAAAAAATGGAATCTAACTTTGAGGATCCGCTTATTCTTGTTACTGACAAAACAATTTCCTCTGTCAAAGAGATAGTGCCTATCTTAGAGATGTCAGCGCAGGAGAGCAGACCTTTAGTGCTTATTGCAGAGGAAGTCGAAGGCGAGGCATTAACTATGTTAATCCTTAATCTCTTGAGAGGAGCATTGAAAGTTTGCGCAGTCAAGGCGCCTGGATTCGGCGATGAAAAGCGCGAGATGCTTGAAGACATTGCGATTGTGACTGGCGGTAAGCTCATTGCAAAAGATACTGACATGAAACTTGAAGATGCAACTCTTGTTGATCTAGGTTCAGCTAAGAAAGTCAAGATAGGCAAAGAGTCAACAGTAATCATCGAAGGCAGAGGCATGAAGAACCTGATTGATGCGCGTATTAAGCTCATAGAGAGCCAAATCAGAGAGGAAAAGAGTGAGTTCCGTATTGAAGAGCTGCGCAAGCGCCTCGGCAAATTAGCAGGAGGCGTAGCAGTGATTAATGTAGGCGCAGCAACTGAGACAGAGCTAAAAGAGAAGAAAACAAGAATTGATGATGCATTACATGCAACAAAAGCAGCAGTAGAGGAGGGATTCGTGCCAGGAGGAGGCATTACCTTGCTACATGGCATGAAAGAACTGGAAAAGATAAATCTGGCTGAAGAGCAGATGACAGGCATCAGGATTGTCAAAAAAGCACTTGAAGCACCAGTAAGGCAGATTGCTTTTAATGCAGGCAGAGATGGTTCAGAAGTGCTCGCAGCGCTCAAGGACAAGACAAAGACCTTTGGCTATAACGCAAAGACCAACATATTTGAGGATCTCGTTCAAGCAGGTGTCATCGACCCTACAAAAGTAGTCAGGAATGCTGTACAAACAGCTGCATCAATCGCAGCAATGGTCATCACCACTGAAGCATTAGTCGCCGATTTCGAGGAAGACAAAGACAAGCCAGGACCAGCGATTATTATCTAGAAGAGCATTTTTAATTTAGTATTTCCTAAGGGTTCTTAATGCTTCAAAATATGAAGGCTCTAAATTATTGATATTATCCAAAAGTTGGGCTTCTTTAATTTTTAATTCTAATTCTCTGGACCTAAGACACTCATTTATTAATGCATAGTCAGCGATATAGCTTCTTTGTTCAATAGTAGGAGTTTGTCCATGCATATTCATCTCTGCACGTTCCATAATCTGTTTATGATTAGGTCTTACTCCATGTACATTCATTTCTGTAAATTCCAAGACATAATTCTCTCTTTCAGTTTGAATAAATCCTAAATCTTCACTTATTAGTTCAGCTTGTTCCTGAAGTGATAAATATGCTTTCTCTACCAGATGAGCAGAATTAATCTTAGATACATAATTCCATATTACTAATCCGAGGTATAAAGCCGAAGTTACACTCAATCCTATCGCTATTTTGCCAAGTTTTTGTTTCAAACCACTCATAAAATTATGAATATGTAGACAGTATATAAAGACTATTGTTATCTCATACAACTAAGATTTTATAGTCGAGCATCAGTTAATTATTTTCTGCATACATTCTACTTTAGAATCTCTTTCCTGCCTAGTTTTATTCCTAAGGCAAGACTTTAGTGTATTAAGAAACAATAAAGTTCAATCATCCTGTTGCACGTGTATAGCATACACTGAGTTAACAATATAGGTATGTTTGCATGCTTCATATCCTTCATGTGCTAATGATATCATTAACCGAGCCTCTTCAGGAGAAATATCTCCTGTGCGCCTGCCTTCAGCGATATCTCTAAATTTGCGCTCAAGAACGCGGTAATCGACGCCATGACCAACTGCAGTCTGCTGTGTTTCAGACAAATCAGCACGCCCACGAATAGGATGTGCTGGTGTGCTGGGTGTGAGATTAAAAAGATCGATGACAGATCGAATAAATGACCTCTCCCGCAGAGCTTTCGCCTTGCCTATGTCATCGAGCCATCGCTGGTACGTCTCTACATCTCTCTCAAAATCCTGTTCAGTGTGCATAAGAATCTCAAAGAAAGAGAGTTAAAAATCTTTCGGCTCAGAGATATTTCATCCAGCAGGATACACTCCATCAGGATACTTCATAAACAATATCTTATCCCGCATATGTTCAACCTGCTCAATCACTTTCCATGCAGCCAATACTTCATCGCCTCTCGGAAAAAACATCTGATTGCCCAGAAAGACTTCATTTAGCAAGGTCGCATACTCATCAGGCGTATTCGGCCCGAACGCTTTCTCTCGTGAGAATTCAAACTGTATCGGTGTTGCTTCATCACGCATGCCCTGCTTCCGCGTATTCACTAAGAGATAAATATCCTGTTTCGGATAGATATCAATCACCAGCTCATTTGCAAGTGCTCCTTTCAGCAAGGAAGGAATCTGTTTGAAGTATATGCGAATCTGCCCGCGTTTCTGCGGGAGCTTCTTGCCTGTCTGCAGAATCAAGGGCACTCCCTTCCACTCTGCACTCATGCACTCCAGCGCGACTCGCGCAAAGGTCTCGGTATTTCGTGCAGGAAGCCCTGCCTGAACAGCTTCCTGCTGGTATGAATCATACTGCCCAAGCAAGTGCTGGGAGGGATCAAGAACCTTTAGTTTTTTCAGTATCCGTAATTTCTCGTCATGCAGCGCCGTGCTTCCTGCATTCTTAGGTTTTCTCATCAACACTAAAGAGAGAACCTGAAGCAGGTGGCTCTGCACCATATCCTTCAGCGCACCAGTCCCATGATAGTATCCTAAACGCTCTCCAACTCCCAGCTCTTCATCAATGCACACCTCAATTCGCGCAACATGCTTCTTGTTCAGTACAGCCTCAAATACAGGATTCGTAAATTTCAGCACTTCGAGATCGAGCACAGTCTCCTTAGCGCTGTAGTGGTCAATCCGATACACGCGTTCTTCAGGAAAAACACTATGAATCAAAGCATCAAGTTTTCGCGCAGACTTGCTATCAGAACCGAACGGCTTCTCAAAAACAATCTTACTCGTCTTCTCTAATCCATGAGCTCTCAATCCTGCAAGAATCTCAGGAAAAAGCAGATAATTAGTAGCAAGATAGAAGATAGAAGGTGAATCAGCATACTCCAACGCCTGATGCAGACTCTTAAATGAATCAGGCACAGAAAAATCAAGAGAAAGATACTGGAGAGGGAGAGATTCTATTGATTCATAAGTTACTGCAGGCATGCTTTTCTTTAAGAATTCCTTATACTGCTCAGTTACAAACGCTCGTCTGCCAACACAGATAATCTTCATATCAACAAGCTGCTTATGCTCCTGTAAGCGCACCAGCGCAGGCAAGAGTTTGCGCCTTGTTAAATCGCCAGTAGCCCCGAAGATGACAAATGCGCCCATACTCTTCTAACAAGCAGGAGTTTTATAAATGTGGTGTCAGCTAAACCTCACAGCGAGAAGATACCTGCGCGTAGACCATTATGCCTTTTTATGCTGTAATGTATAAAGCTGATGAAACGCTCCACGCTTTGCGATGAGCTGTTTGAACGAACCGTGTTCGATAATCCTACCGTGTTCCATCACGTAAATAGTATCGACATTCTTTAAGGTAGAGAGTCTGTGTGCAACAATAAGGAATGTTTTTCCCTGCAGCTCATGCGTCAGGTGTGCTTGAATAGCTGCCTCAGTCTTGCTGTCCAGATGAGATGTTGCTTCGTCCAAGACAAGCATAGAAGTATCTTTATAGACTGCACGTGCAATGCCAACCCGCTGGCGCTCTCCTCCGCTGACTTTATACCCTTTCTCCCCAATCAGCGTCTTCAGCTTAGCAGGCATTCGTGCGATAACTGCCGCAAGCTCGGCAACTTTTATTGCCTTTGACAACAGGTAGGCATCTTTTCTATCGCTAGAGATAGTGATATTATCTTCCAAAGTCATGGCAAACATTTCAGAATCCTGAAGCACGACGCTCAAGATAGCAGTCAGAGAGCTATGCTTGAACCGTTCCAGAGGAATACCATCAATAGTGATTCTTCCTTTTTGAGGAGTGTAAAGCCCCAGTAGAAGCTTGACCAGTGTAGATTTTCCACAACCAGAACGCCCGACAATACCTATACGTTCTCCTCTACGGATAATAAGGTAAAAGTTTCGTAGTACTTTTTTATTCTTATACGTGAAATCAACATTCTCGAATCTTATAGATTTCCAGTCTGAAGGAACAGCCAGGAGTGAAGATGATTCTCTGTCAAAGACATCCCTGCCGAGAATAGTCATAAGGCGAGCAACAGATGATTTAATCTGTATAAATTCGGATGTTGTCTCACTTATTTTATCGAGCGCATCTCGAAGTCTATTGAAATACGAAGCATAGACAAGTATCGATCCAAGGGTAATTGCGCTGTGTACGAAATCAAACCCTACAAGTATCAGAAAGAGAGCATAGCCGACAGCTGCAAATGACTTAGTATACTTTAGTTTATTGTGGCCAGTTGTCTTTGTTTTATACCACACAGCATAGTAATCATCCTCGTGTTTCTGCGTAGCCTTCTCAAATCGTTCTCGCAGCCCAAGAGATTTCACAGATAAGACATTAGAGGCCGATTCATGAATCTTACCGCTAATCTTCTCATCAATCTTCGCAAGTTCAGTGACCCAATAACTGTGCTTCCGGTTATGATAATATTCTATGCTCATGTAGATACCTGCATACACAAGTGCAAAAAGAGCGTACTCCCACCCAATCAAGCTAAACAATCCTATACTGCCGATGATGCCTATGAATACGACGCTCCCGTTATTTGCAAGAAGACTTGAGAAAAGACGATAAATATGCTGGCTTCCTGCATTTACTCTTTGTATCTTGCTTCCTGTATCTTCGCTCTCGTGCCATGCCATCTCAAGATCCATGAGCTTATTAACAGCAAGCTGGCGTGCCCGTTGACGTGCACGAGCACCGACAACTCCAATTGCAGTCTTAGAGTATGTCCGCATCCACACCTGCACAATTCCTGTCAGCGCAATACCTGCCACCAGGTAATAAAAAAGAGCCAGAGAATCCCCTGATTGGTAGGAAGTAAAGAAGTCAAGAACTTTTCCGAGCAAGAAAGCAATAAGAAATGGACCGAGTTCGGAAGCAAGCCGAACGAGCAGGCAGATGCTGAAAAGAGCCTGATACCCATTCAGGAATCTCCAGATATCCCCAAAAAAGCTGCGAACCGGATAGGGTTGCTCTGTCATAACATACACCATATCATCCTTATAAGCGCAACTCCCGATAAGTATTTAAATGTTACTATAGGGTAGTAACAGCCACCACAAAGTATTTAAAGATAGGATGCCATTACTTTGTATCTTTACTGAATATAATTCCGTTGCATACCTATCTCCTTTTGGCGGACTGGTGTCTGCTGATGCCGTTCCACAGAAGGTATCTTTCTCAAGAGAATGATTCCCTGTTCAGCAACAATGGTAAACGCATCTCCTTCTTGTAGTCTCAGTGTCTCCCGAAGCTGTTGAGGAATAACCACTTGCCCTTTACTGCTCATCTTCGTAATATGCATTTATTAGTAAGAATATCTTACTTTATAAGCTTTTACCTATAAGTTCGGTTAAATTAATACTGTACAATCAAGCAAACTATAAAAAGAACCACTTCGTTGATGAAATGAATGGGGCAGGCAAGGCAGTTGCAAACGCTCGCACAACTAATCAGGCGAGAATGCATTAAAGAGATGATAGGAAAACCTGTCAACCAGCTTCTTTCCTCGCTCGCGGCAACAGATATTCTCGCCTCGTTCATATCTCAAGAGTTCCGTTATGACCTTAAGAACCAGAACAATCCTGATAATGATATACTCTTAGTTAATCCAGAGTATAGTATACTTGCATCTATCTTTCTTTCACGCTTAGGCATCTATAGAGATAAATCTGCACGGAAAGAGCAAGAAGAGAAACCATTTATGCAGAGTCTAATGCCTCAATATATTCCAGGATTACTGCCTGCAATTGCTGTGGGAAGTGCGTACGCTCAGCATCTGCACAAGCGCTCAGGAAGAACAATCGCGCTCATCAATGAATCTGAGAGTATCCTGCCCTGTGTCTATGAAGCAGCCCGCTTCACTGTACGAAAACAAATTGCAAATATCCTTCTCATACTTCCCTGCACAGGAGAAAAGAGCAAAGAGTTGAAAAGATATTGGGAAGTACTCGGTTGGAATGTCCTGATAGTCAATGGTCATGAAAATAAAGAACTTGTGTCTGCCTATGCACTCGCACGCAAATCAGAAAAGCCAACGCTCATGCTCGCTCACATCCAGCCAGGAAAAGGAATCTCATTCATCCCTTCAGGAAATCTACTTACTGAATCAGAGGCAATACATGCACTCAGAGAGCTTTCTGAACAGCGAGCATACCTTCCTCAATTACAGAGGCCTAAAAGAAACACAATGAAAGAGATAAAAGAATCTGCAGTCTCGGGAATAAAGTATCGCCTGACAGAACTAGTCTCTACTGCACAAGCGGCTCATCAATTCAGAGCACACCATTCATCGCAGGCAGTCATGCTTGATGGAGACCTTGCCGAGAGCAGTGGAGGAATTGCCTTAGGTCTTACGCTGCAAAAAAATAAAGTCTGGGTATCTTTGACAGAATCTCAGCTTAGTGTAGCACTTCCGCAGCTGCGTGTAGCTGCCTTCCTTGCTCAGGCACCGATTATAGTTAGTGCCGAAGTCTCTACTCCAGCAGCAGATCTTGCACTTGCACGCACTCTTTCTGCAACCATCTTCTCTCCAGCTGATGCGTATGCTGCTGTCTATTTCATCAAGCATGCATTCATGCAAAAAGGACTCACCTATCTCAGAATAAACAATGAGCCTGCACCGCTCATTTATACAGAGACAGAAAGTTTCATACAAGGAGAATACAAAGTCCTTGCATCTTCACCAGCAGATAAGCTCACTATACTCAGCACAGGATATGCATTGCATGAAGCATTAAAAGCGCACACTCTATTAAAGCGGGAGAGAATACCCACAGCACTTATTGATTTGTATAGTATCAAACCACTATCACTATCTGGACTTGCTGCCTTCATTCAGGAGCATGGTGGAAAACTGATTATTCTTGAAAACCATATCGAAGAAGGAGGAATAGGTGAGATGCTCACGCATGAACTCATCTCTCAAGGAATAACCTGTGTGCATTATGCACAGCATCTCAAGCATACTGAATCAGAGAAAACAGAGAGCACCAGCATTGTCGCAGCAGCCCAGCAGATGCTTAAACCAATTCCCATATCACTTCCAGAAGTCAAAGAGAAAGTCAAGTCAAAAAAGAAGAAACGCAGGTAAACACATTAAACATAATTAGAAAGCAAAAAGCATTTATTAGAATAGTATCGTTATGTCAAGGAACTTGACGAAAACCACACCTTTTAAGGTGTGGTCGTTCCTTGAACATCCAAAACACGAGTGCCTATCACAAACCACGCACTAAAGTGCGTGGTGGCACATCGTGTTTTTGATCTCTCATAACACCACAATTCTTATAAATCACTCAATTTAAGAAAGCGTTATGAGTAGTGTCATGCATTCATTCTTTCGTGCATTACGTGGGATAACCAAAACTGCCGATGAATGGCGCGATGCGCGTACACCTGAACAGCAGTATGTATATTTAATGGAATCAGGAAAGATGAAAGGAAAGCACCTCGGCTCTTGCCTCGACAGCATCCGACGGGGGGGCCTGAACACGTGCTACTGGCCGTTAGCGATTCCCCAGCTCATGGAATTCATAGAGAAATGGAGAGTTGAAAACAACGACAACGAACAACGGTATCATGAGCTGGCTATAGAAGAGCTCTATCTTGAGTCTGAGCTGCCCCACATAGATCTTGTGTCGTGTCCGCGAGAAGAAGAGCACACAGAAAAGATACAAGATGGGCGTGGAAGAATACGATGCTTTCATGTGGAAGAACAAGAGATAGAAGCACCGCTTGAGTCATACAATTCATGGGATGAGCATGCACAGATGGCTCGCTTGAACTGGATGCATACTGGTGATTCAGAAGAAAAGGGTAACGGCAGAGAATCAGCGCTTGAAACAATCATCGATCCGTGTTATGCAATTATCTCAGATAGAGAAGTGATTCTGCCCTTTGAAACAATCCTGCAGAGGTTGAATCTGCAGCCAGCATACATTACAAACTATTGCGGAGGGACTGGCCTTAAACTATGCAGGCGCCTAGATAAACTTCCTCATCCTGGAAGTTCTCTAGAAGAAGATAGGTACTGCACAGGGCATGAGGATAGAAATAATGCATTCGAGCTATTTGGAGATGGGTGGGATCTTGCGTACTACGTACTCAAATGGAAACAGCAGACACCGAGCCATGAACCGCCGTGGCGTGCACTCTGGGAAGAACAGCATACGCCAGACCGTTCGGCCATCGTGTATAATGATTAAAGAAATCTGCAAAATATCAAATATCAGTCAAATAAGCGTCTCAAGCAAAATAACCTCTATGCCTGCATCTCTAAAATCAATAATTTCAGATTCATGCAAGATACTCCTGATAAGAGGGTCATCAGGATCGCACTCTTCAGGGAGCCCTAAGAAACTAGTGCCTTTAGGAATTGGTCCAGTGTAAAGCCTGGTAATTTTCCGCTCGTTCAAGATAGGTATAAGCTCATTTGCTTTCATGACATAATCCCGATGTGAGAGCACCAGCTCATTCTCCAAAGCATCTCCCTGCCGTAAATAAACTTCCACACCATATCCTGCATCTCCTCCTTGTTTATACGCATATTCATCCTCAACGTGAAATGCGTAATGCTTTGCGTCTAGCTTCAATCTTCCTATCTCATTTAAACCATGGAACAATCGTTCTAGCTCTTCTGCAGGCACAGTACTCATATCTTCTCTGCTCACCAGCTCAAATAAACGCTTGAACCGTGCAATATCCTTCTCACTAAAGATAAAGGATAGCTTCTCAAGAGAATGCTTGTCTGTCTTAAACATGGAGAATCACACAAGGGGCGAGTATTTAAATAATCCTACTGCATTGGAGAAAAAAGAGGCAATGGAGTACGATTTTATCATCTTTGGTGGCACCGGCTTGCAGGGAAGAATCTGCGCCCGTGACCTGCTTGAATCAGGCTACTCAGTCTTGCTCGCAGGCAGGAATCCAGAAGGAATCAAGAGCTTGTTGAATAATAAGAAAGCAGGCTTTCTAAAAATAGACTTAACAAATCAAAGGGCAATCATAAAAGCAATAAAAAACTCATCTGCACGAATAGTGATAAATTGCGCAGAGCTAATCTTCAACATTCCGATTATGAAAGCATGCCTTGCCTGTAAAAAGTCCTGCACAGACCTAGGGGGTCTGCAGAAAGTAACTGAACAGCAATTCAAGCTTCACCAGAAGTTTAAAGAAACAGGCATTCTCTGCATCACAGGATGCGGCTCAACTCCAGGCATTTTAAATGTCATGGCAGCGCATGTTCTTGAAGAACTAGACACAGTTGAAGAAATTAGTTTGGGATTCGCATGGGATTCCAACATCAAGCAATTCGTCATTCCCTATTCTTTACAGAGCATCTTTGAAGAATTCAATCAGCCGCCAGCCACATATCATCAAGGCAGATTCATCAAAGAATCAAGAATCAGATGCAAAGGAACCATGAACTTCCGCTCAGTCGGAACACAGACAGTCTACTGCATTGTTCATTCAGAAGTCTACTCATTCCCACGCTACTTCAAGAAGAAAGGACTCAAGACCGTGCATTACATGGCGGGCTTTCCAGAACATTCACGAACAGTGCTTGATACGCTTATGAATCTCGGTTTCAGTTCAGAGAAAACTCTAGCAATCTCAGGCAAGCAGATACGCCCTGTTGACTTTACCACAGCTCTCCTGAAACGCCTCCCAATCCCGCAAGGTTACAAGGAAACAGAAGATTTATGGGTCAGGATGTCAGGAACAAAGAATAAAAAGAAAGTCAATAAAGCAATCGACTGTGTGGTAAAAACAACTCCTGGATGGGAAGACGCAGGAAGTAATGTTGATACAGGCAGGACCATTGCCATCATGTCATCCATGCTGTATTCAGGAATCATCAAGGAAACCGGAGTTCACGCACCTGAAGGAGTCATTCCTCATCGTGCTTTCATCAAAGAGCTGGGAAAGCGCGGCATGCATGTCTATGTTGACGGGAAGAAGATTACCTAGCGTCAAGAAGGAGAATACACTTGTTTTACAGAATCGATATTGAGACATTCTTCAAAGTGGGGTTTGCAGAGACCAATAGGATTAGTGAAATATTCGCGAGCACCCATTCCATCAACTACCAACGGAACCATCTCAACAAGTGTCTCAGCAAGACCTTCATCACGTGTCAAGAGAATAATCGGACTTGAGATAGCTAATGCAAAAGTAGTAGCGGCAAGACGCCTATCCGTCTGAAGTCTTCCGCCTTCACTTTCTTGAGAGGTGCGCGAAGAATGTATCTCACTTACACGAAATGCATAGCGAAAGATAGTCTTCTGTATAGAGGTCATCTGCACAGAGGATACTCTGCACCCATCAAGCATAAAGAGTGCTTTCCGAACTGCGCTATAAAGAGGGCTTAGATCTTCTGAAAAATCTTGTTCATCCTCCAGAGAACGCACTTGCGTAGTAAGCATGCGCAGTTCTTGTGTAACTTCCTCAACAGTATATATTATATGTTTATCTGCAAAGGCATTAAAAGCGGTAAGCTGAGCAGTGAGTGAGTCTAGTTTTCTCTGTAATCCTCCAGGTATAAAGTCTCTAGAGCGAGGCGAGTAAAGATGTGAAGCACAGGTATCAATAAGATATGCCTGCCCATTCCCGTTTCCATTCCCCGACATATAAAAGAGCATAAGCGAGTATTTTTAAATCTTACTCAATCCATACTTTTGAGCGGGGATGCCGGAGCGGTCAAACGGGCTGCGTTCAGGTCGCAGTGGCTTAGTGCCTGCGCATGTTCGAATCATGCTCCCCGCATGATAATCCTTAAATAATCCTATGCTATAAATGTATATGGATAGAATGCAGAAAGTACTCGTCACTATCGGGCTCATATTTCTAGTTCTTTTCTTCCTAATTGTCCTCCTAAAAACACTCCTTACCTGATGAACCACTTTTTCATTATAGAGCATTTGGAAAAAGAAATGTATGAGTGGTGCTTGATAGAATATAAGCATATCTCGCAAGCAGTAGGGAAGAAAAATCTCTGGTTCACCAATATACCTAAGAAAGATAGGAAAAAGCTGGCAAAGTATGGCTCTGTTTTTACCGAATCAGTCACATCAATGCATCTGAAGAATGCCTGTGTTCTTGATCCAGAAGCTAATAAACTGCTCTCTCCAAGAGATAAATCAAGATTTCAGTATTTCATCTTAGGCGGCATTCTCGGTGACGACCCGCCGCAAAAGCGCACAGGACCTGAGCTAAGCAGGTTCCTTCCAGAAGCGGTAAAGAGACATATAGGAGACAGGCAGATGAGTACTGACAATGCAGTTTACACAGCGCAGCAGATTCTCAGAGGAAAAGCATTCAGGAAGCTCGCATTCATAGATACTGCTGAAGTAACCATCAATAAAGTAGAGTCTATTCTTCTTCCTTACCGTTATAATTTAGTACATGGAAAATCATATATCTCACCAAAGCTGATTCATTACCTCAAGAAGAAAGAGAGCTTCTAATGGCTCGTGTAAGAGACTTCCTGCAAGAATATCTCCTTGGAGCAAAGACTATCTCTTTTTATCGCGAACAGAAAAGATTCTATGTAGAATACGTTCTAGATGCCCAAGACCGCATGGCAATCTATAATCATCTAGATCTTGAACAGCATGTGCATATCGCACTCGGAAGAGTAGTGCCGGGAATTCTTGATGCAGCAGTGCTCTCATGTGCGGCTGCAACCAATGAACCTCCTTATCTCCTGGCTATCAGCCAAGGAATGCGCTTTTTTGCGTATACTATCGAGAGAAAGCGCCAGAAGAAGCTGGCACTCATTCAGAAAGCAATTCAAGATAGGCATGAGTTCTGTAATAACCTAAGGCAGACTGCCAATAAGATAAGGTTTGAGTGGAAGCTGCCGTTTAGGCAGAAGTACCGGCATCACGATACTCATCACTAAGGCAGTGAAGAACCATAGGGCAAGACCTTAGTGTATTAATGAAGAACAAGCTTAGAAAGATTTATAAGAGAAGTTTAAATGCGAATTCTATGGAAAGAAAGCACTATGATACTAGATTAAGAGAAGTTTAAATGCGAATTCTATGGAAAGAAAGCACTATGATACTAGATTAGCAGAGCAACTATGCTCGAACAATGGATCGAGAGAAGTTGCATTAAATAGAGAATTTCAAAGATGGAATGAATTAATAGAGGAAAGGATACGAGACAGGCAGGGAGCAAGATACGGCTCAAGAGATGCTCCTTTGATGCAGTATGCGCAAGACCATGCACGAAGTGGAGAATTAGGGATTGATTCAGAAAAATTCCTTGTACTTGTTCATCCTTTTTATCTAAGTCTTAGTCATATGCATCTTCTTCAGGGAGAAGAAGCTGCAGAGGAACTACAAAGATATACAAATAATCTTATGCAGGTAATGCAACCGAGCTTTGCAAGGGAGAGAATTAATGTAGTGATATTTGAGACATTCCATCATTATGCAGCTGCAACCAGCCTCATGGTAGAAAGAGGTCTCGTAAACAAAGTTGTATTTACCGGAGCAGATAGCGGAGCTCCTGCTGAAGAAGAGAATATATACTTTCTCGCAGGGAGAACAGTATATCTAGGAGGAGGATATCTAAGAAAGTGCTTAAGTACTGCAGCAAGGAGGATAACATATCTAAAACCAGCCCCGCGCATATATGCAGTACTAAATCTGATACTAAATTCTCCTAGGAATGGTACTATCTTCCCAAAGAAATGGCAAATATTGGATATTCACCCCGAGATTGGAGTTAATAATACTCTTCTAGAAGATGAGGCAATCACGCGCTAAAAGCAATCATGCACAACCCATTCTCAAAATAATAGTGTACTGCGCTCTTGGTATGAGGTATGAATGAGAAAGGCGGATGGGGCACAGCTATTTCAGTATTCAAAAGCTCGCCTATATGAAGATCTCGTATCATATACACTGGATCAATGCAAATCTCTGCATCAGTATATATCTCATTATCAGGCAATAGTCTTCTAAACCGCTGAAAGAGATTCTCATCGTATGTCACCAAGTCATACAGTTCTTTATGCATAATTCCTCCTAAAATTCTTAAGTAGTTTCTGAAAATTCCCTTTCATTATCTCTTCTCTTGCTTTTCTCATCAGGCTTTGTAAAAAATGAAGGTTATGAATACTTGCTAACCTGTATCCTGTACCTTCACCTTGTTTCAATAAATATCTTATATATGCCTTGCTATATCTCTTACAAGAAAAACAATCACAATTTTTATCTATACATGTCAAGTCATTTTCATATCTCTTGTTCATCAGGTTAATTTTTCCTTTCCAGGTATACAAGCTTCCGTGCCGCGCATTTCTAGTTGGAAATCGAGAATCAAACATATCAACTCCTCTATGTATCGCCTCTAATAATTCCAAAGGATGCCCTGCACCCATTAGGTACACTGGCTTCTCTTCAGGAATAATTAGTTTGCACACTTCAATCATCTGATATTCATCCTTCTTCGGCTCTCCCAATGCAAGCCCGCCGATGGAGTATCCTTGAAAATCCAAAGCAACCAATTGCCGAGCACTCCTCTTTCTCAAATCCTTGTGTATTCCTCCTTGGATAATGCCGAAAAGAATCTGTCTTTCTTTTTCCTTAATCTTCTTCTGTTTAATAGCATGATATTCCTTGCATCGGCCAGCCCACGCGCTTGTTTTCTCAACAGCCTTGCGTATATCTTCCTTTGAATGTTCAATCAAAGGCATGGAATCAAGGCACATAGCAACATCAGCGTTGAGAGCTAATTGTATCTGCATATCCTTCTCAGGAGTCACATAATACTCTTTGCCTTCAAAAGGATCTCTAAATCTAACTCCGTTCTCATCGCTTCCTAAGTACAATGATTTGGTGTACATCTGAAAACCGCCTGAATCAGTGAAATTGACTCCTTTCCAATTCATCATCTTTCCAATGCCTCCTGCCTTCTGTATCACTTTTGTTCCAGGCTTGAGTGAGAGAATAAAGGCGTTGCTTATTGTGGAATTGCAATGCATTCTATCGAAATCATCAGGGGAGACAAATTTTGCAGTCATCTTAGTTGCAACAGGCATGAAGAAAGGTGTTTCTATGCTGCCTGATTTAGTATGCAATACTCCTGTCCGTGCTTTGCTCTTCGCATCCCGAGCAACTATATCAAATATCATTAATAATTCATTCACAAATAAACTTATAAACCTACCAGTTCATTCACATAATAGTTCCTTTTGATCTTTCAAAAGAGTATGATTTACCTATCGAAGAAATTCTTCTATCTCCTACCCTATACCAACTCATTAGCAATCCTTAAAAATATGCAAAGCAAGATTGACGTAGGGGTCGTAGTACAGCTTAGTTAGTATTTACGCATGGGGTGTGTAAGACCTGGGTGCGAATCCCAGCGACCCCATAAGGTCGCTGTGCGGTTCCGGGAGGTGATAGGAACCCGGTGGAGGTTCTTATCCAGCGACCCCATAAGGTCGCTGTGCGGTTCCGGGAGGTGATAGAGAGTCACCTTTTCAGAATATGCTTTCCTTGAGCGCGGTACCAGATGCCTAAGATAATAGCATAAAGCCCGCTGCCCAGCACTCCTAAAATCAGATCAAATATAGTATCATCCAATGGATCAGTAATCAGGTTGAACTTCTCAAACCCATGTAAATCCCTGAGATACACTCCTTGCAATTTTAGGTCAAAGAAATGATCGAGAGTATACTCGCTGATTTCAAACAAACCCAATATCCCTAGTGTCACAAAGAACGTAAATATTAATTTCCAGCGCATCTCAAGCTTCAGCTTGTTCACCATAAAGTAAATAATGGAACAGAAGAGCATCGGCTGCACAAAGTGCTGTATCTTATCATAATTAGGGTACACATAATAGAGCGGGCTCAGCAATAAGCTGAATACCCCTATAAGCAGGACAAAACCATAGTGATGTGGTCTGAAACGAATATCGAGAAAATGGTCGATGAGATAAAATAGAATCAAGAATTCAATGGTTGTTGCTGCCCTAAGGAGAAACGAGGCATTCTTGAAGAAGTAAATCATCAGGGCAATCAGGATAGACAGCACCAAAATGACTCTGCGTTTGTACACATACTCGCGATGAACCGCGTGTTTCTGCTTCACCATCTTTCACCCACAAGGAACAAGCACTATAAAAAGACTTGCCTAATGAAGAACCCTCTGGCAAGACCATGGGACATCAGAAGAAGAAAAGAAGAACCTCATTATCTATGATACGATAATATTTACAGACATCAGCTAACAATATTTATTGCTTAACTTTTAGATCTTCTAATTGCATTGCTTTATCCCAAAAGCAAGCTAGGAGGTATTAGGAAAAGATAAAACATCAGAAAGAATCAATAAAAAGAAGTGCAGCTTTCATTCCCATAAGGAAATATCTGTGCATAGCCCTGATCAACAAGCTCTTCATTCACAGATGTATTCAGATTCTCTGTAAATACATAAGCAAGCGTCCGGTTGTACTTATCATAACCATGCCGCTCGATGCTAAATTCAGCATCTTGCAACAAAGAAGAGAGAAATAGAGATGCCTCTTCATACCCCTCCTCATCTCTCTCAGGCGTATCAATGCAAAGCAATCTGATAATCTCTTCCTG
The DNA here is from genome assembly GCA_016196285.1 of Candidatus Pacearchaeota archaeon. Taxonomy (GTDB): domain Archaea; phylum Nanobdellota; class Nanobdellia; order Pacearchaeales; family GW2011-AR1; genus SICV01. The sequence goes on along the minus strand of JACPXY010000019.1, from coordinate 11,243 downwards.
ATATTCAAATGTATCTCCATCAATCACTCGTACTCTAGAATCATCATCTTCAGTTGCCTGCTTTACTGGCAGGTATACTATGCCTATGGTTATAATAAATGCCAGAATCAATACACAGACTATCCATACCTGTATCTGTTTCATACAGAGAAGAGAAACACAACCCTTTTATAGTAATCTATCGTATTAACATAAAGAGGCTATGGTCGATCCAACGTTATTTGCTGAAATCTTCTATCCTGCGCTGCTGGGAGGCATCGGAGGCCTGACACGAGGAGTTATAGGCCTTTTGAAAGCACTCTCTTTGAGAAGAACAATTCTCTGGGGTTACTATCTCATAACAGTTATTGTTGCTGCAATCATCGGAATCTTCACCGGCATCGTATTCAATATAGACTATCGGCTCTCCCTTTTGGCAGGGTATGCGGGAACCGATATTTTAGAAGGCATTTACAAATCATTTGCCGTGCAGAAAGTTTACGTGCAGACAAGGAGGAAGTAACATGGGGTGGAAAGATTGGAGTTATTGGTTAAAGGGAGGGATAATCCTTTTATTACTTGATATAATAGTCCTCTTACTCTTACCAGCAATAAATACACCATGGTCTAGTATCCTAAAAACTTTAGGGATTATCTTCGAGGGACCAGTATATCTTATAATATTCTCATATATGGGGAGTAGCCCATCTGGGCTAGACTGGGTCTGGATATATGGAGTTAATCTAGTAATCTTCTTTGTTATCGGATCCTTAATCGGTTGGTTATACGGAAGAATCAAGAATAAGGCGTATACATGAGTAAAACAATATCCATTACTCTTGGCGATGACTTATATAAGAAGCTGAAGAGCCGTGCAGAGAAGCAGTATCTTGAGGTTTCTGAATTGATAGAAGACATTGTCAGGCGGAGCATGCTCTCCTACAAGAAAATCTCTGCAGCAACGAGGAAGGTTGATGATGCCCTCATTCCAGTCTTCTCGCGGGAGCGCAGAAGAAGAAAGAAGAGATAAAGAATGAAAGAAAGCGAGATCAAGAAGAAGCTTACGCCTGAACAGTACCATATTCTGAGAGAGAAAGGCACTGAACCTGCATTCTCCGGCAAGTACTGGAATCATAATGGATCAGGAGACTACACGTGCGCAGTCTGCAACTCAGTTCTATTCAGATCAGATACAAAATTCGACTCAGGAACAGGCTGGCCATCATTTACTAACCCATCAAATACAAGGGCAGTTGAGATAAAAGAAGACACTTCGCATGGCATGCATCGGGTAGAGGTCAGATGCAAAAAGTGCAAGTCTCATTTAGGCCACGTCTTTCCCGACGGGCCAGAAGGAAAAAGCAGGTACTGCATTAATTCTGCCTGCTTAGTCTTTAAGAAGAGATGATTAACTCAAATCTTAATCAACTCTTCATGATTAAGATAATAACCGTCATGCCCTGTTTCTCCAGGCAAGGCTTGCTCAAGGCATCGGAGAATTCTGCTATCAAGACCAATCTCCTGTGCAGTTTTCATGGCATGCGCTTTCAGACAGCGCTCACAATACCGATATGTCGGTTTTCCATGAATTGAGTATGTGGTGGCAACTGAATTAGATTCTCTGAAAGCTTGAATTGCTTCAACAAAAGTGCTCGGAAGCAGGATACGCAGAGTATGCCACAATTCCTGCTGTGTTGCAATTCCTTGTGTAATTAAAAACTGATCAATCTTTTTTTCAGAAGCACGAAAAAGATGCTGTGACATTGTGGGTTGAAGAACAAGCGATATATGAAGAAATGCGGTATAAATTAGGACAGCAAACGCTAATCACTGCAAAGTTACATCTAGTCAAGAGGAATCACTAGAGCAAGAGATTACGAAGAAACGTTCGTCTCGCTGGCTATAAAAGCCCACCATGGTTTATTCACCTCAATAATTTCCCCTGTCTCAGCATCAACATCAGCACTCACATTCATAGTTGTTCTGAATATTCCAAGTACTCGTGCGTCTTTTTCAGCATGCACTCGGTAGACTGCCCGTATCTCTCCCAAGTATCCTGTTTCCTTCAGCTCTACCGTGCAGTTCCGTTCTTGACAAGAGGCATTTAATACTCTCACTGCTATCTCAGAAGCAACCTCGGGAAGTATCTTCACATAAGCATACTGTCCATTTGACAAAGTAACTCTTAGCAAAGAGCCCTTAGTCTCATTTTCTACTCTGCTTGCATTAAATCCTGTTCGTACATCAATCCCGGAAGAGATGCCTGTATCTCCCCCAATATCAATCTCGGCTCCACTTCCAGTATCAACACTAACATCGGCATCATGATATAATGCATAACCTGGAGTGCTCAAAAAGATAACTCCCATTAAAAGTACAACTAAGATAACGCGTCCTGCAGAAAGATTCGATGTTAATTTAAAGTTCATTAGATGCAATACCCCATTTAATATCTAATGCGTTGAGATATAAGAATAACTGCAGTCTATTTCAAGACAACATAATTGTATGCTATAAACTAATTGTGATAAATAGCAACAGGTAATATTTAGATGCTGCTCTTGGCCCAGAGTATCTCAAAATACTTATTATATGACTCGGCAATTGCCTTATTCTGTATCTTGATAAGAGAGACTGGCTGGGTAAAGATAATAAGCAGAACAGTGTCTCCGCATATTGCTGTTGAGACAGCTGAATAATATTTCTTAGGTAGATGCCGTGCCTCAGTATGCTTAAGCTTGTTGAGCTTGAGTATTCTCTCAGGAGCATCATAATGATAGATATGCCTCATAAGTATCTTCTTCTCAACACGTCGCTTGTGAAAATCATCAAGGAACGCAACTCCGAAGCTCTCTGGTGCATCTTTGGTCGCACCATAGATGCTGATAGGTTCATTAGAGTCAAGCAATCCATTCAGCGCTTCCCTAAGTGCAAAAGTTCCCTTTGACATAATAACCGACTCCGTCGAGGAATCTGCCCGATGTAGGTCTTTGAAGTATGGGATAACGGAGACAACTTCCTTCTTTATCTCCTCTGCATGGTCTGCCAGTTTTTCTGGGCTCTTTGAGATAAACAGTTTCTTGTCATTCTCGACGAACTCGAACGCAAGCCCTTTAGTAATGAGCTCCCTTAAAGTATCATAAACATTAGTCCGATGTATGCTTGTTCTCTTGGATATCTCTAAAGCACTGGATTTACCGTTCTTAATGAGGTCAAGAAAAACCTTCTTCTCATTTTTTGCAAGTCCAAGCAAAGAAAGGGCATTGTCAACGCGCTGCTCCATACCTGTTTAAACACATGAAATATATAAGCATTTCTATACTGCGAGGCGATATCAAAAGCACGATGTGCCACCACGCACTAAAGTGCGTGGTTTGTGACAGGCACTCGTGTCATCAAGAACGGAGTTCTTGACTGCCATCAAGGATTGAAAATCCTTGCGGTTTGGATGCCGAGAGAACTTTCAGTTCTCGGGCACAGAAAATCTACTAGATTTTCTCGTGCTCAAGGAACTACCACACCATTTATGGTGTGGTTTCCGTCAAGTTCCTTGACATAAAAATGCGGTATCACATACCTATGCTCTGCAATCTCATCTTATTCAATTCATAATCCCTTAGTATAATCTCTGCCAAGCTAACCGCAATGTTCTTCTCTTTGCGGGAAAAGTCTTTGTCTTCAGTATTCCTGCTTCTTTTCTGCGTAAAACTAGGCAGGCTGAGATCGCCATTCTGCCCAATGCGTAAGTGAGGAAAGTATGTAAGTGTTGGAGAAGGATATAAGATTGCAGTTTCAGTAAAGTCAGCAGGGCGTTCTACTTCAGCAAGGGAGAATATCTTTTCAATGTCTCTTATCTTTAAGGGGCAATATGCAGAGAAAGGTCCGGAGAGAGTCTCATGGAGCGAGATAGCTTCTTCAATAAAAGAATGTACTGCATAAGGAGAATCCTGATAGCTAGGGTCGCTCGTGCTCACATTTCGTCGTACAAGCTCAGCAAGTTTAGAATGGAAAGAAGATCCGCCATCTTGAAAGAGTGTACTGAAGAACAACGTATCATTCTTAACCTTGCTAAAATCAGAGATGATGTGAGGCCACCAATGGTGGCCCGTCACTTTGCATTCTATCTGCTCAAGATTAATAAGGCATTCCAAAGGGATACTTTCTCCCTGAACATACTCTTTGAGAAGCTGAAACACGATAAAACCAGTTCGAAGGGCATCAGAGGAGATAGATGTAATCTGATCAAGCTCAAACCCATACTTCCGAGCCATGGGAATGTATGCTGAGACTGGAGTAGATTCTAGTACAAGAAGCCCCTTATAGTTATGTAATACTGCTGCATCAAAGAATGCCCTCATGCGCGCGTTTCCTTGATTGAATAAGTCAGTTTCTACCTCTGCCCGCGGTCTATTGAAGAATGTGTCTGGATTCTCTATTTGCGGGCCTCGGGCAACAACTATCATATCAGAATCAAAAAGTATATTATCAAATACTGTCTTTTTTCGTAATTCCTTCTCTCCAATGCGTATTCGCTCACCTTCAAACATGGCGAGTATTCCTTTATTGAACGCCCTATTATCGGAGCTGTAGCAGCTAATTCCTCGCACTTTGCTGGAAAGAAGAAGAGTCAACAAAGTATTATTAAAATGCCCATAACCTACTAAACCTACTTTCGTATTCTCCTTGCGCAGATCTCCAGAATCAGCCATTGTCTTCCAGATATATCCTGATTTCTCTTTATCAGTGAGAAGTCTAAGTAAATCAATACATCCTATCACTTTTCTCTTGCTATGGAGGTCGCGCAATTCCTGGATGACTCGCCCAGGGTCAACAGCATCATCAATACCTGTAGATATCATAAAATACTTTGTGCCTCCAGGAGGATAATTTGAATCAAGCATAGTCTGCAGTCTTGTAATCTCTTCCTCTTGAACAAAAAGAAAAGGATGAGGGAGCTCTCCAGAGAGAGAATTTACATAGGAAACAGGATTCTCATAAGAAGAATCAACTCGCAAGACTCCTTTGAATGGATGAGTCGAGAGTATATGCTCAAGATTTTCCCGAATACTTTGTACTCGATGAATCACACTTACTGGAACTCTGCCTTTACTATCCCTTATTATCATTCAAAACAAGATTGTTAATAATATATAAAGCTAACCTTATAAATTTTTCTGAAAGATGGGCAGTATCCTAAGGCTAACCTCTTACAGACATAATTACTTTTCCTTTCTCAATTTTCTGACCGAGACAATTGCCAGTCCTAAGATTACAAGTACCATGAAGACGATGGCAACAGTGGCGCCAATCTTGCCGAAGGTGCCAGTTACTGCTCCAGTGATACTTGGAGATCTCTGCTCTTCGGAATCTCCTGCATCAGAAGAGTCGCTTGAATCAGATGCTGATGTACCTTCAGTACTGCTCTCAGAAGGAGTGGTCTGAGTAGAATCTGAAGCACTGGTAGTTACAGCAGATGAGGTGACGATTCTGCCGCCGCTTCCTGAACTCCCTGAACTGTCAGAACTGCCTGAAGTATCTTCTGAGGAAGCGCTCGAAGAGGCTGGTGTATATGCACCAAAGTCAGTGAAATGGTAAGTCCATATCACAAGGTCGCTCCCTGAGCTTACAGCACACTCCCGTATATTCACTGAATCAATATTCGTTGGTGTGCTATCGCTGTTGCATACAGCAGTGATTGGTGTTGCAGTACTGCTTCCTGAACTCCACGCAGCACTCTTGCCAGCCATGCCAGAGAGTACTACTTGCACTGGCTGTGAGAATGTAAGCTCTCCATCAATGCCCATGGTCAAGACAACATCAACAGTTCCCGAAGGAACGCTGAAAGAAGAGCCATCACGAACTGCTGGCATGATAAATGTGCCATCCCAGCCCTCTGCGCTCATCTTAGTTCCTGCAGGTATGAAGACACGATAATCTTTGCTTGCGCTCTCTCGGATAAGAGTCAAGTTTGAAGGCAGAGTCACAGAATCATCCTCAAGCAACAGAGCAAGATTCAGGATAATCTCTTCTGTATCCGAGGTCGTGCGGATAATAATCTGCTCAGTGCCAGAATTATCGGTGAATATTACTTCTTTGGTTCCATTGGTAAGCACGATTGTTGTTCCTGAAGCAAACTGGCTGTTGGAGTTAGCAATTACAGTAACGTCTCTCACTGCCAATGCAGGAGCATACTGTGCATCTCCATTAGTTAGGAAGATAACTGTATGCTCACCAGGAGACAAGATAGTCGTATGCGGATTGCTTACGAGAATACCATCAAGGTAAAGCCTGCATGTAACATTCTCGTTAGGGCATCCATTTCCTGAGAAAGTAGTCACAATAGGATATGCGATAGTCTCGTTAAGTCCGCTGATTGATAAACTTGGGATAGTCAAGTTCGCGAAGAGATCTCCTCCAAGAGTTCTCTCTATGTGAAATACTGTATCAGTGTTCACATTACCGTTCGTGTCTACAGTCCGCAGTGCGATAAGGTGTAGTGTTCCAGGCAGGAGATTGCCTGCCGTGAATATCTCCTGAGTAGTATAAGCAGTCCACTCTCCGTCTAAGTATACTTTCGTATGGGCAAAGTCTGTATTATTAGGATTGTTCCACGCCCATGTAATACTGTTCTCAAATACTGCAACAGAATGCAGGTCAGTGACTTGTGCTGGAGGAATAGTATCATTCAAGGTTCCATTCGTCTCATTGCCGGGAATAATTGTTCCATTGCCAGGGATAGTCAGGTTCGCAAGAGTGATGTTTCTCGTCTCAGTTGCAAAGTAAGACATATTAAGATTCTCGCCATCAATGCTCGCATTATAGAAGTACAAGCCATAAGGCAGACCGCTGTAATTCTTGTACAAACCGTAATATGTGCCAGCAGTATCTTCACTTATGAGCTGGTGCGATGCATTGTATAGTCTGATAGTTATGTTTCCTATGCCTGCAGGAATAGTAGTTGTGTTGACTTCAATATAATTCCTGTCAACAACTGCTCCTGATTCCAATGTAGGGCACACAAAGTAGACAAACTTGTATTGACTTATCGTCATGTTTGTATCACTGCAAGTGACATTGCCAGGGATAGTCTCATTTGTCTCTTCTCCTGGAGCAGTCAGATTAATTGCAAAGGTTACATTCTGGTGTGCTTCATTCCCTAAATTATCTCTTGCAATAAATGTCCATGTATGGCTTCCTTCAGAAGCTGTCTGTGTTGTTGCACCGGTATATTCAGTTATGCCTGTATCATTCATGAAGCTCAATGAGGATATTCCGCTTGAATCGCTTGCGCTGAAGTTCACCACAATAGTACTAGTATTGTAGGTCTTATTCTCAGGTGAGAATACAGTAATTGCAGGAGGTGTAGTATCAGTTGCATTTCCACCAGCATTGTTTACGATGAAGTTTATCACATCGCTTGCAGTGTTTCCAGCTGCATCTCTTGCAATCGCAGATAATGTATGTGTACCATCTGTAATCAGAGTTGTATCGAGTGATGTTCCATAAGGAGCAGTTGTATCATCAATTGCTCCTGCATTATTCCCATCAAGCACGAATGTCACTCCAGTAACTCCTACATTGTCGCTTGCAGTAGCAGATACAGCGATAGTTCCGCTCACCGTAGACCAATGGGATGGTGAAGTAATAGAAACTGCTGGAGCAATAGTATCAGTTGCATTTCCTCCGCCTGCATTATTAACTGTAAAGGTAACACTGGCAGTCTGTGTGTTTCCAGCTGCATCTCTTGCAGTCGCAGATAATGTATGTGTACCATCAGCGATTAGTGTGCTGTCCAATGAAGTTTCATATGGTGCAGCAGTATCGTCAATCCCGCCAGCAGTGTTCCCATCAAGCACGAATGTCACTCCAGTAACTCCTACATTGTCGCTTGCAGTAGCAGATACAGCGATAGTTCCGCTTACTGTAGCACCATTAGTAGGACTTGTAATTGATACACTAGGATTAGTTGTGTCTCCGCCAGCTCCATTATTGACCGTAATACTAATAGATGCAGAAGTTGCAGTGTTTCCAGATGAATCAGCTGCAACAGCAGTCAATACATGATTACCATTAGATAATGTGCTTGTATCTAAGCTTGCAGAATATGGGGAGCTTGTGTCAGCACTGCCGATGTTATTTCCATCAACTTTGAATTGAACATTAGCTACCGCCACATTGTCGCTTGCATCTGCATTTACATTAATTGTCCCGGATACACTTGCTCCATTACTCGGAGAGGTTATACTAACTGATGGATTTGTAGTATCTCCGCCGCTTCCTACATTAACTGTAAAGTCTCTCCCTTCTGAGAAGTTCGCGTTTCCTACCAAGTCAGTACAAATAGCAGCTACATGATAATTTCCATTAGCCAAGTCAGATCTTTGCGCAGTGAATTCAGTCCTGCTTGCGTCTGTTTTAGTCATTGGATACTGATTTGAGAAATTGTTGTCAAGCAAATATGAACAATCTCCTGCTTCGTTGATGCTGAACCTGAAAGGTATTGGATATGAAGTGTAAGTTGTTGCTTGAGGATCAATTATAGTCACAGCAGGAGGAGTTTGAGCTGGTATTGGAGGAGGTCCTTGGCTTCCATCATTGTCTATATTAAATACAATTGAATATACCGCTGTATTTCCTGCTGCATCAAATGCTGTAGCAGATAGAGTATGTTGTCCTTCCGAAAGAGCAGACGGCTGGATAATTGTTCCATAAGGAGATGTTGTGTCATCAACACTCTGGCTTCCATCCAAAGTGAATGTAACTTTTGTTACGGCAACATTATCGCTTGCATCTGCCTGAATTTCATATGAACTACCATAGATGAATGAATTGTTGAAAGGTTGTGTTATTAAAACAGCAGGAGCTGTCGTGTCTCCGCTCCCTCCAGCATTATTCACATTAAAGAATATAGTATGGCTCGCTGTATTTCCAGCAGAATCACGTGCAGTCGCAGAAATACTATGGCTTCCATCAGCAACTAAAGTGCTGTCTAGAGAAGTTTCATAAGGAGCAGTTGTATCATCAATTGCTCCTGCATTATTCCCATCAAGCACAAATGTCACTCCAACAACACCTGTATTATCGCTTGCAATCGCAGTAATAGGAATTGTTCCGCTTACTGTGGCGCCGTTAGTAGGATTCGTAACAAAAACACTAGGATCTGTAGTATCGCTTACATTTCCTCCTCCATTATTGACTGTAATACTGATAGATGTAGAAGTTGCAGTGTTTCCAGATGAATCAGCTGCAACAGCAGTGAGTACATGGTTTCCATTTGAGAGAGTACTTGTATCCAGGCTTGCAGAATACGGGGATGAAGTGTCGGCACTGCCGATGTTATTTCCATCTACTTTAAATTGCACATTAGCTACTGCGACATTGTCGCTTGCATCAGCATTTACATTAATAGTTCCAGATACACTTGCACCATTTGCAGGACTTGTAATAGATACAGAAGGAGCGGTTGTGTCTCCGCTTCCTGCTGAATTATTTACAGTAAACGAAACAGAGTCGCTTGCAGTGTTTCCAGATGAATCAGATGCAACTGCAACAATATTATGTGCTCCGTCAGACATAAGAGTTGTAAAGAGAGGAAGAGAATAAGGGGCTTCGGTGTCATCAACACTCTGGCTTCCATCCAAAGTGAATGTAACTTTTGTTATAGCTACGTTATCAGAAGCGTCAGCAGAGACAAAGTCCTCTCCTGAGAGTGTTGCGCCGTCAGCAGGATGTGTAATAGAGATAGTAGGATTAGTTGTATCAGCACCTTGAGCTGAGATAGGTGCGATCAAGGAAGCAATAAGCATGATGCTCACCAATAGAATCGGTAAGACACCATTGAAGGTGGATTTTTTCTTTCCCGTTAATTTTGTGATTGACATAACCTACTTACTAACTCATAATATTTATATCAGCGCGGTATTTTTCCGGACAACCTTATTTTCTCAGTTACTCTACAACTTAGAAGAAGATAGTTATTATCCTGATTATTTAAGAAAGACCAACAGGGAATTACTACCTCTGCTATGAAAAGAATAGTAAATAATCCTATATATAATATCACTCCCCTAATGCAGCATAACCACAAACAGCTATTAATCTTTTGATAAAGCTATTATAAACAAGCCAACCATCATATCTAGCAGAATCATTCATGGTAACGCTATTTACTCTAAGAGCTATTTATGTCAAGTTCCTTGAGAATTCAGCTCCTGCAACTACTCATCTTTATCAGACAAAAGATAATTATGCTCATTAAACTATTTTAGGTTTATTGTAATCCTGCATTATCTTACTTTATCTCTGCAGGTTCTTTTCCGTGATTGAACAAATGCCATGAAGATTTTGGAAGATGTGTATAATCCCAATTAGAGAAATAGTCATGTTCCAGAGAAGTTGCATATAAAGAAGCTGCTGCTGCAAGCGCAGCAACCCCTGCCTTCGTGCTGCGAGGAAGATTTCGTACACTCGGTGGAACTCGCGAAGAAAAGTTAGTCCCGAGAAGCTCGCGATACGCATCAATGCCCATTCCAACAAACATTCCTGCAGTTAACCCTGTCAATGTAAATATAAAAGTCTCATCAGCTATATCTTTAGCGTGAAGAGATGTGTCTGAAAAAAATCTCCCAAGACCTGCAAATACAGGATAAGTAAGTCCGTTGAAGATTCCCTGATACGCGATATCTGCCACTCTTTTCTTGTATCCTTTGGACTTCTCATTCACCTTGCAGGCAATATAAAACGCTTCTCTTCCTATTACAAAGATAGGATTAAACCCGAGATATCCTGCTCCTGCAGCAGTTGCTCGTGTCACTAGAGATTGCAGTGGAGTAAGATAAACCACACCCATCTCAAGGAGAGAATAGATGGGTAGTCCTCCCATAACTGCACCAGTAGTTGCAGCAAGATGATCCTTCACATTCTCTGCAGTTCTTGTGCCGTTCAGAAGACCAACCAGTCCTTTTTTCTTCTCTTTCATCCAGATAGTAAAACTTTCCCTCCTCGTCTTTGCTCTCTGCCATTCAGGCATTCCTCTCTTTATAACTAAATCCTCTTTACGCACCCCGCTCACAAGCAAGCTTAAGCATATCTGCTGCACTATCTCCTTTTTAGATTCATTCTCAGTCATAAGATATATGTGAAACTTCTATGATGTCAAGGAACTTGACGGAAACCACACCATTTATGGTGTGTAGTTCCTTGAGCACGAGAAAATCTAGTAGATTTTCTGTGCCCGAGAACTGAAAGTTCTCTCGGCATCCAAA
>JACPXY010000023.1 GCA_016196285.1 Candidatus Pacearchaeota archaeon | reverse complement strand
GGTTTGTCGTCGTATTTGCTTTTTCGCATTTGTCCAAATTTGCGAAAAAGATATCCTAATGGACATTTCTGGACAGAAGGATATTTTTGCGATGGTATTGGAGAGAGTAATTACGCTTTTGCATACGAATATGTGAGAAATTAAGAGTTGCACCACGCGAAATTCTAAGGACGCCCTGCTCCGAGCGAAGCGAGGATTTGATGCTAAGCATCAAACCTTTAGGGCAGGGAGGATGTCACTTTTGCAGTTATCTAGACAGAGAACCACATATAAAATAGGCTATAACCTATGCAGTTCTCTGTATAAGGGAAGAACAGATGTTAGATTTGATTCCTCTCTGTAATAAATGCTTGAAGCATTCTAAAGAACAGCACCCGCCATACTGCTTCTCGCACTCAATGCATACAATGCAGAACTTATCACAGAGGGTGTGAGCGCAATTCTTATAGAGGTCGCACGGAATTCCGCACAGCTCGCAGTTGGTGATCGGCTTCTCGTCAGTGTTGATGCTGCTTGTCAACCGCTTGTCAAATACAAAGCACGCCCCTTCCCAGAGAGTATCTGGCAGTTCTTTGCCGAAGTTCAATATACCTCCATGCAACTGATACACTTCTTTAAAACCGTGCTCTTTCAGAAACGCAGATGCCTTCTCGCACCGGATGCCGCCGGTGCAGTACATCGCTATCTTCATATCTTCCTTCCCTTTCAGCAGTTCAAGCACTTTAGGGAATTCTCGAAAGTTCTTAATTCTAGGCGTTATTGCATTCTTGAATTTGCCTACCTTCGATTCATAATCATTTCTCGCATCAAGCACAATAACATCTTCCTTCTGCGCAAGCTCGAGAAATTCACGAGGAGTTACATGCATTCCTGCATGTTTCAAGTCAACATCCTGCTCAAACCTGACAAGTTCAGGCTTAACTTTTACTACCATCTTCTTGAAGGGGTGCATTAATCCAGAATCTTCTTTGAAGAGCATATTCTTGAATCTAGTATCTCTTTGCAGTACCTTTCTATATTGCAGGGTCTGCTCTTCTGTTCCTGAGACGCTTCCATTGATGCCCTCACATGCAACTAAGATTCTGCCTCGCAATCCAATCTCCTTGCAAAACGAGAGATGATGTCGCGCAAACAGCTCAGGCTCATCAAGGCACACATATTGGTAAAATTGGAGGATATGTATCAGTTCCATAAGCTTGTTTCTCAAGATAGGTTTATATGCATTGCTCTCTGCGCAGTTGATGTAGTGTTATAGACGACATAATCTTTATATATCCTCTGCTCATTATAATATCATGTCAAAGGGAATGATAGTTTTCGCATCTTTCTTCATATTCATGCTTTGCACTAGCATTGTTGCGGCAGCAGGTTCGAGCACAGGCGGCAGCTCAAGTGGCTCAAGCACAGCAAGTGTTGATGCTTCAGTATCTGTACGAGCAAATACATCTACTAACAGTACTTCTTCAGCATCAACAAATGCTTCTGCCAAGACTTCAGTATCTGTACGAGCAAATAAAACCCGCTCATTCATCTCAGCAGACTGCGATTCATTTGACACACGCAAGGAAAGAATTCATTGCCGCTTGACACAGGAAACATTTGAAGGCAACGCAACTATAGAGGAATCGTGCAGGGGGACATCGAATGTCCGTGCCTGCGAACGCCTCTATGTGACATCAGAGAAGTGCTACGAACTGGCCGGCAAGCAGAAAGACCAGTGCTTTAAACGCATTGCAGGATTCACCAAAGCCCAGCTTGCGCAGCAAGCTCAGGAGAACAAGACCGCAGTCAGGCCATATATGGTTCTAGTGCTCTATAATCTGCAGGAACGCGTCGAGAAATTCCAGGAGCAAGGAAAAATAAGCGCCGAGGATGCAGCACTTCTTATTGACAAGATAGTCGATACAAAGCAGGCAATCTTGAATAATGCTAACAAGACAGAGGTTCGTGCAAAAGTCTCAGATCTTAAAGCGGAGTGGAGGCTCCTTATACAGGCAAATGCAACTGCGTCAAATAGCACAGGATAAGAGGGGAATCAGCAAAGCCGGATGGATTGCAATAGCAGTAGTCATTATACTAATAATCATTGCTCTGATTGCTCTAGTGCCTGACACAGACACATCAAGTGATACAGACGCTTCTAGCGTAGATTCTGCTCCTGATTCAAGTTATCAGAATCTGCAGTCAGATGACGATGATTTCACTGCTCTTGAAGATTCATCAAACTATCTTGATTAGGATGAATCTTTAAATAGATACATCTATTCTAGGTCTCATGGTTGAACGTTTGCATTTTGAGGATCAGATATTTAAGAATAAGCTGAAGTCACTCATCTTGCTCGCAGCAATCGTGGTATTCTTCATTGTCCTCGGATACGTCATCTCTCTCCTTCTTGACCCGAGCTATTTCTTCATGATTATGATAGTCTCAATTATTATCTCATTGGCCTATATCTGGTTTGGCTATTACAATTCAGATAAGATTGCCCTGGCATCAGTCAATGCAAAACCTGCATCGCATACAGAGCATAGGATGCTGCATCATGCTGTAGAGTCAATAGCCATCGCTTCAGGCCTGCCAAAGCCTAGAGTATATGTTATGAAGTCAGAGCAGATTAATGCATTTGCTTCAGGCAGGGACCCAAGGCACGCAGTCATCTGCGTGACTACTGACGCTCTGGATAAGCTGAGCAAGCAGGAGTTAGAGGGAGTTATCGCACACGAGATGGCGCACATTGCTAATTTTGACATCAGATTCATGACGCTTACCACTATTCTCGTAGGCATAGTCTCCATTGCAGCTGAGCTCTTCCTCAGGAGTCTCTGGTTCTCAAGCGACCGTGAAGGAGGCAGGGGAAATATTATGCTGTTAGTAATCGGTCTGATACTGGCAATTCTCGCTCCTATTGCAGTTCAGCTTGTTCAGCTGGCCATCAGCAGAAGGAGAGAGTTCACGGCTGATGCAACAGGGGTGAAGTTCACGCGCTATCCGCAGGGGCTTGCCAATGCATTAAAGAAGATTAGGGATGATCATGATGCAATCGGCAGTAAAGACCAGCATCACTATGCAAAAGCGCTGGCTCCATTGTTCATCGGCAACCCCTTCAAGGTTGAATCCATACTATCAACACATCCTCCGATTAATGAGCGCATCAGGCGCCTCGAGGCGATGTAGAAAGTTATATAAGTAAGGAAATTCTTACCAGACTATGGAAGCGAAGATAATAAAAGTTACAGATAAGGGCCAGATCTCTCTGCCAGTATTTATTAGGGAATCTCTTAAGATAAAACACGGTGATGAATTAATTATTGCAAGAAGTAAGGATTCTATTATCTTAAGAAAGATCAGAAGAGAAGACTTTAGCGATTTACTTAAACACAGCGAGAAAGTAGCAAGAAAGCTATGGGATAATAAGGAAGATGAAATCTGGAATGAGATATGAGCAAGGAGAGATAGTTGTTGTGCCATTTCCTTTCTCCGATTTAAGCAGCATAAAAAGAAGGCCGGTGCTTATTCTCTCAAGAGATAAAGATAACATAAACTCAGATGATATAATTACATGTGGATTAACTTCAAATCTTAAAGAGTCAAAATACTCTATACTAATTGATAATGCCGATCTGGAAAGAGGAGTTATCCCTGTAAAAAGCAGGATTAGGGTAGACAAATTGTTTACTCTTGATAAAAAGATTATATAAAGAAGGTTGCTAAATTAAAGAGAGAGACGTTTGCTTTGGTAAAAAAAGAGTTCGAGGGAATTGTCTAAGAGTTTAGAGGCGATGTAATATTCCCCGGAGCAGCCCCATTCACACGTTTCTGCCTGAAGAGCACGCTGAATCGCTCTTCAAGCACACGATCAACTGAGTGATATGGCCTCATCTCATTTTCTTCAGCACATCGCGGTCCGCGCATGAGCACTAAGCTTCCCGGTGTTACAGGAAGAGTCAGCTTGCCAGTGCCTTGCTTGTCTGCATACACGTTGAATGGAGTGGTGCTTGATAGGGCAAACATGCTCAGCAGATTGATGTCCTTAGAGTAATCACGATGGGTGCCCATGCCACATGAACAAGGAGCATACCAATGAATGCCGATGGAATTGATAACAGATCCTTGTTGAAATCCTGCTCTCTCACCAAGCTTCTTGCATAAAATACTATACCTCTCCCGTAATGATGCGATGAGCTGGAATGGGCAGGTTCGTTTCTCTGCTCCATCTGCCTCTCCGCAATAATACACTTTTAATTCCTGTCTCGTTGTATTCTCTACATGCGGAGCTTCATGGAATAATTCTTCTCTCTTCCTGAATTCGCTCATCGCTCGCTCGCAGAACTCTTGACTCAGAAAGCCAGGGATCAGCATGACCCCTGGCTGAGAAGCAGCGTACAATTCCTGCGCAATCCGCTCAGTATTGAATAATGAAACGTTAATCAAAGATTCATCCATTCACGCGCTCCGCCAATGCTGTTACAATCGCTTCCTGCTGCTTTTTTCTGCAGGCAATGAGTTCAGGTGTATCTCCTGCGCTGTACTGATTCTGAGGCTGCCAGGTTTGCTGAGGTCTGCTGTTGAGCTCAAACACCCAAGGTTTCCTGCTTGCACCTCTGCCGAAGTCAACGCTGTAGACTCGGAAGAGATGGTGTGCAAGCGTGTCATCAATTGTTCTGACTCTATCAAGAACGTAATCAGATATACTTTCAATTGGGATGACTTGGGTATCTGAAGTGTGCGATTTAGGGAAGAACATCTCCTGACCGGTAGTCTCCTCATACATGATTCTGGCCTCGGCAACAATCAGTTTGCCATTTACTACGACTATGCGTAAGTCATGCCTTCTAGTAATACCAAGTTCAGGAATGCCTGCCGCGGTCTCTAGATACGGTTGAATCAGTGTAGATGCATCTCGCGAGATGAATATGCCTTGTGGCTTGTTTATGCTTATTCCTTCTCCTCCTGAGCCATATCTATTCTTCCGCACGAGATGCTCACAGGTAAGATCTGAATGCGCTCGCTTCTGTAAGGCAGTCACAGCTTGTTCGTGTGAACATTCGCCTTCAACCAAGAAAGTAGGTATCAGGTATTCGGGGAACGTCCGGGCAGTCAGATACTTGTCTTTGCATAGCTGTTCAAGAGCAAGCGAATTGACGATTTGATTCTTCTCGTTAAGGTGCCCACGGAGAGAAGTTTCTTCAGCAGAGGCATTTTCATATCTGAATCGGTCATAAAAGAGAACGGGAGCCCGTTGCTCAATAGTCCAGGAATCACCGTTGAATAACCATCCTTTTGTCTCTAAGGTCTCACGATTGACGAGAGGAGCCGCAGTCAGAAGAAGGTCAATTCCATGTGCCTTTCCAAGAAGCGAGAAATTGGCATACGGCACAGTAAGATTAGGAGCTCTGAAAGGCCATGGGCTGCTCGTATCGGTTAGCGCTTCTCCATGAATAATGGCAACAGTTGCAGTCATAATTAAATCGTATAAATTCAGATTATAATCTTTATCTCCCCCCTAAGGGTGAACAACAAATACACTTAAATAGGCAGAGAAGAAATAACGATAATGGATGAGCATGGATTCTTGGCAAAGATAGGCCTGACGAATGGCGAGAGCAAGGTATATCTAGCCTTGCTCGAGCTAGGGACAAGCACTTCCGGACCAATCATCACAAAGTCAAGAATCTCGCGATCAAAGGTGTATGATATTCTTGATAGGCTGAAAGAGAAAGGCCTTATCAGCGAGCTCATACGAGAGAATACAAGATACTTCCAAGCTCTTTCTCCGATGAAGATTCTTTCATATATTGATTCACATGAGCTGAAGATAAAGGAGCAGAAACAGGCATTTAAGCAGATTCTGCCTATTTTTCTTGAACGGCAGAAATCACGAGAGTCAGAGCATCAAATCCGCGTCTATCACGGATTTGAGGGAATCAAGACGCTCTATCTAGAGATGACCAATAAACTAAAGAAAGATGAAGAATATCTCGGCTTCTCATTTCCTGCAGAAGCATTAAAACATAAGTCAATTCTTAGAATGATTGACAACTTTCATAAAACAAGGGCAGAGAAGGGAGCAAAAGCAAAGATTCTCTGCACAAAGCACGATGCAGTCAATGCAGCTAAGCTGAAGATGCCAAAGAGCAGGTTCTATGAATACAGAGTCAGCAAGCACCCCTTTCCTTCGAGCATTTCAATATATCAAGACAGCGTTGCAACTTTTATCTGGGGCAGTATCCCGAGAGCATTTGTGATTATCTCAAAAGAAACCGCGGAGCATTATAGGAGATTTTTTAATGAGCTATGGAAGACTGCGTCAAAACATCAGGTCTGAACTTAAGTCATAGAGCTTTTGGGCAAGTTCATCACATAAATATTTATATAATCACTGGAGAGTATACAATCATGATAAAACTCCATTCTTCGTTCAAGCCAGAGCTTATTGAACGAGTGCTTGCTCATTTGCCTGAACCGTATATCTTGGAAGTGCGTGCCCTAGGCATTATAAACTGCAAATCAATTGATGAAGATTTCCAGGATAGACTTCCAGGCATAGAGTTTACTTTAGAACATCCTCTTCTTAAAGTTAAGGAACCGTCGAAAGAGCTGCTTTTGAGAATTTATAAGGGAAGAAAGGAATCAATGCCTTCCTATGAAGAATTGATGAATCAAACTGGCCGGTTAACCTTAAAGCAGCTAGATTTTAGTAAGGCGTATTTTCTACTAGGTCAAGATGCTCTTTTGGAATTTGATAAATATAGTCTTGAACTAGAATACAGAGATCAAGAGCCAGAGCAAGTTAAGAATATTAGGGCAGTCTTTGCAGGCAGTGATTTTGACCAGAGCATTATAGGTGATGGAAAACTTAGCAAAGTAACTTACACCACAAGATAAAAAGAGAATTCTTAAGAAGTAGTATTTACTTTCAACTACTGCCCACAGATGTAACCTAAATTAAACTTTGTTAACTGATCTGTACTATTCAGTAACAGGGATAACGAGAGGTTTCTTATGCCCAGATAGCAAGAATAATTCCAGCGATAACCATCAGGACAAGGTAATGGCCTGTGTTAATCAAGAGCAGTTTAATGGATTTGTTCTCCCAGAGCACACTGCCGATCTGCAAGGGAAGGATAAAGCCAAGCCAGAGCCAGAAGGCGAGCGAAGCGCCTGCGCTGGCGCTTGTTGCACTTACATAATCAACAAAATGCGCAAGTACATACGTACTCAACAGGAGGAAGATGAACTGCCCGATGTAGCGCCAGGCCATGCCCTGCTTCTTAGCTGCCTGCATTTCTTTCTTGCCAAAGCCAGAGAGGCGCGCCCAGATGTTTCCGAAGAGAACAGGAGAATACCATAATCCGCCAAGAATCATTCCAACAATTGTAGAAACAAGAACAGCCCAGCCGTTGATATCAGCTACAGGTAATGCCATAATGATAATAATGCAGCGTGTTTTAAATACCTTTCTACGCACACAGATACTCTGTTAAAGTAATGTTGTTATAGTATAAGAAATTAATAATCGGATATATTTGGTACCAATATATCCTTTCTCAATGAACTCACAACTTCTCCTACCAATCCATTTTTATCAAAATATGCTTTCGTTGCAAGATATCCTT
>JACPXY010000014.1 GCA_016196285.1 Candidatus Pacearchaeota archaeon | reverse complement strand
TAGCCATCTTGGGCTAGATGACACCTACTACAAAACAGAACATTATAATCAAAAATATGCCCTAGCTCTTTACACTGATCGTTCCTATAAACACGATCTATAGAGGCTAATAATAAAGGGATGATTTTGCCTTTTACTTCTACACCTAGTTTACTCCAGGTTCCCTCTTTGATTTCTACCATCTGGATCAAGTTGTGCTGACTTACTGTTATCAATATATCTTCTGCCATATCTGTTTCAAGCTACGACCATGCAGTTTCATTCTTTGTTTTTGGCTTAGGAGTTTCTTTTCCCTTCTCTCCCATTTTCCTACATGCACAGTTACCATCGCATTTACAGCCCATGTTAACTCCTTAGCTTTGAAACTCCAGGAAAGTGTAGATGCACATTAGTAGAACCTTTAACATCTCTCCGCTTGCTAGTGTAATTCAGTAGAATACCCATAGCTGATATTTTGTCCTTATGTTCTAGCATAGAGAAGTTCTCTGCTACCCATAGGATCAGGTTATTAGCCAGGTTAATGGCGTTCTTCTGTACTACGTCTTCTGAGATTGTTAATGGAACTAGAGAGGTATTTCGCTCTACAAGAGAAGTTATACTGCTACTGAGATCAAGAAGCTCGCTGCTACCCAGTTCGGTCATCTTACTTTGAATCTACTCCTCGATCACACTTTCTGCCAAGCACCTCTGTCTAGTTATATTGGTAAGCAGTCTTAGAAGAACCATTCTATAGCCTGGAGAAATACTCCTGCAAGACTACATCTAACCTCTCAAGTACCTTTAGTTGTTTACTAGATAGCGGCTTCATACTAGCTTCTATTTCAGTCTCCTTCTAAACCTTCTGTACGGCACTCCCTCCAAGTAATCACTCATCTGCTGCACTCCCTTACTCGTTAAAGTAAACACATGAGATAATTTACAATGAAGAAGTCCCGCTATCTGTGCAGGATGAGCGTTGTCTACAAGCAGCAATTTAACGGCTAGGGCAGTTCTTCCATCCAACTGCTGCATAGCCTTTTCAATATCTGCCTTAATTACTGCCGCCCTCTCAAATGCTGCTGGGCCAGGCTGAAATTTCTGGGGGATGCCCAACTCCTCTACATATTTGGGCAGGTTACCTCCATCAAGCATCTCCCATCTTCGTAGGTAGAAGCGGATCCTAGCAGGAGTATAATGACCATTCATATGCACAGTATAGCAGATTAAGTAGAAATAGAACAGCCCCCAGGAGGGTGAGGGCTATTCAAGTCATAGAGTTCATTGGCTGTAAGCTCTTACATTGATACTCTTGACTAAATTAAGTATATACTATATTATGTAAGTTGTAAAGGAGAAGGATATGTTACCTGCAATTATCGTAGTTTTTGCGTTTATCGTTGCATTTCTATTAGTTCCTCTTGTTGTGTTGGTAGGGGTAAAGTATATGGAATGGCTATCTGGCAAGTTTATGGGTTTGCCTAGATGAATATTTTATGTAAATTAAATTTCCACAAATATGAAATTTGGCAACGCTACTACCCACCAGGCAGAGTTGAGCACTCGCTGAAATGTGCTCGGTGCTCTAAGCAGTGGACTCGATATAGGAAAGTCAGATGAATATTTTATGTAAATTAGGTTTCCATAGGTTTATAGTCACCAATATCAATCTAGCTCCAAAACTTAGCAGTGAATTTGGTTGGGTGGAGCTTCAGGGAATATGCAAACACTGTGGGGTTTATGCTACTCAAAGGAAATATATACTATGAACCATGAATGGAAACAGACTTCTTTATTGGTAAAGCTACTCTTCCGAGTACAGGCAGAATGTAGAAACTGCGACGCTGTAATCTCTTACGAAGGCAAGAGAAGATTCAGAGGTGGTAGAGACTGCAATCCCCGTAAATCAAAGGGGCCTTTATGACCGCACTCATAGGTTGGAGATCTAAGGACTGGACGCTGCTCGTTGCGGACAGAAGGCTTTATATGGGAGACTATTACATTGAGGAAACTAAAATCTTTGATCAGCAGCATTGGGTATATGGGATAGCTGGAGCAGCAGTTATCA
Organism: Candidatus Pacearchaeota archaeon; assembly: GCA_016196285.1. Classification (GTDB taxonomy): domain Archaea; phylum Nanobdellota; class Nanobdellia; order Pacearchaeales; family GW2011-AR1; genus SICV01. The sequence continues at coordinate 8,570 of JACPXY010000014.1, read as the reverse complement.
CTGATCCCGTACTACTAGCTGGGGACATAGAGGAGGGCTATCGTGGGCTATTAGAGGTAAGTGAAAAGCTGACAGAGTTGACTCGAAAATCTAAAATGCTAGGAAGTGAGGAAACTGGGCAATTCATGTTAATAGAGAAGGCTACAGGTGAACTCTGGTATGCTACAGGTGGCTGTCTTCCCTGGCAGATGCAGGCAGTTGATACAGTAGGAAAATATCAAGATGAATTGTTATTTCTGCTTAAACGTTGCTATGATACTCAAGCTACTGTAAGAGCTGCTCTGTGGGCAATAAGGTATGCAGTTGAAGAAGTTATACGGAGAAGCCCCGTATATCTCGGCTTTCCATTGGATTATGCAGTAGTCAGTAAAGGTAAGATTAAGAGAGGGAAAGTTGGCGAATCAAAAATTAGTGTTGGGTAGTCCAGTAAGAAACCTCAAAATTCTAAAATTAGTGCTGAGCAGTATAGTACTCCTCTATTTCTCTCTCCCAGCTAAATCATCGGCATACCCCCCCGTCAATGGTAGCAGATGATTATATTAAGGGGAGTAAGCAGTTGAACATAACTCTACCGCTGTTGATATAGGTGAAGGCAGGTATACAGTATAATAGATCTATATAAGTATCTAATATAATAGATCTATATAAGTATCTAATATAATAGATCTATATAAGTAAGCAGTTAAACATATAGGAAACAAGCTCATGCTATTAGTCAACTGTATATACTGTAATACAGTATTCATCCCCACTAACAACAGGCATAAGGTCTGCACTACCAGATGTATTAAGAGGGCAGCAGCAAAAGGAAGAGGGTTAGAGATGAACAATACTTATCTTCTCTAACCCCTAATACTAGCAGCGATCTATCCCTCAATACTAAGAACAGTCCTCCATCCGTCGCAGACCTTCCCACCTCCACCATTGTTGACTTAGTTCATCAACATTCTCAGATACTCCGAGGGCTACAGGCGGAACTGCTAAAGCGCGTAAACACCTCCTCTGAATAGCTTATGTAAAGTAGAGCATCTATTTTGGGAAGATTCTTTAGTATGTATTGACATACTTTCATGCATCTGATAGACTGAGTATGTCAAGAGGACTAGTAAAGGGGGGAGCCAATGAGCACTGCTACCACATTTCAGCACACCTCCACGATCAATGCTGCGTGTGTAAAGGCCGCCTTGCATTGTAGTTGTGAGCCCTACAAGGATGTCTTCACCTATAATCGGTGGAAGGCACAAGGCTATCAGGTACAACGAGGCGAGAAGGCTATCAAGCTGCCGCTAGTGAAGGATGTAGAGGTTGAGAAGGAGGGTGAGACCACAACAAAGAGGATTCTAGGTATCTCGGCGGTATTCTGTAGACATCAGGTCAAGCCTAGCGAGTCTAGGGAAGTCAAGGCTAGTGAATCAAAGGAGGGTAGTTATGGATCAAGAGAAGATCATCGAACGAATAATGAAGCTGTTAGCTCTAAGTTCATCCTCGAACGAGTATGAGGCGGCGGCAGCGGCAGCTAAGGCGCAGGAGCTCCTACTAAAGTATAACCTCACTACCGCTAACCTACACGGTGAGGGCAGACGTGATAGTGACCAGATCATACGGGTACATGTTGTAGCTCCCCACCCAATGTGGCTACAAGTATTACTGAATGGCATCGTTAACGCTAACCTATGTCGGGTCTGCCGCACGCATCTAAACGGCCTAGCGGTCATGGCCGTTGTAGGCGAGCCTCATAACATTGAGGTTGTTGAGTATCTCTTCTCATACCTAGCGGGAGAGATCAGTAGGTTAGCAGCGAAGGTGGTTGGTAGCAGGAAGTATAAGATAAGCTGGCGGCTAGGTGCAGCATCTACAGTGTCACGCCGACTCCGTGAAGGTATGGAACAATTCAGGGCGGCATCGCCGGAGAATAGGGCTTTGATTGTTGTCAAAGACAATAAAGTCACTGAGATGTACCGCGAATACTTCCCTCGGATACACAACAAGAAAGCAACATTCAGCAATGACAGTGGGTTTTATCAAGGGCAATCAGACGCCAATGGTATCGCTATCCGGCAAGGTATCCGTAATCAAGCGGGACAGGCATTATTAAGAGAATCATAGGAGGTAGTAATAGCAATCGTACAGCTATGAGGAGTTAGAGATCCATTCTCTAGGATGTCTCTCATGCGAGAATCCTTTACATCCGGCACATTCGATAAGTGTGACTGGTGTGGGCAGCGCCGACTGACAATGTATTCGTATTTCTGGGAGAGTGATCAAAGCTATAGCAACCGATCCCGGCATTTAGAGATATTCTGTTCAATTGGTTGCTGGAGAGCTTACGCGCCGAGAGGCTAATCCCTCTGATACCCTGCCTACTAGCCTTCTAGCGGGATTAGCAAAGGAAGGAGGCATGCGAATTTGTTACACTGCTGGAGCCTGATGGCAGGGTACAACAAGTCTTTGTATGCTGTAAGATTTGCACTAGGGATTTACAGGATTCTGTGCAGGAAGAAGCCAGCGATTCTGTAAGAAGGAGGGGATCATGGCAATACTCGTTGCAGTAGGCGTAATCTGTATCCTGTTGCTGCTATGGCAATGGGCATTTGAAGGAGGAGAATGATGGCAAAGACAAGGATAGACGCTATTCGCCTGTGCCCAGCGATCCTTACCCCCTATCAGGGCCGACTAACACAAAAGCGTTACAGGGGCTGCTCTGTAAGCCTGAGTAAAACCGTCTTTGTTAATCTACCACAATCGGCGGAGGCGGCGCGCCATCCTAATGCTTGGGTAGCACTTCCTAAACCAATTATGGCCTGCGTACTTATGGGGATGGATGATCGGCCAGCTAATAGGGAGGGGGTCGGTGATGGCTAAGATATTCGGATGGTCAATCAGATGGGCAATGGAAGGCCCTTGGTGGCTACCTTGGTGGCAAGACTCAAGATCAGAAGATCATGGAATTGCCATTATATGGCTATGGTGGGTTCTGCAATCTCCAGGTTGGACTAAGAAGGTGACACCTCTAGTGGATAAGGAGGTGTAGTATAATCACATCTGTTGATGTAATCTAGGGGTCATTACGGAGTGCTAGAGATAGCCCCTACATCCTCGGCCCACTCCTGCGCATAGTCTGCAAAGTAGCTGTCTCGGATTATGGGATTGGGCAGCAAGGGAGCTACAGATAGATTATACTTGTATCGAATGGGAAATGGTAGAGTATTGGGTAAGATGATACCTCCGACAGAAAACATCATTAGCATCTTGACGCAATAACTATTGACACATGGTTTCATGCATTGTACGCTGAGTATGGAGGTAGAGATGAATCACCCATGCAATGGTTGTCCTAGTCGGGCATATAGCGGTCTAGTGGCCTGCCCTGTGCTGGCTAAGGTAATCAATCATGGTCGCTGCAAGCGATTACGGCGTAAGTCAGCCGGAGAGGTAAGGCAGCTTGCCGAGCTCCGGTGGATCAATGCCCATAGCGATAAGTCTCTAACTTCCAGGCAACGTAGGTGGATTGACTTCTCATGGGGGTATCAGGATCAGCTTAGGAATATGCTGATCACTTTGCCGCCCAGAGAACAAATCCACAATATGTCACCGGAAATCCTGGTAGCTCGCTTGGATAGTGCCCTTAGCGGTGATTCTAGCGATGGTCGTGAGACTGATACCAGCTACAAGGATCAAGGAGATTCGGGGACGGCATATCCGTCGAGGTTTAGAGGCCCCGACCTAACAGCACTAGGGATCGCTCAGTTGTTGACACGCTAGATAAGCGTGAGTGTAACAATAAATCACTCATAAACCTTTGGCTATATATGCCTTAGTATAGTTCCTTAAACTGAAAAGCATGGACGGCTGATTGCAGTGACATTGTGAGCTGTAGAAGCTGCAATAACAGGAAGGCATGGTATCCTGACCTGAGCGATAGCCATGCCTGAGTAGGTTGCATTTGACCGGATACCCTAGCCATTAGGTGCTACGGCTTACCACCACAGCAAATAGTCCCAACGGACGCCTAGTGGCTAGGAATGTGAGCGAATGTAGGAGGGGATCATGGCAAAGGTTCTCATAGGAGGCTTGGATGGGGAGAAGACTACCTGTCCACGCTGTAAGGCAGTAGTTGTCTACGCTAATGGAGTATGGATGTGGGATCATAATTACAGGCTTATAGGTACTGATTATCATCAAGCGAAGGATGGTGAATAACATTGAAACTTTTGTACTGCCCTGAATGCCGCGATATTGTTGTACTCTACCAACGAGAGCGGACTTGTCTATGTGGCAATGTAGCCGGTTGGTACACAGACCGCGTAAATGCTAAAGTTAGCAGCAATGCGATTGTACTAGGTATCGACAACATATCCTTCAGTGATGCTATCGCAGAATATGTTAAGCGGCCTGAGATCAGCCGGACATTTGAGGCATTTACTATTGGATCGGAAGCTGCTTCTGTTCACAGGGGGGAATAATATGGCCGTACTTAGGAGGTGTGAAAAATGTGGTGGTAAGGGGACAATACCTCCGCCACTGCCTCGGATTGATTTAGTCGGATGTGATAAGTGCGGAGGTGTGGGATCCTACATCCTATTTTATGGTAAAACATCTTGTAGCATTGTATCCAGATATTAGGAACTTGGAGGGATAATATGTCTATGCGGGGAGCCATTGCAAGAGTTACCGGGGAAGGATTCAGGGGGATATATCACCATAGGGATAGCTACCCTAGTAGTTTAGGTAAAACCTTGTGGGATACATACCAGAAAGTTGGAGATCTAGAGACCATCCTAGATTGTCTTATAGATCAACATCCTGGTGGATGGTCGTCACTAGAAGGAGCAGCTAGGTGCTACTGTCATAGAGACTGGGACAAAGGAGATTCAGAAGGTTGGGAAGTAAATCAGTCCAATGCTTCCAGGCTTGGGGTTGAATGGGTCTATGCTTTTGATGTACCTAACAATACAATGCTAGTGATAAGATCGTTCAATCCTTCCGGCGCAAAGGTGATCGGAGCTTTCGGGTTAGGTAATCCTGACGCCTTATGGTCAGTGGTTGCAACTATAGACCTTAAGGGTATAGAGCCAGACTGGAAGTCTATCGAAGAAATCGAGGAGGATTAACATGGACTTTTACCTGTTAAATGGTGGGAGCATATATCAGTTAGAGCCACTAACTGATGCTGCTGCTGCCTGGATCGAGGATAATGTGAATCACGAGGGCTTTCAACCTTACTGGCCTACAGTGATCATCGACGCAAGGTATACAGACGGTATAGTGAGTGGGTTGATTGAGGATGGATTTATTGTGGGGGAAGGATAAATGATCGTTTACAAACTAACAGATCAAAACGGCCAAACTTACAATAATACACAGTGGGGTGAGGGGGTCACTCATACAGCTAAGGGGACAGGATTAAGGTTCTGTACTACCGATCTACTCCACAGCTATAGTCATCCTCTGTTAGCAGTCCTACTGAATCCCATCCATAAGAATTATTTCAACTATCAGTTATGGGAATCAGAAGGAGAGATTATAGCTAGTGATCATGGATTAAAGTTAGGGCATAAAACACTAACTACTATCAAACAACTGCCTATACCTAAAGTAACTCCACATCATAGGGTAAGGTTTGCAATTCTCAGTGCAAATCATTTCCCTCAGTCCGGTAAGTGGCGAGCTTGGGCTAGAGGATGGCTGAGTGGCGAAGATCGCAGTAGGAAGACTGCTGCTACTGCTTATGCTGCTACTACTGCTTATACTGCTGATGCTTATGCTGCTACTGCTGCTGCTACTGCTGCTGCTACTGCTGGTGATGCTGATGCTGTTGCTACTGCTGCTGCTTATGCTGCTACTGCTGCTGCTTATACTGCTAGTTATATTACTACCCCGCTCAATCTCATGTCATTAGCTGAGCTTGCATGTAGTAGAAAAAAGATCGTTTTACAATAGGAGAGATAATGCTTGTTTATTATTGTGTTCACTGCCAGATATATCTTAGAGATGCAGAAGTACCGAGGAACAAGAAGTGTCCTGATTGTTGGAACACAGTGATCCCCAAGCTTATGTTAGGGGGGCAGATAATGGGCAGTAAACAATGATTGTTGGCATTATATTAGTTGCCTTGCTGGTAGTGTTTCTCCTCTGGGAGACTTACAGGAGCTTTAAATGAGCGTTAGATTCAATGCTGAATGTGTAGAGCATGATAGTTCTGCCGTAGAGCATCTATCTGAAGATCAGAGACGGGAATTTGATTTACATAAGTGGTCATACAGACAGCCTTCTAAGTGTCAATGCTGTGCGCGTAATGCCCACATCGCTAAAGCTAAAAGGGAGTACAGGTCAATTTTAGTACTCAAGGAGCCTATCTTATGCTATGAGAAACATCGTACCGCTAATCAAAGAGTCAAGCATGATGCTGAACATATCTCTCCATATTGGCATCTATCCCGTAACGAAGTTGGTGGCTTAACAGGGCCTCCGCCCGGAGGTTACTCTTCACCAACACTAGGACTGCCTTTGAGTTGGCATACATTTGTGGGTCGAGGTAGTACAGAAGAAGGCTGGTTAGAGTGTTTAGCCTTATGGATTCGTAACGTAGAGGGTAGTGATGGTTAGTAAACGGCATCTCCGTAGACGTAGCTGCACCAACAAGCACCGTTATCAAGATTTCTCGACAGCTAAGAGTGCTATGGATCATCTTGTATGGAGGGGGGCGAGAAACCTACATCTCTACGATTGTTCGTGGTGCAGTGGTTGGCACGTAGGCCATCATGGAGGGGAGTATGCAGCTCCTCTAAGTCTAAGATAAGGAGAGGATCATGATTAGAATAGTTGTACTGATAGGTAGTCAGATGCTGCCCGAAGTCTTTACTGATACAGACCTCGATGTCGTGGTTCTGGACTTTGATGGCAGGGATCACACCTTTAAGGGAGACCAGGTAAACTTCAATACCCCTCCGGTAGTCGTTGATGCCGCCTTTGTAAATGAAGCCTTTACCGAGGCTAGGAAGTGGAAGAAGTAGATGAGTTGTGCATCACAATGCCGGAATAAGAAGAAAGATATGAGCTATAGGTCATTAGAAAGACGAGTAAATGAGTTAGTGTGTGGGTGCTGTTATACTCTAGTATCTAAGGAGAGACCTAGTTGGTGTGAGAAATGTCAACGGCCCCATACAGCTATCTATAAATCATACAACGGATAATGAGATGAGTTGTGCAAAGCATAGACAGCAGGAGTTAGAGCAGCAGCTAGTCGGACAGCATATTCCTACCTCAGAAGAAATAGAGCTAAAAGAAAAAGACATAACCGCCAAGCAGCAATATTTAATATCGTTGGGAGTAGATAGATATGCACCCATAGAACTTGGCGAAGATGTTACTGAGCAGGCTAAACCTAAGAGGAAAACTAAAATACGCTGGGATTATCCGACAGTAAAAGCGTGGAATATAGTTGTAGTTGATCAGACTGTTAGACCATTTAGGATCTATAGATCTATAGATCTAGATATACCTGAAGCCTTCTGCGCCAACTGTTATGCTAAAGTCAAGATAAATACTCCAATAAGGATTAACACTTTGTGGGGGAAGAATTATAATGGAAAATGTCAGTGTGGATTTGGAGTAAGTACATAGGAGGGAATCGTGGTAGTAATCCTAAGTGCTGTGGAGAACCTATCAATTGAAGTACGATACAGACCAAATAGTCTGTATGCTGGTGGAGCACCCATTTTCATTATATCTATTGATCAAGGAGTTTTGCATCTAGGTGTTAAGCAGGCTAAACATCTAGTTGAAGAGATTACAAAATATCTTTTGAAGGATGATCATCTTATAGACGACGCTGTCTTTCCTCACCCGATGGGATAAGCATGTTACTCCTATAGCAGATATTTGTGAGAGGTGTAATGATACCATATCTATCCGGTCTAGTTGAGCAGCGCAGAAAGCAATACATTGAGACACACCCAGAATCTCCCGATCTCTGGGATACCTTCAGCAATGACAAACTATTGTTAGAGGCTGCTGAGGAACTAGCCGATGCTTGGCAATACATGAATCAATTATACAAAAGAGTAAATACTAACTATGTGATGGATATACTGTCGGCAATAGAGGATGCTTATGGTTACCTAGAAAATTATTAGGAGGAAATGGTGCCACTTAAGGGATATGTCTGCCCGGATGGAGTTAAGATAAAGACTGAGGATTGCCTTACTGCTTGCCGTTACAGTGGAGGTAGATGCCTTAGTAGATCGACCTTAACTATTATAGCTAAAGGTGAGAGAGAGTGGACAGGAAATCCCAGCACAACGCAGCTTCTCAATGGCACGAGACTGGAGTATCTCAGACTTACTAGAGACTACTACATCGATCCTAAGTCTATGGCCTACGCATTTCTTGGAACTAAAGTGCATAAGGAGTTGGAGATTAAGGGTCAAGATGTAGATGCAACCTTAGTGGAGAGACAGCTAGGGGATGAGATTACTGGCACTCCTGATCTATATGAAGTTGATGAAGGATGGCAATGTCCTAGTTGTGGAGAAATAGATGTCTAGGAAATATTATCGAAAATATGTGAC
>JACPXY010000005.1 GCA_016196285.1 Candidatus Pacearchaeota archaeon | reverse complement strand
TTGTCGCCAAGTATGTAGGTATGCCTGCGAGCAAACTGTATCTACAGTTTGAAGGAGACAATCCTACTGGCTCATTCAAGGACAACGGTATGGCTGCCGGTTTCACTCATGCACGCATGCTCAAGAAAAGGAATGTAGTATGTGCCTCAACAGGCAACACTTCTGCAAGCATGGCTGCCTTCGCAGCAAATGAGCTTGACATGAGAGCATACGTCTTCATCGGCTCTGGTAAGATTGCGATGGGCAAGCTCGCGCAGACATTGGAGTATGGAGCACGAGTCATCCAAATCAGAGGGGATTTCGATGATGCTATGGCAAAAGTCCAGGAACTAGCAGTTTCGCAAGGCCTCTATATCATGAATTCCGTGAATCCATTTCGTCTTGAAGGGCAGAAGACCATAATGTATCGGATGCTTGAGGGATTGAACTGGCAGGTGCCTGACTGGGTTGTTGTGCCAGGAGGAAATCTCGGAAATGCATCAGCATTCGGCAAAGCATTCCATGAGTTGCATGAGATGGGTATGATAAAGCGGACGCCTAATCTTGCTATTATCAATGCTCGTGGGGCAAATACTCTCTCTCAATTAGTCAACGAGCATCATGTTTCATGGAATCAAGGCGAGCCTGATACAGATACTATCAGAAGATTTTATAATCGTATGAATGCAGAGAACCAGAGAGCGCATACCATTGCTTCTGCAATAGAGATTAATCGTCCAGTTAATCTGCTAAAGGCACTCAGGGCATTGGAATGGACTAAGGGGATAGTCAGAGAGGTTGAAGATAGAGAGATGCTAGATGCAAAAGCAGTCATAGGAAGAAACGGTTTCGGTTGCGAGCCTGCCAGCGCAGCAACTGTTGCAGGTATTAAGCTGCTTGTCGAAGAAGGAGTCATCAATCCAGGAGAGACAGTCGTCGGCATCCTCACAGGTCATCAGCTGAAGGACCCAGTTGCTGCAATTAACTATCACACCGGAAAGAATAAGTATTCTAATCAGCCGCACGAGGTTGATAACACAGCAGAAGCAATTATCGGCGCGCTCGACTAGCTGTTCTGCCGACTTTCTTCTGGATTAGCAAAACTGCTTTCTGAAAAGAGCTCTGAGGCGGAGATGAGAATCTTTCCGCCTTTTTTTGTGTCTTCACACAAAAAGGAAGTATCGACTTTTTATATATCTTTCATATCCTGCAGCTTCCCATCCCTCTCTTCACAAGGTACTTCTGGTGATATTCTTCTGCCTTGAAGAATGTTGTTGCAGGAGCAAGTTCAGTCACTACTATCTTTCCGAGTTTCTGCTGCATCTTTTTCTTTGATTCTATAGCTAGCTTCTGCTGTTCAGGAGTGTAGTAGAAAATGAGTGAGCGATACTGAGAGCCTATATCGGGTCCTTGTCTATCTCGTGTTGTGGAATCATGGCTCCCCCAGAAAACGTCAAGCAATTCTTGATACGCCACTTTCGCATCATCATACCAGATGCATACCACCTCAGCATATCCAGTCTCGCCAGTGCATACTTGTGCATAGCTGGGTTTTGGGAATCTAGTCTCATCACCACCCATATATCCGACTTCAGTTTTAGTCACGCCTGCAAGTGCATCAAACGCTGCTTGCACGCTCCAGAAGCACCCAGCGCCGAAGGTTGCTTTTTGAATCATAAGAAAAGAGAGGAAAAAGAAAATATAAAGGTATCTCTTACATGAAGGTTCTAGTTAGAACTTTCTATGTTTAGGCAGGCATTCTTTGCAGTAGACTGGTCTTCCTTCTGTTGGTTTAAAGGGAACTTCACAGTCTTGTTTGCAATCTGAGCATACTGCCTTGTGTTTCTCTACCGGACCAAAACGCCTGAATCCGCCGCGATTTCCACCGCCGCCGAATCCGCCGCGTCTCTCTCCGCCGAACTTATTCATTGTATAACCTCCTGGGATTTAGTTAACATGCTGGTGAGTGGAAATGCCCCTATTTAAAATCGATGTTTTTGCAGAATACATCGCTCATAGGCAGGACAAACTCCAGAGGGTTAATAACCTCTGCAAGAAGTCTATGATTCTCAGGAAGGTATCCATCAATACTCTTTGTATCAGCATGTGCTTGCATGAATGCAGAAGTTACACACTGAAGATGCAGATGCGGGAACCATCCGCCATTTTCCTGCCACGAGCCAACCTCTCCAAATATCTCTCCTGCAGAAGATTGCTGTCCAACTTTCACTTGAAGGTTCTGCTTCAAGTGTCCATAGATAAGGTATCTGTCAAGTCCCTCCAGTTTCCAGATAACTCTTCCGCCCCAGCCACCGTTCGTGTCAGGATCACAATACACATCAACTGCCTCAGCATCATGCAAAAGCGCAACACGTGTGCCGGCAGGCACGTTAAAGTCAACTCCTAGATGAATCCAGGCATTAGTTTGTGCGTTGTAGTGATTCTTCCAGATATGACTTCTGTTCTCAAGAAAGCCCCCATCGCTGTAGTCAACACATCGCTCTCTATGCAGGGCAGCAACCCAAACACTACACACAGCAGGGTCTTGAAACACAATGTCAGAATAACCTATAGATTCTTCATCAAGGTTCAAGCGCGCCCAAATCCCAGCATTTCCTGGTACTACATTCATTTAATCGAGATTGATAATGCCTTTAAAGATATTGTGTTAACGCTCATTTTACTATCAAAGGTCTTGCCTCATGAATACCGAGAGTCTTCACTTAAGTACATACTTCAATGATACAAGAGAGAAAAAATTAAGACATAGAGTAGGTATAATGTTCAGTTAGAAGTTTACTATAAGTAATTATTCCTTAGAAACCTTGACTGCTTTTAGGCCTTTTTCTCCCTGCTCTACTTCAAAAGTAACAGAATCGCCTTCGCCAATACTCGCTCCGTTCAAGCTCGTACTATGGACGAAATAGTCTTTTCCATCTTCTCCGAGTATAAACCCGAATCCTTTCTTCTCATTGAAAAACTTTACTTTGCCTTTCATTCCTACATCAATAAAAAGAGAGGTTATAAACGTTTGCTTTTTCAGCAGAGAGCAGAAAAGATACGCCACGGCCAGGATTTGAACCTGGGAATCCCTTGCGGGAAAACGGATTAGCAATCCGCCGGAGTAACCGCTGTCCCACCGTGGCATACGGAGGGCTAGAAGAGCAGACTTTTAAGCCTTGTTATTACATCTTGAGTGGAATACTCCGTAGCTTGCTACGGCTCAAAATGTAATTAGCGGATTCTGAATCTGCTTTATTAGTTTGATGCATGAAAAGATTTAGACAGCAATATGGTCGCTATCAGAATACGGCGGGTATGAAACGCACAGGACCTGCAAGGGCTCGGTGCCCTCGCGGTTGTCTAGTCCGTGGACTGTGCGTGTTGGAAGGTAAATGAGTGAACCTTTACTTACTGGCTTGCTCGTGCCAGAGATGAGTACCTTTCCTCTTCCCGCAAGTACATAATAAAGCTCCTGGGTAGTGCGATGATAATGAGGTATCGCTTTTCTGCCAGGTTTGAGAATGCCATATGCTAAGCCATAGCCTGCTGCAGTACGCTCAGTCTCGGTATCAAGCGAAGTTACTTCTGCTCCGTCCGCAGCACTGAACCATGTGAATGGCAGAGGAGAAGCTTCTGTAACAAGAGGCCATGTCCGCGTCTCTTCAAGGAGATGCACATCTTCAGGGATGAAGGGAGGAGTAGCAAATACAAGATGTTCGAGTCTCTGAGCACCAGTCGTACGTAATCGGTGCGGTGTAAATGGCGGGAGATATTGGTATCCTAAGAAAGAGAGCATGCGTGAAGTTTCGCCTGCCTGCAGCACGCCTTCTCCTGCAAGAACAAGATATCCTTCATTCATGCGATGATGTTCATGCAGCAAGGATAAAGCATCTGGCTGCATGAGAACATGAGCGATACTCAATTGAGGAGAGCGGAATATCTCCCGAAGCTCCTGATTACATACGTTCGGAACAGGCGGCAAGTTACAGACACTAATAATCTCAGGCATCAATGAAGCACGCATACCCACTTAAGAATAAGTCTATTTTTAACATTTATGGTAGTTCATCACTTTTTAGGAACAGGCTTCTTATCTAATGCAGTGCCTGCGCCAGAATTATCCAGTTTAATGCCTAATTCCTCAAGTGCCTTTATATGAGATTGCACGAGTGAGTCGGTAATCTGGATTAATCTGACAAGCTCATTTCGTTCGCCAATCAGCGTCGTTAGAGCGCCTTTATGAAAACCAATCTGCTCATCTCGGGACGCAGCAGGCTGTGTTTGTGTTGGTTGTTCTGCCATATTGTTCTATTGAGAGAGGTATTATAAATCTTTTTATGTCAAGGAACTTGACACCATAAGTTTCTTTACCTTCTCTTCTCAGCTCGCTTAATCATTTCTTTCTTCAACCCAATAAAGATTCCTCCCTTTTTGCCTCCGACATATGTGCTCTCGCCTGGTTTGATAATATTGTTCAATGCAGGCAATTCAACATCAATATGGGTAACTGAAGCTCCGCTCTTTCCTTTCATATGGAGATATACTTCTGCCTTCCCAAGTTTCTTCTTTCCAGGCCCTGGTCCGCTCATGCTATAGATAGGTATCAGAAGTTTAAATAATCTACCAAGAATTATCCCTTAGAATCTCTTATCCAGAGAAGATAACAAACGGGTTCTTCCACCAAGTAGTGATGCCCCAGAGGTTAATTCCAAGAAAGATAAGATTCATGACTAATAAACCATAGTGCTTATGCTTTACTGCAAATAGTATCCATAAGACATTGGCAACACTCCAAATGTAGAATCCATGAATCAATTGGTTCGCATTGAGAACCGCGCCGAGCACGCTCAGTACAGTCGCGCTCCATTCAATGATGTGGTGCCGTAATTCTTTTTCTATGATGTATTTAGCCATTGTTTTTCTGCAAGTCTTTGATATAGTTAATACCAGATATCAAACCAGTAATGCCTATGATAATGCATAAGGGGAGCGAGAGATACGTGAAGAGAGGATAATCAAGGCTCAACAGCAAGGCAGGCAAAGCAAATCCCTGCATAAAGGTAGTTGCTTTTCCGATAAACCGCACCTGTGGAATCGGCTTCTTCATAACTAAGGCGACGAGTGCAAAAGGTGCAGTGACGAGCTCGCGGCTGAGAAGTAATAGGAGTTGGATTCCTTCTCCAATGCCCAGCCTGCTTTGAAGTCCATAAGCAATAATAAATGCCAATGCAGTCCCAATCCATAGGAATCGGTCTGCAATCATATCTGCCTTTCTGCCAAATTCAGAAGCCCAGTTATACTTCCGAGCAAGCTGTCCGTCAAAGAAGTCGGTCAATGCAGCAACTGCAAAAAGAATAACAGGAATGACAAGCGAGTCGCTGGTAAAGAGAAAATACATAATCACAAATGTCAGGACAATCCGGCTGATAGTCAGGAGATTGGGGAGAGTACTTGCCAAGACATCATTCTTTTTCATGCAGATAAAAGGATAACAACCTTTAAAAGTCCTTCTTCCGCACTATCTCTAGCGGGATAGAGCAGCCTGGAGTGCTCGCGAGGCCCATAACCTCGAGGTCGTGCGGTTCAAATCCCACTCCCGCTATTCATAACATTTATTAATCATTTCTTCAGGAATATTATATGAAGCGGATACATCGACTAATACTCTCGCGCAAAGCATTGGATTTAGTGGCTCTTTCAGCGCTGGAGTGCCATACGCGAGAATCTAGAGGATTCTTGTTAGGATATCTTGATAAAAAAGATTTCTTATGCGAGCGCGTTTATCATGTAGGAAATCTAGATAGAAATCCATCTGAAGTAGGGTATTCAAATCAGAGCGCAGTACAGCGTCTTGTAAAAGGCATTCGTCTTCTGGAAGAGGCAGATCCAGAAGGATATAGTTTCATAGGAGGGTTTCATATACATCCCTATACGAAAGGCAATAATCGGAGAATCGTCAGTCAACTTTCGCTAGGAGATGTAGGGCACGAAGGCCTAATTGCTGAGGATATATGCAGATTCAAACAGATAGAACAGGGATGGATGGAGGTAGTAGTTGTAGAAGAGCATATTCCTCGAGAGCGCCCGAGTAGACTAGCATATAATGAGGTTGTTACTGAGCCCTTTGTGCAGCTTGTGCTTGGTGGGGAGAAGGAGGCCTTTGTGCTGAGGTTGGAGGCAAACTTTCTTGCACCAAATGAGCAATTCCTTCGCTATCTGACGCCATCAGGAAAAGTGAGAAAAGCACATATTTCGGTCAGAAAGCCAGTCCCGGTCTTAACACACTACGAAACCTCTATTCTCTTGGTAGATTGAGAAGTAGATTTTTATACCTTACTCACATGCCCCTAGCATGAGTCTCTCACTCGGCATTCTTCTTGCTTTTGCAGCAATGCTCTGCTGGGGTTTTGGAGATTTTCTGATTCAGAAATCAACAAGAAGATTCGGCGACTGGGAAACTCTTTTTATTATCTGTCTATTCGGACTGGTAGCAGTTTTTCCTTTTGTTTACAGAGACCTAGGAAACTTTTTCATTTTAGAGAATCTCTCAATACTACTTGTTCCTTCAGTGCTCATGCTTGTTGCAGCCCTCTTAGAGTTCGAGGCATTCAAGAAAGGCAAGCTCTCAGTCATCGAGCCCTTGCTCTCATTCGAGATACCTGTCTCAGGTGTGCTTGCTTTTTTCATAATTCAGGAAGTAATAACCATTCAGCAGAGTTTATTGATAGGCTCATTGATTATCGGCCTGTTCCTCGTATCCTTGCGTTCCTACCATCTGGAAAAGCATATCTGGCTAGAACGAGGAGTATTCTTCGCTCTATTCGGAGCAGCTTTCATGGGGATAACAAACTTCGCTGTTGGATTTGCAGCCCGCGCTACAGACCCTTTAGTAATTAACTGGGTTATTGATCTCTTTCTGACTATTGTCTCAGGAGCGTATCTTCTAAAGACAGGAAGCTTGAGAAAGTTATGGAGTGATGTGAAGAGGCATAAGGTATTTGCTCTGAAGATGAGTCTGTTTGATAACGCTGCTTGGATTGCCTTCACCTATGCCATGGTTCTAGCACCGATTGCGATTGCAGTTGCCCTGTCAGAGAGCTATATCATCATCGCAGTCCTGTTAGGTATGTATGTGAATCGCGAATCCTTGCACTATCATCAGAAGATAGGTTTAGTTCTCGCAGTGATAGCGGCAATTGTTCTGGCAATTCAGATTGGCTAAGAAGGTTTTTATAGATGCATAAGTCCTAGATGTATGTTAATTCTGGGGATTGACGATGCAGGACGTGGACCATTAATAGGGCCGATGTTTCTCGCAGGCGTATTGTTGACGAGAGAGCAGGCGCGTGAGCTGAAGAATGAAGGCGTTGCTGACTCAAAGACATTGCTGCATCCATCCAGGATAAAGCTTTCTGGAATAATCAAAGACGCATGCGTCGCATACTTTATCGTGAAGGCAGAACCACGTGAGATAGACCATGCAGTAATATCAGGAGTTAACCTAAATACACTTGAAGCGCTGAAAGCAGCAGAAATTATTAATGAGCTGGCAAAAGGAAGAAAGCAGGAGATACAAGTAGTCATCGACTGTCCTTCAGTAAACATAACTGCCTGGAAAGCAACACTCATGCAGTATCTGAAGAACCAGAGTCTAGAAGTAGTGTGCGAGCACAAAGCAGACGCAAATCATCCTGAAGTTTCTGCAGCTTCAATCTTGGCAAAAGTGGCTCGGGAAGATTCCATAGCAGAACTAAAAAAGAAACATGGGGAGTTCGGTTCAGGATATCCGAGTGACCCAATAACTATCGAGTTCCTGAAAAAGCAAGGGGATAAGCTCAAAGAATCCGGCATCTTCAGGAAATCCTGGGCAACCTGGAAAGCACTGTTTCCCGCGAAGAATCAAGCAACACTAGAAGATTTCTAAGGTGCAAGCAATCCTTTTTCTTCAAGAAAATAATTTACTCCATTCCGTGAGAGGTTGACATCTTTGTTCTTAATATATGCATAGAAAAGACGCAAGGCATCAGAGCACACTTCTGCTCTAAAGGGCTCATCTTCGAACTGCCAGAATTCTCGAAACATATCTAAAGCCCATGCATAGTTCTCTCTTTCTTTAAATGGGCAGGCAAAGAGGCGTTGATACTCTTCCAGCACATCTTCTCGTACATATTTCTCTCTTTGTTTATGCAATTCTTGCATAATGCGCAGACGGCTGTTTCTGATGACTATCTCAAGGGATGTTCTCGGATGCTTCTTGAGAAATGCATCGGATGCATCGATAAAGGTTTCTTTCGAGACAGCCCTGCCTGAAAATTCAAACGGTGCAAAGCTGGCATTGTAATGAGACATCAAGTCAGCATACTCGCTGATTCCTGCAGGCACTAATCCATACGCCTCAGCAAGGCGAACTTTATCCTGAATTCTCTTATTCTTTGCAGAATCATTCTGTCTAAAGTAGTTGAGTGCAAAAAGATGAGAAGAGTCATTAGCTTCTGCACATAATTCAGCAACATCCTCAAGAAAAGAGGTCTGTGCATACTCGCTGATAAATCCTAATTTGATAAGCTCATAACTAGATCTCTGCTCTTTAGGGACAAGTTTCTGGAGACCGCGTATTCGCGAGAGCACCTGCGCAAGAGGATTCCTATAGAGGCTTTCTCCTGATGCATCAACTGCTAATGCTCTCCATTTCTCCTCGAATTCAGGATGCTTTCTGATAAGTGCCAGAACTTCTCCATGATTAATCTCATGATATTGAGTAGTGCTTCCAGCTCGTGCATCAGCATGTGCTGCATTGACCAATGGCATGAAGTATCCTAGATGAGGAATAAATACCGCCCCTGCTTGCTGCACCAGAGATTTTTTGAGATAGCTTGGCGATTCGATGCGGAATGAAGATACTCCAAGCGCATGCTTCTTGTCACAACTCCTTCGATGGAAAACCTCTCCGAGTGAAGCCACGCTATATTCGTTGTCTTCAATATCAGCACTCCATCCGCGCAAAGGAATATCAAACGCCTGCTGGAATTCTATCCTTGCCTTTGAAGGGCGTGCAGTATGCCATGCATCATTGAACCAGTACGCTGCCTGCGTGCCGAGATGCAGGGCAAGCAAGCCAGCTCCTGCTGCCTTTACAGGCTTGCGTGCCTTTTTCCAGAATGCTTTTATGCAAGCAGTAGTGCTGCCTCTCTTCATTCTATATCTAGATAAATCCACTATTTAAATCTTTTTATATGTAACTACTATAAGATGACAATATAGAACAGCAGCATTTCACTATCTGGGAAATATATAGAACTGTACAATGTGGAAGCATGCACTGCCCTCATTATGAATCTCTTGTTTCTCCGCATAAAGCAAGCATTATGACGATCCGCTGCTCTGTTCAGGAGCAGGCGGCTGTGGTTCGGTCTGCTCAATGACCTTGGCTTCTTGCAGAGACTCCTGCAGGTTCAAGCTCAATATCTTTGAGACTCCATCATGCATGCTCACACCATACAGCACTTGTGCATTCATAATAATTGCATCATTATGCGTGATAACAATATACTGCCCCGCTTTCATGTACTTATGCAGCAATGCAGCGAGCCTTTCTGAATTGCGCTTATCAAGTGCAGCATCAATCTCATCAAATACATAGAAGTGATATGGCTTGTACTCTTGAATCGCGAACAATAAAGATAGAGCCACAAGCGTCTGCTCCCCTCCAGAGAGAGAAGTGACATCGAAATACTTTCCTTTTGCCAGACGAACAACAATATTAACACCGCCGGAAAAGATATCCTCCTGGTTCTCCAGCTCAAGGAATGCGACTCCTTTCGTGTAAAGCTGTGCGAAGTTTGAGGAGAAAAGCTCATTCATTGCCTTAAAGGTTTTCATGAAGCTGCGTTTCTTCTTTGTGTCTATCTCAGTTATGATTGCTACGATTTGCTCCTTCTCTTTCTCCAGAGTAGTTACTTTCTCCTGCACAAAGTCATACTCTTTCTTGACTTCATCAAAAACCTCCAGCGCACGGAGATTAATACTGCCAATCTGCTGAACTGACTCCTGGTTTTTATGCAGCCGCTCTTCAAGTGCAGGGATGCTTCCCTGCACTAGCTCAAGCCCAGCATAGTCGCTGAGTTCCATTTCCAGTGCTTCTTTCTCAGCATCCAATTTAGCCTTGCCAATCTTTAAGTAGTTAATCTGATCCTCTACTGCTCGTGCATTTGTGTTAACCTCAGAAAGATTAAAGGTTTGCTCTTGGATAGTATGCTGCGCCTGCTCACGCTCCTCAAAGAGCTTCTTAAATTTCTGCTGCAATTCTCTTTCCTGCTTTTCTTTTGCCACCAAGGCATTGCTCTTTGCCTGCATGCTCTCTTCAAATTCCTTAAAAGTTCTGTTCAGCTCTTCGATATCCTTAGTGCCGCGCTTGATGACGTTCTGGATACTTTCAAGATCCCGTTCTTTGTACATTGCAGCATTATCGACGTTTTCAAGAGTGCGTGATGATATCTCCTCAATCTCAAGAAGAATAGAATCATACTTCTCTTCCAAAGAAGATGCCTGCTGCGCTTTCTCTTCAAGTTGTTTCCTTTCATGCTCAAGCTCGTTCAGCTCTTGTTTGAGCTTTTTCTCCTCATCAACTAGGCGCTTCAGCATTAGATTCTTCTCCTTCATCGATTTATGCTTGACCTGCTCAATTTCCAATGAGGAGATATTCTGCTCAAGGTGCTTAATGCTTTCGCGGAGCTGTTTCTGCTGTTCGTGTGCATCAAGCAGCCCTGCCTGCGCCTTTTCCTTGTTCTTCTGTGCAGAAGCAATAATCTGTGCTTGTTCATCAGCCACATGCTTTATATGCGATTCAGTTATAGTGCTATGGCAGAGTGGGCAGATATCTAGTTTTGACACGTCAGCTTGAATTGTTGATGCACGTGCAATCTCTGTCTCATTAACTGATATTACTTTCTCATGCATTACTAAATATTTCAGGATATTCTCAAGAAGGTTCTTATTATCCTGGAGCTGCTTCCGGCTTATATGAATAGCTCTCTCGCATTCTTCCTCATTCTTATGCATCAGGGTTTGTGCATATACTTCAAGTTGCTTAATAGCAGATTCAGATTCAGCCTCAATCCTTCCAAGTTGCCGCTCACGGTCCTTGATGCGCTCACGCAATGCATGAAGCTTGCTCTGTATCGAGTTACTATCTCTTCGCTCTTCTTCTAATATAGCCAGTTCCTCTTTCTTCCGCTTAAGCTCTTCAGCTTTCTTGGCAATCAAGGGAGATTCCTCCTTGAGCGCGGCGATATCTTTTTCAAGTTCAGGGATAGACCGCTTCATCTCTGCAATACGATGCTCTACTTCTGCTCTGCGGTGCTCGCAGCTCTCCTTTCTTACTCTAATACCTTCGATATCTGCACGCAGATTCGCGATATGTGTATGCAAAGTTTCCTGCTCAAGTCCAGTCGCCTGCTGGATATGCTTGTTGATATGTTCACTCTGTTTCTGCAATGCTTCTATCTGCGATTCAAGCTTTCTCGCTTCATCCTTGAATGTCTCGCGCTGCTCTGCCTTTTCCTGAATTGACTTTTCAAGCGCCTCAAGCTCTCTCTCTTTCTCCTGTTTCTTTTTTGAGATAAGAGATGCTTTAAGTCTCCGTACCATCAGCTCCAATTCCTTGAAGCGCAATGCCTGCGCTCGTTCCTTATCAAGGTTCCGCAGGTAAGCTGTTCTCTCGCGCAGGATAGCACCTATCTCCTTTAATCTTTCCTCAGTCTTCTCAAGCTCGCGCAGACTCTTCTCCTTTCGTGATTCATAGATTGCGATGCCAGCTACTTCTTCAATAATCTTTCTTCTATCTTCCGGATGCATCTTTACAATAGCCTGTATCTGCCCCTGCAGGATAAGGTTAAATCCATAAGGGTCAATTCCTGCCTGCGCGAGCATCTCAATAACCTCAATCCTTGTTTTTGTCTCGTCATTTATTTTGTAGATGCCCTGCCCATTATATTTCACAATGCGCTTCAGGGACACTTCATCCTTATCCAGGGCAAAGGCTCGATCAGCATTATCAAAGACAATCTCAACTGATGCTTCTCTGCTCGGCTTGATATATTTACTGCCCATAAACAATAAATTCTTCGCCTTTGCAGCCCGCATGCTCTTAATCGATAATCGCCCTAGGACAAAGCACAGTGCATCTGAGATGTTCGAATTATGCGCAAAAATGTTATTGGCTATAAAATTATGGTGTTCTTCAATTGTTAAATCGTAAACCCAATCAACACCATCAACCTCCTCTAAATCTGCTATCTCATCCCAATAAATATCCGATTCTGCAAGAATTGTTAATTGATTTAGAGATTCGGACTCTCCTTTAAATAATTGCTTTGATAGTAGGGAGATTCCTGTTCTCGAAGGCAGGCACTGATTATAGCAGTAAGCATCAAGCATAGGAAATTCTATCTTTGCTCTTTTGACATTAATTCCTTCTATCTTGGCAATATCTTTTACTAAATTATTGGCCTCTATCAAATCAGTATTAGGGTTTGACTTCTTTTTTGCTCCTTCTCTAATCTTGTTTGCTTTTTTTTCATGAACAATTGGGACAAGAGCATTAAATAGTCTCATATTTTCAGAGCCATAACTGCTTATTGTCCAGTATTCTCCTGAAAAGTTAAGCTTAGATATTTTTTTAACTACTCTTCTCTTCATAAATGTTATACCCAGCCTCAACAAGCAATTTTCTATTCCTAAACAAAGATTATCGCTTTTTGTAGTAATTTCTATTAAAGAATCTGCAACATAGCCGTCTCCAGAATATAGTCCGCTTAATAGATTTCCTATTTCTTCTTTTCCAGAATGCTTGAGAAGAAGATTTGAGATGAATTTATTTTCTGTCTGGGAAGCCATACCCAGTTTGGCAAGAAGTTTTTTCAGCGGCTCGGAGAATATAATTACATCCCAGCAGTTTGGCTTGTATTCTCTGACTAATGGACTTTTTCCAAATAAATTCTGAACTAAGCTTACGTAATCGTCAACTATCTCTTTATCTCCATTCGTGAACCATATTTGGCTTGAGTCAGCTAATCTGCCTTCAGCAAGCAAATAGCCGAAAAATCTTGAAAATTCAGGAGAGTTCAAGAAAGAGAATATTGTTCTCTTTCCATTTGATATTACTTCAGGAATAAGCTTAATTATTTCTATATCTTGGATATTTGCCGCCCTTAATATTTTTATCAGACTGGAAAAGTTAATTGATTGCTTATCAAGAAGGCCCTTTATAACGTAATAAGATAAGTCGATTTTTTCAGACAAGTCTCTCCAAGTTAACGAACCCTTTATCGACAACAATATATCTTTATATTCTTCTCTGTAAGGAGCATAAATATTGTCTTCAAATCTAATAAAATCTATCAACTCCGTAAAGTATTTGTTCTCTGGAGAAAAATCTATCTTTCTTGGAACCGCTATTCTTATACCCTTTTCTAATTCCTCACTTTTAGCAGCCGTAACTTTTCCATCTTTTAATACAAAGAAAGGATGATATTTAGTTGCAGTTATCTCCCGTCCAGAACGAGTTTTTATTTTTAGTAATCTATCAGGAGAGGTTCTTTTTACAAATGCCTTTATCTTTTTTCTCTCTGTTTTTAATGTATTCATATTTAAGCAGATGGCTTCTGTCCCATCGCCCGCAGCTATAAAGCCATCTTCTGTTTTTGCAGCATTTGTAAGATTTCTATTTACTAGTGAATCGATTCTTTCAATTCTTCCGTCTCCAAGCTGGACTAAGGATTCTCCAGTCAGGCATTTTCCACTGCCATTCGGTCCAAGAACAACGTTAATTCCCTGGTCAAATACCACTTCTGTTTTTCTAGCAAAGCTCTTGAATCCCTGCATCACCAGTTTCTTTACATACACCATCTTGCGTGAAGTAGTCTCTCTTTGTATTTAAGATTAATGATTTGCCTGATTACCTGGAACAGTGCGCTTATCAAGGTCTAGATGAGTATTTTCGTGCAGGAAGCGC
The DNA here is from genome assembly GCA_016196285.1 of Candidatus Pacearchaeota archaeon. Classification (GTDB taxonomy): domain Archaea; phylum Nanobdellota; class Nanobdellia; order Pacearchaeales; family GW2011-AR1; genus SICV01. The sequence goes on along the minus strand of JACPXY010000005.1, from coordinate 4,598 downwards.
TCAAACGAGGAGACCATCTCTCTCCTCATACCATTCAGGGATTCTGCAAACTCGACAGCCCTCTTTTGTTCTTCAAGAGCAAACTCGACATCAGAGGCAAAGGATATCCGTTGTGTGCCGCGTTGTCGCATCCTCTCTATAAGACCCCTCTCTTGACTAGGGGTAAGTGCCCGTTGTAAATTGTAAGAATCAGGCCGGCGAGAGAAAAGACATACACTGCTTGCTGGAGTGACTTTTTTATTCACCCTTTCATGGACTCCTTCAAATACTTTTTTAACGTTTTGGAAGAGATACCCTATACTTATATGCGGATACAGCACTACTCCCTTAAACTCTACATGCTTCCTGCCTCTCGACTCTCCGACAATTCGTGAGCCGATAAGCTCATAAACAATCCTCTTTCCCGGTCTCATTTCTTGTTCACTCTCCCACATAGCGCATAGCTCATTCCGAAGCGGCGAGAATTGAGCTCCATAGTTGGTAATGTGAACGTTAAGAGCTTCTTTTGTCTGTGCAATATCAGAAACTTCAAGTGCATCAACTTTCTCGTTCCCAACATTAGACTCTGAAGTAAATATTCCCAAAAGCAGAGGGCCGATGAACAATCTGCTTAGAGGTCTCTGTATATCATTACTCTCTATACTTATATCGTAACCAACTCTCAATTCTGGAAGCAGTGCATAGAGAGCAAACTTTCTTTCTTGTTCGGTATAGTATACTGCAAGCCTTGAGGAGAAGGAGCCGTGCTTGCTTAGTCGGATATAGGGAGGATTTTCTTGATTCATCTCTTAGGTCTGGAATTAGTGCTTTAAATACCTTACAAGCCAGTTTTTAATCTACTAACGTTAATAAAAAATAAAAAAAAGAATAACGTTTAGTAGTAGCTTTCGCCGAATTCTTCAGTTTTCTGAGGTTTCCTTGTGAGCAGAACAATGAGGACAACAAGAAGTACGACAAAGATGATTGCAAGTACAACAGTCAGTACGACAGTTGCGTTTGCAGCCGATCTCTTCGTGCCTTCAACGTTTGCCACAAAGCTCTCTCTCTTGACGAGTTCTCCATCAGAGTTGACGTTTACGACAAAGGTGTATGCGCCTGCCTTATCGGCTTCGGCGTTCACCTTGATGCTCTTGCTGGTTCCTGCTGGAACAGCAAAGACACTCTCATCAGCTTCAAGCATTAATCCGCTTGGAGCGTCAAAGCTTACATCGTAGACGCGCACCCTGCTTCCAGTATTCACAAGGGTAACAGTATAGACGCCGGTCTCATCGAGTCCGAAAGTCTTGGTCGTTGCAGAAGCAACAACACGGCTGTCACCACTTGCACCGACAACAGCAATTTTCTTGCTTACAGTTGTCGTGGAGTCTGCATTGTATGCCTCAAGCGTCACAGTATAGATGCCTGCAGGCGTACCAGCTGGAATGCTGATAAGCATTCTTCGCTCAGATGCGTCTTCCTTGTCTGGATTAGCTTGATCTACTGGTGTCAAGTCGCCAAAGTATGCTCTGCGTTCAATGCTTAATGCAGGGATGCTGACGCGGACAAAAGTGTCCTCGGCAGTCTGTCGTCCTCTATTCTTGAGGATAACATCCACAGCAAGATTGTCGCCAGCAGTTACAGTGGGGTCGAGTACTGCATCAAGAATCTCAACAATGTAAGACTCTCTCTGCGTTCTCAAGGCAACTTGGGATCGGATTTCTACAGTTTGGCTCTCGACTGAGATCTGAAGAGTCATAGACTCGCTCGGATCAATGTCGAAAGGAACGTTAACGGCCATCAGTCTGCTGTATGTATTGCCAGCAATGACATCAAACCGCTCGCTCGCTGCGCTGTAATCACGATCACCAGAAATCCAAGCTTTGACTCGTACGTCACTTGCATTACTCTGGGCGGTGAAGATTACTCGTACCGGCAGTGTTTGGCCGGCAAAAGCTGCAATGTTGGCGGAACCATTGATTCCTTCAACACCGCTTACTTCAACGCTGGTAATAGTAGCAAAGGCACTTACAGTGCTCGCTAAAAGAGCGAACACAGCAAATACTGCCACAAGCGAAACCAAGTTTTTCTTAAATTCCATTGGGTGGTGTAAAATTTAGTTATCTATGAGTCTCTGAAGCACTATATAAACTTTATGGTGATAACGTTTTCATGTAATTACAAAGTGACAGTCAGATAGAAATCTTTATATAGGTATACTTGGGTATACGCAGATGGAAGAGCAGGCACAAGAGGATACGCTAAGTTATAAAGATAAGATAACGACGATAAAACTCTCAACAGCAACAAAGCAGCGGCTTGAGCACCTCAAGCTCTACAAAAGAGAAACGTATGAGGAGATAATGCAGCGCCTCCTTAATATTCTCAATATAACAATAAAGAATCCAGAAGCAGCAAGGCACAAATTAATCTCATTGGAGAGGCAAAGAAAGAGAAATCTCAAGGAGATGAAATGAATCCTGATTTGACAAAGTTATCAGAGAGAAATTCTCTTTTACTAAGGGAAGCTATGCAATTATATCCTTTTACTCAAGGCAAGTTAATAGGTGAAAGCGAGAGAGACAATCCAACAGGATTCTATAGTTTAGGTTCTTTTTATTCAAAGACTTTGAGCGAAACTATTTGGGCAGGAATTAAGAAATATGCAGACCATAGAGAACTATTAAGATCTTTAAGGAATATTCTTTACTTGGATAAATATTGCCCAGAATTATCAAAAGCGATGCCTAGATTCATGGGTGTTTTATATGTTGAAAATAACCCTGAAAGCATAATTATGGAAGATTACTCACAAGGAGGAAATAGAAGAGTGCATTGTTTAAGGGTGGAACAAAAAGATATATTTCCTCAATCTTTATTAGATATGGTTACAGAGGAAGATGGAAGAGTAGACTTGGAAGAATTAATTCATTTATACGGAGATGTAAGTGAAAAGTTAAGCTCTACTGATGGATTAAAAATTATGGATGTTAATTCTATTCATTGGAACAAGGCAAACAGGTTAAAGGTTGCTAACTTTAAAGCACAGCTTATGCAAGATACAGCCTCTTTAAATCAACATTGTTTGTTCTTAAGGGAAAAGATAGAATGACAAAAAACTTAGAGCAAACAGCGCATTCAACTTTAGAACAGGAGCTGAAAGAGAGCATAAAAGGTTATCCAAGAACATGGATAGAATACTTTAAGCAATTGGCTCCAGCTGTAGTAGTTTCTTCAATTGGCGCGGCAGCAGGGCAGGAACTTGCAACAAGACTGGGCTATGACAGCAAGTTAGCAACAACTGCAGCATCCTATGTGTGCGGTTACATTCCAGGATACCTTACCTTTTTTGGGTTAGAATACTGGAAAAATAGGGGCAAATACTCAGATGGTTTATTCAGCAGAGAATTTGCGCATTTTGCAGGAACATTTCTAGCAGCAGATTATATAGCAGACATTGCTACATTCACTCCAGCATTTATTGCTTCAAATATCTGGTTAACTGACAATACGGATTTATCTCCTGCAGTAAGAGGATTAACTGCCTGGAACACTTCTGCTCTACTATATATAAGCGCAATAGCAGGCTTGCATCCTTTAACAAGAAGAATAACTTCTGCAGTTAATAATAAGGTAAAATCTGTTGTGAAGAAACTAAAGAGAGATAGATAAAATGAGAGAATTAAGGGCGTTCAAGCAGTTATACGATGAATTGCGAGGTAGATATGACTCTCTCTCTCGTAAAGATGAATGGTTTGAAGAGGATTATTTGCGAGAATATACAAATTTGCAGAGAATTTTAAGAAATCATGATGGACCAGAATTACCAATCAAGCATGATTTAACACAAGAATTAGTAGATTATGGATTAGATTTATTAGTTAAAATGGAATCTGATTTAAATATTATTAGCCGATAGAAATATGATGGATAATGGAAAAGCTTGAAGCGCCAAGAAGAGAAAAAGCAGGATGGCTGATAGTCGCTGAAAAATCAATGAAAAAGATGTGGGACAATAAAAAAGATGATGAGAGATGGAGCAAATATCTATAAAATCCTAAATTTCTAAGCCAATCCCAAGCTTATCTTAATAGCAGTATCAACTTCACTCATAACTTCTTCATTCAACAGAGAAATAAATCTTTTTATTCTTGATTTATCTATTGCTCTTATTTGATTCAATAAGATAGTAGAATCCTTATTTAATTTAGAGTATCTTCTTTCTACAAAAACATTAGTAGGATAATCTTTTTCATATATCTTTGTTGTAATTGGAGCAATAATTGTTATAGGACTATATTCATTTGACACATTATTCTGGATTATAAGAACTGGTCTAATACTTCCCTGTTCTGAACCTATAGCCGGCTCAAGATTTGCAAGAACAATATCCCCTCTCTTAACTCTCATCCCATTCCCAATCCAAAGTTGCATCAGTGGATTCCCATTCTTTAACCATCTTCAGACTATCTTCAGCCATAACTTTAGCGCCTTCAATCATTAACTCTTCAAGATTTTTTCTATCTTCTTTAATTTTCTTCATCATACCAACAATTACATCTTCATATGTTTGTCTATGGCTTTCTTTCATTCTATCAAGCGCTTTTTTGACATTTTCATTG
>JACPXY010000003.1 GCA_016196285.1 Candidatus Pacearchaeota archaeon | reverse complement strand
TCTTAACTGGTCTGTGGTCTGATGCCAATTATTTGCAAGAACATGAAAGGGCTTATGTATCCTGCCAGTAAGCTTTGCAACAGGAAGCTGCGGGCTGAATAATAGAAGAATATCTATCTGCGAGATATCTGCAGAAAACTGGAAGTGCTCTGCATCTGCTGTGTACGCCTCCAGACCTTTTAATTGCATAAGCTTGATAGGAGTCTCCTGCTGGTCTACATAGATAATTCTTGCATCTTGAAAGTATTCTGAAGGACTAATATCGTATCCGCAGCAAGGATACCATATTGTTCTGACTCTGGACAAACGCCTGGCTGCAAGAGGAAAGACCTTATCAGTAAGAATTGGAGAAGTCTCAAGATGTGCTCCTGGAGGAATATCTATCTGCAGATTATCTCTGAGTTGAATACTTGTTAATCTTCCAGGACGGAAAGTTCCAGGTTTTATCTGAGCCATTTACGCAGGTATTTTATGAGTTTAAAAATGTGTGTGATTACTTCTTCTTTGCTGCTGGCTTCTCTTCCTTCTTCGCTGCAGCAGGTGCTGCGGCCGGAGTTGCTGCAGCTGTCTTTCCTGCGGCTGCGGCAGGTGCTGCCGCTCCTGCTGCTGGCGTTGCTGCAGCTGTTGCTGCAGCTGCTTTTGCTGCTTCCTCGGCTGCTTTCGCTTCCTCGGCTGCTTTTGCTGCACGCTCCTGCTTTGCTTTTACTTCTGCAAAGAACTTTGCCAGAGATTTCTTCTTATCATCTGAAGGTTCAAGAATCTCGTTCTTAATCTCCTTGTCATACATTCCAGAATCTATCTCCTTCTCTATCTCCTTTGCTTCCTTATTATCAATGAGAATGCCTAGTGAAACACAAGTTCCGACCAGAAGTTTGACTGCTGCGCGCAGATCTTTTGCAAGCAGACTCGGCAGCTTTGTCTTCGCGAGACTTACTACCCGCTCAAATGCTATATTTCCTACTTTAACTGAATGGGGCGTTCCTGAGCCTTTCTCAAGCGCAAGCTCTTTCTTAAGCAACTCTGCCACACTTGGAGAGAACACTTTGATAATGAATGATTTGCTCTTTGCATCGACGTCAATCTCGACAGGCACATTCATTCCCTTGAAGCCAGTTGTTGCTGTATTGACATCAGCAATTACCTTGCCGAGATTTATTCCTAAAGGACCAAGAGACTGGGCGACAGCTGGTCCTGGCTTCATTGCCCCGCCTTCAACAATCAGCTTAACTTTCATTCTGACTTTCCTGCTCTTCAGCTTTATCTTCGCGCCTTATAACCTTTACGTTATCCATCTTGACAGTTACTGGAATTGGAACTGAAGCACCAAGCAACGAGACAACAACTTCTCCCTTAGTCTTATCGACACGAGTTACTTTTGCCTTCTCCCCTTTGAAAGTCTGACCGATAATCTCGATGATATCTCCAATCTCGATATTGATGTCTTCGACTTTCGGCTCAAGCATGGTCTTTATCTGGTCATAGGTAACTGTCTTGCCAACAATGCCCTTCACATACGGCAGATTAAATGCGGCCTCTTCTGCGGACTCCCTGTCTGCAGCCTCAAGAATAATATAGCCTCGTAGACCATGCGGACGGGCAAGCGCATAGACCTGTAGGTTCTTCTTCTCTGTCCTCTGCACCATCATCTCGATGGCTTTCTCTTCCTTGTTCGTTGTTACTTTGATAATGAATAGCATATGTATGTTCCACTACTTCCTTAATCTTGAAGAAGTAGATATCCTTTTTGGGAAAAATGGGTATTTAAAACTTTCTGGACACCACAGGACGCCTCTTCTTGCAAAGAAAGGAATTTAAAGCAGATGCTTTTATCTTTTTCATGGATATCTTATTCTCTCTTTCGCGAGAAGCAAAGACAGGTGAAGATCCTAGAGATTATTTTGACAATCGGCCTGAGATTCTCAGAACATTTACTGAAGCAGCACAGATAGTCACCGATGCTGAGCTCTATCGAGGAGGCGAGAATGGGAGATTGCCCCAGAGAAATCAGCTAACTCTTCTCTGGAACTATGATGCTGACACTGCTCCTCGTGGATTCCTTGTATGGGAGCTTATGGTGATTGGTGGAAATGGCATTGCTAATTATAATGAGCAGGCGCGATTGCTACTCCTGCTGGAGAGCCCAGATTCTTTTGTGACGAGGGTTCTGAGAGATGATTCAAATATAGGGATAATGCCTATGGACAGACCTGCCCTAACTCTATTAGAAAGACAGAAAGAACTGGATTTGGACATACTAAAAAGTGTTTGTATTGGGATAAAGAAATTATGTGTTGATGAAGCAACCGGCTTCGTGCGGAACTTACGCTCGAGTGACTGGTACTAATCACTTTCAAGTTTCTTCAGATACTCTTTAATCCTTTCAATAATTTGGGGCACGAGAAACTTCTCGACTTTTGCCTCAAATATCTCTGATAAAGGAGCGAATTCAGAAAGGCGATACTGATTGCCTTGTTTGTCAACCAATAAAGAATCGCGCAGACGCTTCAACTGCCTGCGGATGTTCGATTCTGCAAGCCCTCTGCTCTCCAGGGAATTATTCTCTCTCAATTTCTCGACTCTGTCGCGTATGGTAAATGAAGATAACCATTCCTTCTTCTTCCGTGACTCCTCCAAAACCAGCACAATATCCACCATGCTATCTCTTGAATCGCCTGGCTGCAACAAGCCGAGAGAAAGACAGATCTTGCGGATGAGCTCGCGCGGAGAAGCATCGTAAGGTTTCTCATACTTCCTAAGGGTCACCTCTCCAAGGGGCATCTCTTTGACCATGCGCTCAAAAGAACAATAATGATTATAAATCTACGTATCAGCCAAGAGCATGGAATTTGTTGCTTTCGTCGGAAAAGACAAGGAAAACTGGGGGCAGGTTACTGCTTTACTCAACAGATTGGAGTATAATAAGGCAGTGATTGTAAAATCAATCAAGGAGGATTTTCCTGCAAATGAAAAGTGCAGAATTGTTGAGATTAATCCAGACAAGTCATTAATTGATATGAAAGAGCAGATAAGAGATAAGTTGAAACCTTTGCTTTCGGGAGATTTTGAGGTCTCGCTCTCACTTGCATCTGGAAATGGAAAAGAGCATATGGCTCTGCTATCTGCATTGCTGAATATTCCTGTTGGTGTAAAGATTGTTGTCTTTACAAAAGAAGGGATTCAGTGGCTTAGCTGAGATGGAAGATATAATCTGGCAGCCTAAATTCTGTACAGGTTATGACATTGCTATTTTTCTTGATAAAGAATATGCAAAGGAAGCTTTAGAATCCATGGCTTCGGAAGAGAAGAAAGCTAGATTGAACGAATTAGGCAATGAAGAGCTGATTAGACGGGGAATTAATTGGTTAGAACCTTATCAATTCCATGCAACTTCTTGCTTATTGACTACTGTTAATATTGGGCAGGGCGGTATTTGGTTGAATGCAGATAATAATAGTATTAGAAATCTGGAAGAAAGTTCTAATAAATCTTTAGAATATCACTCACATAATGTTCATAGTATGGGAGAAGCATTTGCTTTAATGTCTTTATTTGATATGTGGGCAAGATATGCTATCTTATTAAAATGAATTAAAAGAACGCAAAAACCCATCTAATCATCATCACTGCTACTATGATAAGCAGAAGCCACGTTGTGAACTTAAGTAGTCCTTCTCCAAGCCTCTTGCTTCCTGTGATGCCCCAGACAGTAAGATAGAGAAATCTGCCTCCGTCAAGGATTCCTGCAGGATACATATTGAATAATGCGACAAGCAGATTGATAATGACAATCCACCAGAGCAGATCGTAGATAAATATTCCTAAATCGCCAATGCGCGATTCGTAATAGATGTTTGGATCTTTGACTTTGCTGAACTGTGCGTAGATGCTTCCGAGGAAGCCTGAACGCCGGAAGGACTGTGTACTTAATCCAAGGTATGCCCTACCATCCTTCTCGGCAAGCTGAATAGTGTATTCATGCACCTGCTTTTCTGAATCAATCGTCTTTACAACAATTATGTCTCCTGGAGCATGATGGCTCAAAGCTTCTGACAAGTCCTTGTATGAATGAATTGGTGTATAATCAAACTCAGTGATTGCACCCTTGATGCGCGCCCTAAAAGCAGGAGTATCTTCATACACTAGCAATTGGCTGAGATTCTGCTGCACTGAATAGCCGAGTGCGCGAGGAGTAGTATAATACAATTGATTGTCTATGCTGAGATTGACAACATCTCCTGTGAATGCTGAGATATTCACCTTTTCAAGAGGCATACCGTTAACTGTATCGAGTGCGGAGACGTTCACGGCTGATGAAGCATACGATGTGAATAGCAGTCCTGCAGGCATAAATGCTGCTGCGAAGAAGAGAATAAGCACTATGCCGAATAAAAGCATCATGACTATATTTGCAAAAGTACCTGCCGCAAGAATTGCCAGCTGCGGAAATTTCTTAGCCTTGTTCATCTGCTTCTCATCCTGCTCAACAAATGCACCGAGAAATGGACCTAGAAATGCAAATCCTGTTGAATGAATCTTTATCTTATTGAGGCGCGCGAAGATGCCATGGGCACATTCATGAGAGATTGCTATAATAGCAATGGCAATCAGGAAATAAGTAAAGTAGAATGGAGGAAAAATTGATTCTAGATTGAATAGCTCAGGAAAATATGGGATTAGGGGGAAGACTGCCGGCACTTTAGCTAATGGAGATGAATCTGGCTGCTTTAGATAGATGAAAAGTGTTGTAATGATAAGCCACATCATGGAAATCATCAGGATGTAACCTGAAGTGATTACAAGATATTGCATGGGCTTCAGGATGCGTGCATACTTCTTGCTGAATTTCTCAATAAAGGCGAGGCCGAGCTTGGTTCGATACAGATAGATTAGCCCCTCACGCTGAAGCTTTTGCTTCCGCTTATACAGAAATAAGACTACTGCCAGCGTAAAGATTATTAGAAAAGCAATATCATATGCTATAAAACTAGCTACCATTACTTCTTACGAACCGGTCGAAATACCCGGCTGCCGCACTTAACGCATTTTATCTTGCCTGCAATAATCCGGACTGCCTGTGTCCTGACTCGATGATTGCACTCTTTGCAGATAAACACATTACCAAACAATCGTGCTTGCGCGATAGGAAGTTTCGTTGCCATCTTAAGACACCTGCCGTTTATTCATATTATAACACCCTCATTATTGCCTTTTTGCCTTCAACATCCCAGTATTCCACCTGCTTTTCTGGTTGGAGCTGCTCTTTCATGTCCTCTGGGTAAGCGACATCCAGCGTTTCAAAACTCTCTAAATCCATGATTGAAGCGGTGCCCTCATTTACTGTCAGTACTTGGGCGCGCTTCTTGTCTATCAATGGAACATCGAACCGCGTATCTCCAGGTACTGCGACAATCTTCTTCTTGCCTGTAAACACCTCTCTGGCTTCAATACGGCACTTGCTTGCGCCATGCTTGCCAGTCTTGCTAATGTCATTTGACGTGACCGCGCATGCTTGTCCGTCGACAAGAATAGTGGTTCCAGGCTTCGCACCAGTCGCATTAATTAATTTTAAAACCATCCTCTCATGCCGCAAGAAACGTTTATAAAACTTACTAATCAAGCATGATGATGGAAGTAACACAGAAGAATGATTTTATCGCTCTTCGGTTCACAGGCTATGCAAATGGCGAGCTCTTTGACTCGAACAGGGATGAAGATGCGAAGAAGCTCGGCTCGACAGAAGAGCCGAAGGAAGCAATTGTTGTTATTGGACAAGGAATGGTAGTGCGTGGTCTGGACAAGGCACTGGAAGGGAAGGAGATTGGCAAGGAGTATGAAGTTGAGATTGACATTCAGGAAGGATTTGGTGAGCGCAAGCGTGAGCTGGTCAAGACTATTCCTCTTAAAGTTTTCAGTGAGAAAAATGTGCATCCTCGGCCTGGCATGATGCTTGCACTCGATGATATGCTGGTCAAGATTATTGCAGTATCGGGGGCTAGAGTCATCACCGACTTCAATAATCCTTTGGCGGGAAAGAACTTAAAGTATAAATTCTCTATCTCTAGAGTTATTACTGATGAACAGGAGAAAGTTAAATCTCTGTGCACTCTGCTGTTTAAGTTTGTTCCCGAGTTCAGCATTGATGAGAAGATTATTCTTCGCGGGCCAAAACCTCTTGGAATGTATATCCAAGCGTTCAGCAGCAAATTCAAGGAACTGCTTGGCAAGGAACTATTATTTGAAGAGAAAATTGAATCTCCGACGGTGTCTGAGAAGAATGCTGCTTAAGATTTCCAATACGCCGGAACAACAATCCTTATAAATGAGCAACTCATGATGAGGTCATGGCTGATATCTTCTACCCAAAAGAGGCGCATGGCAACGAGGACATTGATAAAGAGCTCGAATCGCTGCTACAAAAACAAGGAGCAAGAGTAAAGGTAATTGGGTGCGGCGGTGGCGGCGGAAATTCTATCTCCCGTATGCGAGAGATTGGTATCAAGGGATGTGAGATTCTTGCAGTAAATACTGATGCACAGGACTTGCTGTACACAAATGCTGATGCCAAGATTCTGATTGGGCGTGAGCTGACGCATGGACTTGGTGCAGGCAGCAATCCTAAGATTGGGGAACAGGCTGCACGAGAATCTGAAACTGAAATCAAGAAGAAACTCGGCGAAGTAGATATGGTCTTCATTACCTGCGGTCTTGGCGGAGGAACAGGAACTGGCAGCGCACCTGTTGTAGCTGATATTGCGCGACGCCTTGGGGCATTGACCATTGGAGTGGTTACTCTGCCTTTTACTGTTGAAGGCCAGAAGCGCATTGAGAATGCGCAGTATGGTCTTGAACGCATGGTTGCAGTGACTGATACTTTGATTGTCATCCCGAACGACAAGCTCCTTGAGATAGCCCCTGAATTGCCAATCCATACTGCATTCAAGGTCGCTGATGAGATACTCACCAACTCTGTCAAAGGAATCACTGAACTGGTAACTAAAGCAGGACTCGTGAACCTTGACTTTGCAGACATCAAAGCAGTTATGTCAAACGGCGGTGTCTCCTTAATCGGAATAGGCGAGTCAGACTCAAAAGACCGAGCGCATGATGCAGTCATGAAAGCAATTAATAATCCTCTGCTTGATGTTGATATTACGAATGCAACCGGTGCTTTAGTGAATATCATCGGAGGTCCTGACATGTCCCTTGATGAATACAAAAAGGTCATGGAAGTTGTGGGCGAGAAAGTTGCGCCAGACGCAAAAATTATTTCTGGCGCGCAAATCTCTCCTGACATGGATAAATCAGTCAAAGTGTTGCTTATTGTTACTGGCGTGAAAAGCTCGCAGATTCTCGGCATCTCCACAGACTTATCAAAGAAGCAGCAGACCGAGCTTCAGAACGAACTGGGAATTGATTTTCTAGATAATTAGCCCCTGCCGTTCATCCGTTCGTATTCCTGATAGAGAGAGTCCGCTGCATGGAGGCATTCGTCTGCAGAATGAGTATGAGATTCAATAGTTGTGCTTCTTCTCATAATCACACTCCCTTCATGCACCAGATTCACTCCACTCGGCATCTCATAGTTCTTTGTACTAACTATTATCTCGAATTGCTTTCTCGCGCTCAGCTCGTAGTTAAGAACAGCTCCTGCCAAAAGCTGCGCATGCGCGCGAGGAGGGCAATCTCCTACCAGAGATGCATGCGCTATCGCCATACGGCCTTTTTTTCTCACCAATTCCTCATACAGGCCAGGAATATCTGAAATGCGCATCATATTTCTCTGTACAATCTCGTATGCACGTGAATCTCTAAAGTCATCGAGTGAACGTACTTGAGGAATCTTTAACCCTCTGATCTTTTGTATTAACCGCTTAAACATTCCCTTTGCTCTCGGCAGGGATATATAAAATTATCTTTCTACTGAAGTAAATAGAATATTTACTCTGCCTGACACTTAGTTTTAAAAACACCTTTTAACTCTGCTGTGGATGGAAGAAATCAAACCTGGCATCGGGACTCGGCTCACCTCATTCATTGTACAGTCAAAGCGCGTCTGGCATGTGCTGCGCAAACCAACCGGCGAGGAATTTAAAGCCATCGCAAAAGTCTCTGCCATCGGCATCCTTGCACTTGGCGCATTGGGGTTTATTATCTCTGACTTGATTAAGCTTCTGAGTTAAGATGGTTCGAGCAATAACCTTTAAATACCCTCTCTGACACACAAAATCATCGTTAACTACATACCCATGTCATACCGCAAGGTTCTAGGGACAGGGTCATACTGTAGGAGATACTATGAATGTCAAAGAAGCACTTGTTGCACTACGGAAAGAGAAGAAGAGAAACTTCGAGCAGAGCGTTGACTTACTTATCAGCCTTAAGGGCATTGACTTGAAGCGAGACAGTGTTACTGCCATTATCAATCTTCCGCATCAAGTCCGTGAGAAGCGCGTCTGTGCTTTTCTGAGCAAGAAGTCATCACTGGTTCCTACTATTACTAACCTTGACTTCGCCAAGTATAAGGACAAGAAAGAGCTAAAGAACCTAGTAAAAAAATATGATTTCTTTATTGCTGAAGCAAAGCTGATGCCGCAAGTAGCAACTGTGTTCGGCAAAGCCCTGGGTCCTACTGGCAAAATGCCTTCTCCGCAACTTGGAGTATTAATGCAGGACGATGAGGCTGCATTAAAGGCTCTGCTGGCACGCATAGCACAAGCTATCAAGATTAGAGCACGTGAACCAAGCATTAAGATAAGCGTCGGCAAAGAGAACATGAGTGATGAGCAGATTCTTGCGAACGCAGAAGCAGTTTATCATGGAGTAATCAATGTCCTGCCTATCAAGAAAGACAATGTCCGCAGTGTCATGCTTAAACTGACTATGAGTGCGCCACTCAAGGTGGAGATGAAGTAATGGAACAGAAACGACAGAAAGAGATTCCTGAACAGAAGATTAAGCTCGTTGCTGAATTAGCAGGACTGCTCAAGAAAAATAGAACTATTATAATTGCTTCAACTAGAAAGTTACCAAGCTCTCAGTTCCATCAGATTAAGAAAAACCTAAGGGGCACGGCAGATATACGTGTTGCGCGCAAGACCGCGGTCCTGCGTGCAATTGATGCAGTTCAGAAACCTGGCATCCAGAAGCTGAAAGAGTCTATTCAAGCAGATGTTGCTTTGTTCTTCTCTGCGAGAGATGCCTTTGAGCTTTCTGGCATTCTTGCCGATAACCAAAGTCCTGCACGCGCCAAGGCAGGAGATGTTGCTTCAGAGGATATTCATATAGAGCCTGGACCGACTGACCTTGTCCCTGGACCTGCAATATCTGAACTAAGTGGTGTCGGTTTGAAAGTTGCAGTTGAAGGGGGTAAGCTGGCCATCAAGCAGCCTGCAACAATTGTAAAAGCCGGCGAGGCGATAAAACCGAACGTTGCTTCTGTGCTGGGAAAACTCAATATCCTCCCTATGAGAGTTGGCTTTGAGCCCTTAGCTGCCTATGATTCTCAAGAAGACAAGGTTTATATTGGCATTAAGATTGACAAGAAAGGAATTCTTGAACAGCTTCGCTATGATATTGGAAAAGCACGGGGATTTGCCATCAATCTGACGTATGCCTGTGCTGATACTATTGCTGCTCTACTTCACAAGGCCGCAAGACATGAGAAGGCGTTGGCTTCAAAGAGCTCTGCTCCTGAACAGACTGCACCAGCAGAAGGAGTGAGCGCATGAGTACAAGAACAGTGAAGGCAGAGTATCTACGTGCTGCACTTTCAGCAGGCACTCCTGAGATTCGGGTAACTTCTCCGATAATTCACACAGGAGATGGAAACTACTTCTTATCTGGCGTAGAAATAGGGCATAATGGTACTCATACTAAGTTCAACGCAACACTTAGTAGAACTGAATATCTAGAGCTTGCCTATGGTGCACAAGCCAGAAAGACTCATAATACAATGACAAGGGAGGACGCATAATGGAATATATCTACGGAGCTTTGCTCTTGCATAAGCTCAATCAGCCTGTGACTGCAGAAAACCTGACGAAAGTCGTGAAAGCTGCAGGCGCAGAGCCGGATGAAGCAAAGGTGAAGACGCTGCTTGCCAGCCTGCAGGGCGTGGACATTGCCAAAGAATTGGAGAATGCCAGCACCGCAGTGGTCGCAGCCGGAGCACCAGCAGAAGCAAAGAAAGAAGAGAAGAAAGAAGAAGAGAAGCCAGCTGAATCTGCAGCAGGCCTTGCATCACTGTTCGGGTAACCTTATGGTGTCCTCAACGGTGCACTAAACCATCTGGCTCTGCTTAGTCTCGACCTTCCCATCCAGTCTTAAAAAGTCAAATAAAACTGCTTAGTAGTTACTCAATTATAAAAGTAATGAAACGATTTTTATTAGAGATGAAAAGAGGTGAGAAGTTGGCTTTATTCTTGGGCATGTTAAGTGGAGATGGGTGCTTGTCAATAGGCCATAATGGACAAGGTTATAGAGACTATCCAATACAGTTTTACAATACTGAGAAGGAGAAAGTAATTTTATTTGATGATTTATTTTATAATTTATTTGGAACTCATGGAAGAATCGTTGCAAGAAAAAGAAAGAATAGAAAGGAAATCTGGGAATTTGTAAAATATTCCGTCAAAACTGTAAAGGAGCTTAGAAAGATAGGGTTTCCGGAAGGAGTTAAAAGAGATCTTCTGAGAGTCCTGCCGATTATCAAAGAAGGGAGTCCCTTGGAGAAGTTGAATTTTATTGGGGGAGTTATATTAACTGACGGATCAATTAAACCTAAGAGAGGTATCTTGTTTCATTCTGGAAGCAAACTCTTCTTGGAAGATTTATCGATTCTGCTCTCTGAATTTATTGGCCAAGTAAAACCAGTAAAAGAGTTCACTCAACGGGAGATTTATAAATCTTATCAGTTATATTTAAATAAGCAAGAGAGCGAGATTATACTGGGCCAACGTGGGACAATGGTACTCCGCCTGTCTTGAGTTGATGTGTGTTTCAATGAACAACAAGCAAACAGGTTTCCTTCGGGATCTCCCGGTTCGATTCCGGGCGTTGGCGTTCTTTACTCTTTAAAATCCAAACCAGCGCTTCCACCAAGGCTTCTGCTTGACCTCGGCATCAGATGGTTCAACTACTTCATAAGTAATGTCTGGCTTGGTCTTGAGAACTGGTGCATCTCTAACTAGGTTCTCTTCTGCACGCTTTAAGGCTTTCTCAACTTCGAGGCGCGAATGACCTTGATTGACAAGTGCGAATTTTAAAGAATCTTTCGTATACCCTTTTTTAAGATTTTTCTTAATGTAGTCGGCTAACTCGCCTACGTAATCCCCTTGTTTACGCATAGACATCATGAGTTCTTGTGCTATATAAATTTACTGGCTCTCTTTCTCAACTATTAGATGCTGTAATGTCTTATCGCGGTAAGATTGAAGGAACATAAGAAAGTAGGCAACAATGAGCGGGCCGAGCAACAAGCCCATGATTCCGAATACGAGGAATCCTCCTACCATTGAGACGAAAATGAATGCTGGCGATAGATTTGTCTTTCTGGATATCAGGTATGTACGGAGAATATTATCTACTGTTGATACTATAAGCAGGTTGTAGAGCAAGTAGCCGAAAGCTACTCCTGTATCTCCGGTCAAGAAGAGATACACTGTAACTGGAATCCAGACCAGGAATGGACCAAGAAGCGGGAAGACTGAAAGGAAGATGGCGAGTGTGGTAAGCACCAGCACATTTTCTACTCCAAAGATAAGAAGACCAAGTCCTGCTAGGCTTCCTTGGACGAGTCCAACAATAATCTGCCCGTATATCACTGAATCAGTAACGTTCTTGAACTGCTGGACAATAGCTTTCTCTTTCAGCTTGGTGAAAGGTGAGAGGTCTGAGATATATGCTCTGAATTCCTGCCCGTCCCTAAGCACATAGAAGAAGACAAAGAACACAAGAATCAGATGAAGAGAGAGAATAGGTATATCTAAGAATAAAGTATTAATGGAATTGAGTGCTGCAGTCACAACTTTAGCAACGAAATTGTTCAAGGCAATTGTCACTTGTGCAGCGAATTGAGGAGAGGCAGTGGGGAAGAGTGTATGTACTGCTTTCTGAAGCTCAATGGTTTGTGAGAAAGAGAAGATATCAAATACTTGCTGGAGCATGAGCGGGACGACGAACCAGAGCGGAATGACGATAATCAATATTATGAAAAGCGAGACAATAAGCGCCGCCAACGACCTTCTATCGTTCATGTAGGTGCGCAGCTTCTCGTAAGCTGGAGTGAACATGTAAGCTAAGATAAGGCCTGCAATGATTGAGAGCATAACTGGACGAAGAAGGAAGAAGACCAGCACACCCAGCACTAAAATAACTACTATAAGCGAGATTTTCTTAAGATCCTGTTCTCC
>JACPXY010000009.1 GCA_016196285.1 Candidatus Pacearchaeota archaeon | reverse complement strand
TGGTTTCATTGTAAGAAGGCGGATTCCAGGGGCTGATGTTGGCGAACAAAGCAAAGTCTGATTTTGGCGAGCTTGCCGGAGCATGAGGGGCAGTCAAGCCTAGATAAAGAAAGAACGGCTGGCCGGGAGGCGTGCTTTTTATAAAGCCGACTGCTTTTGCGCTGGGAATAGAGCTTGTATCGCCCTTTATAGTTGGTCCGACAATGGGCATATGAGGGCCAGGCCAACCATTGGCATCCCATTCACTCCAGCCAGGAGGCATATATGGCCACGGAATAGTTTTTTCATAATCATTCAAGTATTTGCCGATTAGGCCTGTCCTATATCCGTCGTTTTGAAGCCATGTGGCAATAGTCGAGGTATCGAGGCTTTTGTTCTTAAACCTTGGGCCTCCATTGACATTAGTCCAAATCTGATGGTTGTGCACATGAAGTCCGGTCAAAAAGCTTGCCCGGCTTGGGCAGCAAAGCGGAAAAGAAGCAAAAGAATTATTGAACAGAATGCCCTGAGCAGCCAGCAATTGCATTGTCTTTGGCATATAATCCAAAGTATCTGCCCTCTGGTCGTCAGTAATTATAAAAACTATGTTTGGCTTTGCCGTTTGGGCACTAACTAAAGTAGCTAAAGATAAAGTGAAAATAATAACCAAAATGATTTTTTTCATTCAACTTGAATATTCATATTTTATATAAATCATCTGCGCAAAATCTCATCTATAATATCTTTCGGCCAGCCAGCTTTTACAAGGGATCCTTTTATATAAGCGTCGCTTCTTCCTGCTGCCCTCACCCTATATATATAGGATCTGACTGCTATCAGTTCTTCTTCTGTTACTGTCTTTGTAATAGTATTTTTAGGCCCAAGATGGACTTTGAATTCGTAGATAGATATGGCAGCCACAATTAAAAGGGTGAAAAAGGCGAATATTACAACTAATTTTTTTCTTGTTTTTTGTATCTTACTTTTTGTAATTTGCTCTATCTGCTGCCGCTCTTCAATGCTTAATATTGGTAATTCTTCTGATTCCTCTTGCGGCTGCCCTATATAAGTTGTGCTTTCTTCTGCAGTAATCATCCCTTCATCTTCACAATCCTGCCTTAGAACAGGCCAGTCAGAAGAAGCAGGGCATTCTTCATTTTGATAGAACTGCTGCACTTGCACAAATGAGCAATCTCTTGATTGCATGCCATTAACACATTCTGACCATTCACTGCATCGCCAATTCCTATTGCATACAAATCCTGCTGCTCCGCCTCCACCACCTCCCGAGCCACCACCTCCGCCAGAGCTTCCACCGCCACTCGAAGGACAAGCTCCGCAATCGGTTGAGCAGCTAGAGCAGGATTCCTGCGAACTGCAATAATCATCCCCGCAATAGCTGCCTTCGCCAACAGAGTATTCGGTGAAATGGGGGACAGCAAATACTATATCATTGTTTGCAAAACTTACAATATTACAGATAGTGCATGCAGCACCATCTTTCATTAACAATGGGTTTGTTATAGCGCTTAAATTAAACAAAGCAATACTTGCAGATACATTAAGCGGAATAAATATGTCTGAACTTACAATAACCCTATATGGCAGAATTTGTATTAAGCTGTCCAAGTCAATAGGCGTGATGTTAGAGCCCGAGTCATTAACTAATGTCATATAATTGCTTCCATAATCTATTTGTCCTATGTTTTGTATTCCAATCCTGAAATTTGTAAAGTTAAGCAAGTCTACATCTGAGAGATTTGTTGTCAAAGCAGAGGAAAACTTAGTTGCATTCGGCAGCGGGCATCCATACTTGTTTACTTTGTTATTGTGCTGAGCGCTTGTATTTTGGCATTTGTCATTCCCATCAGGAATGCCATCTTCATCAGAATCTGAGCTGCATAATGGATGAGAAGTGCAGTAAGCATCATCGCAATTGGTCAATCCATTGCAGTTGTCATCAAAAGGTGTGGCGCAGTTTTCATTAACACCTGGGTTTACATTTGGCCTTGTTTGGTCGCAATCATCTCCCAAGCTGCATCCTGGGCCATAGCCATCATTGTCCGGATCAATGCATTGCTGAGGGATTATTGAAATATTTAAGCTGCTTTCTCTTGTAACTCTGCCATCACTC
>JACPXY010000013.1 GCA_016196285.1 Candidatus Pacearchaeota archaeon | reverse complement strand
GTTGAACCAAACTTACCGTTACTGATGATGAGCCCTTCTTTAGGTATGAAGACTTTAGGATCTTCTGGCTCTTTTATTCTCTCCGATCTGTATAAACTACTGTCATTAACACTTGATATGTTTTCAGGTGTATACTGAATAACATCCTCGCAATTATCTTGCGCAGGCTCTCTCGATATGGCAGTAGAATCGGGAACTTTCACTTGTGATATCTCTGAAGTGCCTCCCCTCACGTCAGAGATTACTCGTTTAAAGACCTAGGGGGTCTATCTCTTCTTGCCTCCGTTCCATCACTTGTTCGTGATGTGGGAGATCTTGGAGGGCTTTGTTTTGGAGAACCCTGTGGTGACCAGGTAATACTCCGTCGTGACACGGTATTATTATTACGGTCATCACTTGACGAATCTCGTGATTGACGTAATTCACGTTTATGAGGACAGTCTGCTATACGATGTTCAGCAGATCCGCACACTAGGCAGAATCCGCGGTATCGCCAGCAGTTCACTTTAATGTGTCCCTTTTTCCGACAGAATCGACAAGTTCGCGTCTCTACGGAACTATCTGAATCGCTAGAGTTACGCTTACTTTGCGATTTGTTCTCTGTCGAGGTTCTTTGTTTACTTTTCGTTCTTTGAGAAGGATATTCTATGGCACGCTGATTCGAAGGTCGAGTATGACTTCGACTCTCGTTAGGTTTGTTAGAACGATGCCAAGTCCTTGTTTTTCCGTTAAACTGTTTATCAGTTTTACGACCACGTTGTTCAGATTTCCTTGAAGGTTTCTGACTCCACATGGCTGAAACTTTATCACTATCACTGTCACTATTGGAAGTGATTTCTGTATCTGCTTCCAAGCTACTTACTACTGTTCTGACAGTTGACCAGGTCATGTCCTTCTTGTTCATTGCCATACCCATGGATCTTGAGGCTATTAATTGGGTACGTACGTTATCGGGTACTGTCTCGAAGTACTTACGTCGAAGCGTATTACTTGTGTTTACAGGTTTTCCGGGATATGCTAGTTTGAATGCTTGTTCAAGTCTAGCTGCGTACATCCGTAAACCTTCACTTCGTTTCATTGAAGCACGATGGAATCGGTTTCGCGTCTTGTTCTCGATAGATTCTTTCGAGTCTTTCCTCCACTTAAGGAGTTTCTTCTTTATGGTGGCGTAATCATCACCTACCGATTTCAACGTGTTGTAGGCTTGATACATTTCTCCTGAAAGATATCTTCCTAACTCTCCTACCCAGAAGGTAGAACTACCCTTAAATGCTTGCGAGCAGTAATCCTCGAACATTTCTAGGTATTCACGTAACGATTGTCCTGAATGACCATCGAATTTCACTGGTCGTGGGGTCATACGGTTATCCAATCGTGTTAATAGTTTGGATACGTCCTTAGAACGTAGCACTTCCGTGGAATGTTTAGTTCTCTTAGATCTTTGTTTAGATCTGTGGCGATGAACTGACTTTTCACTATTGTCACTTTCCTGACACGAATTATCACTAAGGGAAGGAACACTTGACTCGGAGTCCGACGTAATGTCTTCATCCGATGAACTTGAGGATGATGAAGTTTTGGGGGTAAACCTGTTGGTTTTTGGCCGCGTAGATCCTCCATCATTCGATTTACTCGTGTAGTGACTAGGTTTTTTCACCGACTTGTCGTGTGATGTACTCGGCTTGCGTGTCAGTTGTTCTTTTTCTTGTCTTTTTCGATTATGTCTTACTTCATGTAAGATCTCTTCCACGTCTTGATTAAGTTGATCGATCGATTCACGTACTTTGGAATGAGATGAAACTTCTGCATTAGCATTAAGTTTACGTAAGGTCCTTGTGATTAAAGAACACGTTTTTCGCAACTCATTCAGGTCCTGATCTTGATCCGAGGTGGTCTCTTCTTTCTTGTGGGGTTTTGTCTTTACTACTGGTCTTTCTGGATTTTGTAATTCTACAGATTTATCTGTAAGTCTTACCTGTTTCTCTGCAGATTTCTCTGAAGATTTGGGATCCTCGTAACCTACACCTCCAGAGGCTAATCCTTCAGTTGTATCTGAGTCCGACATATTCACTGGGTTCTGCACACAGATAATTATTAATTAGTACAGAATCAGTAATACGGATACTCAGAAAGGGTAATACGAACCGTTCACGTGATACCGACAGAAATCTGAAATTTCAGTTTTCCCGGCCTCAGTGAGACGAATCGATACGCGGGGTGACCGACGGGAATCCGAAAAATAGATTTCCCGGCCGATGCACCAGAAAAATGTAACGGAGCGGCACCACTAACCGCCAAACACGACGGTACCGCCCTTACACTCAGGAGATCATACCTAGCCCGATCTCAATGCTTATTTGTTATGGTGGTTCTAATGGTAGTCTGTAAACTCTCCGTCTGCCTCGAAAGGTATCCTTGGACTATTAACACTTGACACACAATAAGGGTAGACATAAAGGGTTAATAGCTTACCCGCACACAGAATAATGTGATGAGGTATCGTATTAAATATCAACTCACCTTGCCGTCGCTGAGATTCTCTTAACTCTAGGTTGGGTTGACTTAGTCTTAAGGTTAGGATGCAGCACACAACCTCTCAAGAACCATAACAGTCCCTGAAACACATAAACAGAAAGCGGCAAAGCAAGGAAACACACACATGCATGGGGTTTATTGCAGGAATGTTGGAAATATCATTTAAGTTGATATAGACGCAATAAACTAACCTGGTTAATTAATATAGTCACACTGTCAGGACTTTTGGTTATTATCCTGATACCTCCTACGTTAATGAAAAGGGGTATTGAAAAATTGGTGAACAATATTAAATAATACTTGTATTTACTGAGTAAATGAATTGACACTATGGAAATATATTTCTCATTAATATGAAAAGATTCGCTCTTTAGCGATAGAATAACTGGCTTGTATACCAATGGTAATAGATGCTTTAATAATCACTTTTGATTATACTTGAGCAGAACTGTAGATTACTAAGCAACAGACATGCTGCTTAAACACTGGATTTATACTTAAGCTTTGATACTAATAATTATTCTTGAAACACATAATACTAATTGAGTCACTAACACTAATAATAAGGCACTTTGAGTGTCTGAATTAGTTTAACTATTCACTTGATCACAAATTCCTAATTAAGTTCTGATATAAGCACATAATAGTTTAACTAGTTTAATATATATCACACATTATATTTGTATTAAGAACTTTAGCTCGGAGATCATGGAACAGTCTTTGATTCCGATCACTAGATAGCACAATAGTTCTTGAATTATAACTTGCTGGTATATATATATATGAATTTATACATAACCGTTCAAGCTACTCGAGGTTACAGCATACATTTGTAAGCTTTATAGTCATAAGTAGAGAAAATGTCGTTCACTGAAATAATTTCAGGATCAGTTTATTATACATGTAAATACATATACGATCCTATCTAAGGGCGAGCATCCATTCGGCTCTGAAAAGTCAAATGGTACTGTTTCCAGACAAGAAGATGGTTGTGGGTGTTGTAAAGCTTTGTCATGCACCCGAAACACAAAATGTATAAGACGTTAAATAGGAAAGGGTGTATGTTCCCTGAGGACAACTTATCCTGGAACACACAAGAATAACTCGGTCACTATAGGACAGAATAGGTACAGAATAGGACAGACAGAACGTGGTATGTGAATGTAATCCCTATAATCCCTTCACACATCCAGTCTGCTTGACAATTCATAAACCAAGTATTCTTCCTTTTATTCGCTTCACGTATGAGACTAAGAACACACTAGCAATGAACACAGCGCAAAGCACCAACACACTGAATAATATGGCCACTTCACGTGCATCACATACTAAGGTAACGTTAATCATACGTATTCACACAGTAACTCTGATGCACACGATATATGCACTTAGCACTCTTAGAATTGATTTATACTTCAGTATCTCTCTCTCTACACACTATTCTATCAACTCGTACTTAACTCTCTCCCTGTTATCACACTTGTAGGAGATAAAGAGTTAGCAGTATAGTCGTAGATAAAGGAGGAAACCGAGTTGAAAGATACACAAAAATGAATATATGATTATATAAAATCTATCTAAACACATTTATGAAAATAGCTTGTCTTTGACAAGAAATAACACTAGATTTGGTCTTGATATAGGTAATGATTATAAGCACTTTTTAGGTAGCAGTAGAGTTGGTAATATGAAGTATACTGTACTTCATAGACTTGAAGTTAAAGACACGATCCTAATATCGACTCTACTTTGGGTAATAGAAGACACTCTGGTGATTAGGCTGACACGGATAAGGAGATTATGCTCCAATTAAGGTTAAACTTTCTGATCTCCGGTTAGATCTGTACTTGTGGTTTAGTCCAAACTGGTTTAGGTCCAATCTGGCTCAGTCTAAAGTTAGTTTAGATCCACTGGGATTTGTCCAAACTGGTTTAGGTCCAATCTGGGCTTGAATCCAATCTTGAGTTGTAATTGATCTGATTCAGACATGAATCCAATTATGATTCGGTCCAAACTTGAGTTGGTTCACTCTTGAGTTGGTACGATCTTGATTTAGTCCATTCCTGACTAGTCCTGAATCTAGTCCTGAATCTAGTCCTGAATCTAGTCCGGAATCTCGTCCTGAATCTCGTCCTGAATCTCGTCCTGAATCTCGTCCTGAATGCTCCTGAAAAGACAGGATATAACTCTCTCTGTAGGGGTATATCCCCAATTGTAGAACTCCTTAACTCTAGCTCTTAGGCTAAGGTATCATATACGTGTTATTTAGGACGGTATAGTATCATGAATAACTTGTATATATGCGTATAGCATTATGGCGTTATGTAAGATATCACATAAAAATATTCTTCATTACATGACATAAAAGAATATACATGACATATAAATTATGGTATTTCTTACAGCTAAGGTTAGTAACTTCCCAATGAGATAATAGGTTGTAATTGGTGAAGCTTACCTAGAGCTTCTGTAATTCCTAAGCTTGTTGAGAAATACCCGTCATCCGTTGAAGTAAATTCCTCAGACGGCGGTGATCGTTGGAACTCACGCTCAGCTGGGTAACGTAGATTGTCGGCTGCAAAACCAATACG
>JACPXY010000072.1 GCA_016196285.1 Candidatus Pacearchaeota archaeon | reverse complement strand
TGCAAAAAAGACGCAGAACTTTTTAGAATGAGATATAATCATATTAGACCGCATACAAGTTTAGAAAAGAAAACTCCTGCTCAAGTTTACTTTGATTTTACTAAAATAATTTAGGGGTGACATATGTCTGTGGATTGCACAATTCTGTCTTTCAACTCTAGAAGGTCTTAACTCAGGATAAGGCATAAAATTATTATAAAGATACAGTATAAAAATTAATCTATAGTCAAGAATATATTATTATGTTCTCTGAAATTATCTAGAAAGGTCAGTCTTAAGATACTTGTAAAGTTCGTCAAGAATCTTCTTATGAAATTCTTTATTTATTACGCATAATTTCTTTCTTATTATTCTCTCATTTAATGTAAAAACTCTCTGTGGTTTTACCCAGCTCTTAAACGGCAGCTTTCCAGAAGAGAAATTTTCCCCTTTTATCAAAATGCCTTCTTTCGGTTCATTACTTGTAATTAGGCAGCATATCCTATCTTCCGTTCTATTAAAATATGCATTTGATATAATAAGTGCAGGCCTTAATTTATTGGAAGTTAAATCAGAGTAAGGGAATGGAACAAGAATAATTTCCCCTTGCTTATACATCATTCCACCTTTCATCTGCTTCATTATCCCAATCTTTCTTAAGAGACTTCTCAGAAGCAAGCATATTCAATATACTTTCATGCCGAGGCAATTTTTCAATTTTATCAAGCTCATTAATTCGCATTTCTATTATTTTTCTTACATATTCACTCCATTTTATCTCAGAATAACCTCTCATCTTCTTGTACACTTCATCATCAATGGACAGAGTTATGTTAGTCATAACAAGATAAGTGACGCCACATATTTAAACTTTCCCATTATTAAATTAGTTTTATTACATTTTGAGTGCAATACCCCGGCAGCTTGCTGCGGAGTGAATGAAGTGAATGGTGGGATGCACGAGGTTAGGAATCTGCTTTATCTCGCAGCATCTGCCTGTTTTTCAGTCTCGTTGCGTTTTGAGACAGCATAACTTTCCATGCTGCCTTCTCCTGCCTTCATAATTTCTTCTGCAAGCGCATCAGCCATCTTCTTTTTCTTGCCGAATGCTTTTGCATATGAACCCTGCACAAACCAGCGCAAGGCAAGATTGATTCGTCTGATGGGGCTGCAGTCAACTGATTGAGGATACCGTGCTCCTCCCTGCTCAATAACAGTAACCTCATCTCGCGGGCTTCCATTCTCAATTGCGCTGACTAATACTTGTATAGGATTCTTGCCAGTTTTCTTGCCAATCAATTCGAGTGCTTGCAGCAATGTTTTCATGTTTCGCGCATACTTCCCAGAACTCCAGCTGGTGATAATCTTGTGCTTCTTTCCCACATGTCCTGGCACAGCGAGCCGATTAGCCAGGCGCTCAATAACAGTTACTTTGATATTGCCCAGGTTCTCAAAATTGCGCCTGCCTTGTGATTTGATAAGGAGCTTCGGAGTCAAAGTCATATAAGGTTTCAGTGCAGGGTCTTTAATCTGCACTTCAGATACATCATAGAGATCAAAGATTTTAAATTGCACCATTATAGTAAACATCCCTCTGAATAAGATTCTAATTTAATTTTTTCTTTTATGCCCATATTATCTCCTGCCTTTCTCTATCTTGCCTTTCACCAGAAGGTGCAATGGCTGTTCATTTACTTTAATTACTTGGAACCTGATGCCTGGAATATCTCCCTTTGAACGACCCATACGGCCGCCAATGCGTTCAATCAGGACTTCATCATGCTCGTCCACAAATCTCTGCGCGAGATTTCGCGGGATAAAGGCACCGACTTGAATGCCATTCTTGATTAACTGCACCTTACAGCATTTTCGCATTGCTGAATTTGGCTGGCGCGCTTCTTTCTGGAACTTTGAGATGACAATTCCCTTTGCCTGGCTGGATCCTTCTAAAGGATCGACTTTCCGACGGAGACCGAGCATACGTGCTTTGTAGGCTCGTTGTTTCCATCTGAATTTTCGGTTGTCTTTCACAATTTTGCGTGCATTAAGCAATCCCATTTCAATGCATACAAAAACCGGTTTTTAAACCTTTAGATATCGTTAGATAATCTTCAAGTCAAGATTATAAGTATTCTGCACAATCTTTTTCAGCTCGTCATATCTTCGCTTGTTTCTGCCGATTAAAGCTGCTTTGCTCTGGCTGCCTGCAGTAAGAATAGCAGTGCCTTCTTTGATTTCTAGTGATTTGAAAGTAATCGGAGAGACTATATCAGAGATAAATCGTTCAGCATCTCCTATGTCTCCCGCTTCACGGATAACTCTAATGCGCTTGCCAATCTGATCCTGGATGTACCGCAGATTAGATGCCTGAGGACCGATTGCGCGTGCAACAAGCGTATCAGGCACAGCAAAGATAATAGCATTGTTGTAGAGAAAGCATTTAGTAGTTTTTACATGGGATGTCCTGTCAAGCAGGTTAATGTACCTCATTGTTTGCATATCAATTATCGTCATTGTTCAGAATAGTTTCTACAATACATAAAGCAAAGAGAAAATGTGTATCATTGTGCAATCTTTTTTTGCTATCGAACTATATAAACTTATTTGTTCTTTCACAAATAAGTTTAATTCCATCTATTATGCCTCTCAAAAATTAATCTCTGTATCTCGTATTCATTAAATCCAAAGAGTATACCTTGCAGCTTTGTCCGGTCTTTTAATTGAATCTGGTATTCGCTTGATAGGAAATCAATGCAAGTGTCTACTGCAATACCATTAATAGCCTTAGATTTAGCCTCTACATAAGACAAATATTCTTTATGAACTGCAAGATTCATTGATGCTCTCTCAATCTTGCTCTCTGAGAAAGGGCTAAATGGATATCAAACTTCATCTCTATATGGTCTCTGGCGAGCTTTATAATTTGTGGCAGATAATTCATGATAAAACTATTCTTTCTTCTTTGATTTCTCAAGCTCTTTATTCACTAATGGACCGGTTACTTTAACCATCAGCCCAGGAAGGCCAGTGCCGACAGGAATCGCCTGGTTCAAGAGAATATTCTCAATGACTGAGCGAAGCTCGTCTTTGCCGCCTTGGATGGTTGCATTCACAAATTGTTTGTCAGGTGTCTCGAATGTTGCGCGCGCAAGGATGCTTGCCTTTTCTGAGATAATTCCCATTCTAGTTACTCCCTTAACAACTCCAGTAGAGGTCATGGCATCAGCAACGAACTTTAGGTGCCTCTCATTGATGTCAAGTCCTTGCGATTCAATGACCGCTTTGATTTCATTGATGATGGTCTGGCGCGCTGCTTCAATGCCGAGCACATTAGCTACATCATGAATGTCATTTGAAGTGACTTTATTAGGATCAATTCCCTTTACCTGCAGAAGGTCCTTGAGGTTCGAGCCAGAAGTCAGGATGACAAAGTCTCGTCCGCGGTTTGCAATGACTACTTGGGTAATTGCCTTGACTCCTGATATAATGCTTTCTTTCAGCTTCTCTTTCAGTTTATAGATTGCTTTGTAGTCCATGTCTCCTGCCTGGATTGATATGCGCAGGTCACTTCCTTTTACTTTCAGGCCCCGTTCCTGTAAGCGTTCAATAATCTTCTGTGCTCCGCTATGTATCATCTTCAAGCCCTTCGGGTCAAGTGTGATTTCAATGCGTTTGTTGCCAAAGTCAATCTTGACCTCAGACATAATCTCCTTAAGCTTAACTTCTCTTATCTTCTCAGCAATAATGCGCGCATCTTTCTCATTGTTGTGCTCTTTATCCAGATAAATCTCCATCAAAGGCGTGCTCGGGGTTTTTCGCGCATCAAGAATCTCAATGACGCGTGGCAGTCCAAGAGTGACCTGCATTTGTGCAACTCCTGCATGGTGGAATACGTTCAGAACCATCTGTGTCGAGGCTTCACCGAAGCTTTGTGCAGTAAGGACGCCAATCGCCTCGCCCGGTGCAATCTTGTTGTCCTTTAGATGCAATTTAGATACATCCTTCCCATCATCACCGTATACAAACTGAACAATATTCTCTGATGCGTCGCGCACCGTGCCGTCATATTCAATCTTCAGGTCCTGGAGTGCACTGACAAGTCTACGGTATAAGTAACCTGATTTAGGAGTTCTTAGTGCAGTATCCATCAGGGAGTCTCTGCCTGTTATAGCTCCGAAGAAGAATTCAGTCGGTTTAAGGCCTGCGAAGAATGAGGACTTAATGAATCCGCGGGATTCTGGAGCCAGATCACCCTGTTTAAAGAAGGAAAGTGTTCTCGAGGCATAGCCAAAGTTAATACGTTTGTTCCAAAGTGATTGCTGACCGACACAGCACGCAATCTGGGTAATATTCAACATACTGCCTGCCGCACTTGGAGTGATCATCTTGTTCACATTGCCTTCAGCAGGGAAATGTGCTTTGACAATCTTGCCGGTCTCGGCTCTGACTTCATTCAGTACCTGTAGAATCTTAATCTCCCGTGATTCTTCTAGCGACTTGCCAGGCAAGGGAACGAGTGTTCCTGCTTCATAGTCTGCGATAATCTCCTGAGTCTTTCGCTCAGCACCAACTACAACTTCATCAGTCATTTTCTTGACTGCATCCGCAACATTTAGGTCATGAACTGAGAGAGTATATCCACGTCGGGATAAATAGACAGCTCCTAGGATGAATGCCTTGTTCAACGAGTCTACTGCTACATCTCTGCCAAATTCTTTGTCAAGCACTTTAATCATCGCGCCGTCTTCTGTGCCGAATGAATTTGGTCCAGTGATGATATCAGGAACTTTAATGCTGGTGTTCTTCGGAAGAATCTGTGCAAATACATCTTTGCCGATAAACTCCTTCGCTTTAGCAGGATTGACTACATTGGCTGCAAAGAGGAGTTGGTCGGCATCGACTTTGGAGATTGCAGCAGTGCTAAGCAGGAACGCACCAGTAATAGAGTCACCGATAGTGCCGACCAGGTTCATGTTATTCTTGGAGGAGATGATATTATTGTTCACATTCAACAGCACCAACGCCTCACTGCGCGCTTCTTCTGTCTGGGGGCTGTGAAGGTTCATTTCATCTCCATCATAGTCCGCATTGTACGGTGCAGCAGCCGCAGGATGCAGTCTGAAAGTTCTATGAGGTAGGACACGGACATAATGAGCCATCAAGCTCTGCTTATGCAGCGAAGGGTGTCGATTGAAGAGTACGATATCTCCGTCTCGCAGATGGCGCTCAATCTTATAGCCAGGCTGTATCTCTTTGCATAGCTCTTCTTTTAGCTCCTCTGTAATGCGTTTGCGTTTGCCGTCAGTTCGCACTACATAGTTTGCTCCAGGATACGTCTCGCCCTTTCTTATGAGTTCCTTCATTACTTCAAGGTTGGTTGTAGTTACTGTCTCTGCAACAGTGATAATTCGTGCAATCTCATACGGAACACCAACTTCATTAATGCTGATGAAAGGATCAGGAGATACAACAGTACGTGCAGAATAGTTAACACGCTTCCCAGCAAGGTTCTGTCTGATGCGTCCTTCCTTGCCTTTGATACGCTCAGTAATTGTCTTCAAAGGTTGTCCAGATCGATGCCGTGCAGGAGGTATTCTAGATACATTATTATCAAAGAAGGTAGTGATGTGATATTGTAATAAGTCCCAGAGATCTTCAATAATGACTTCGGGAGCACCAGCATTCAGGTTCTCCCAGAGGCGCTGATTTGCTCTGATAATATCGGAAAGTTTATGCGTGAGGTCATCTTCACTGCGCTCGCCAGTATCGAGAGTGATGGATGGTCTGACAGTTACTGAAGGCACGAGCAGTAGAGAGAGCACAGCCCACTCAGGCCTGCATGTCTTAGGATTGATACCTATCTTCTTAAGTTCTTCATCGTGTATCAAAACCAAGCGCTCACGGATTTCAATAGGTGAGAGGCGCTTTTTGCCGACAAAGAAAGTGCTTGGTTTTTCCAGCTTCACACGCTCAAGCATCTCATTGCAGTGTGGGCACTTTTTCGCATCACGCGCTCTCTTAGCACGCGCGCTTGCAGTATACTCTTTTTGTTTCTCATCGCTTAAGGTTAGTTTTCCGCACTTTGCGCAGAAACTTCGCAGGCTCAATTCAACTAATGGAGTATACTTGATGTGCAGTACAGGCCGTGCAAGTTCAATACTGCCAGGATGACCATGGCATTCCTTGAAGCGTTGCCCGCAGGTTCTACAGCGCACGCCTGGGTCTATCGCCCCCAATCTAAGATCCATTAATCCACCATCGACAGGGAAACCGTCGATGTCATATAGTTCAGGAGTCACAATCTTGGCCGCGCTTAACTTCTTCACTTGCTCAGGGCTCAATAAACTGAACCGTAGCGCTTTCACTTGCCGTCTAAAGTATAGGTCTCTCATTGTTCGTATTTGTTCTTTAATTCAAAAGTTGTATGGATGCCCAATCCTAGAAGTTCATCATAAAGAAGCTTGAATGCATACGAAATCTCAATAGGTTCTGCTTCGTTGCTGTTGCAGATAGGACAGGTTATTTTGTTTCGAACTAAATCCTCATAGGCCATGCTGCCGCAATTCTGGCAGATGTAGACGACACTCTTGTCAGAATCATAACGTTCTTTAAGCAGCAAGGCTGCGCCGTGTCCTGCAAGAGCCTGCTGCTCCATCTCTCCAAGTCGCAATGCTCCTCCGCGCGCCCGTCCTTCTATCGGCTGTCTTGTCAGCAAAGCGACTTTTCCAGAGGCGCGTGCATGAATCTTGTTCTTGACCATGTATTTCAGCTTAAGATAATACATATTGCCGATGTAAATCTTTGCTTCCATCTTCTTGCCGGTAATGCCATTGTACATAATTTCCTTTCCATCATAGCTGAAGCCCATACTGCGCAGCTGGTTTTCAAAATCAGATACAGACTCTCCACTGAATGAGGTTCCATTGACGATTCGCCCGCTCACAGCCCCTGCTTTTCCTGCAAGCAATTCAATGAGATAACCGACAGTCATACGGCTTGGGATACCATGAGGGTTGAACATCAAGTCAGGTTTGACACCTTTACTGGTGAAAGGAATATCTTCTGAGTCAGCAATTAGACCTACAACTCCCTTTTGTCCGTGCGGTGTGGAGAATTTGTCCCCAGGCTCAGGCAATCGAAGATCCCTGGTTCTTACTTGTGCAATCTTATTGCCTTCCTGATCAATAGTGATGAAGACAGCATCAACCGTGCCTCGCTCTTCCTGCCTGATGGCTGAGCTTGCCTCTTTCTTTGCCTGGATGCTGATATCCTTTGCCTCGCTCAGGAACTTTGGAGGAGTAGTCTTTCCAATAATTACTTCTCCCTCACGCATATCTGCTTCAGGATAGGTAATGCCGTCATCTTCAAGGAAGCGATATGCACTTTCTGTTCTGTAGCCGGATACATCTTTCTCAGGCACGCATATCTGATCAGCAAGCCCTCCAGCATACTGCAGTTCAGTCACTGAATATGGTCTGAAGTACGTGCTTCTTCCCATGCCTCGGTCAACACTTGCGCGATTCAGCACAACTGCATCCTCCATATTGTACCCTTCAAATGGCATGATAGCAACAACAATATTCTGTCCTGCAGGATAAACTTCGAGAGTGTCATAGATAAAGCTGCGGACAAGAGGCTTTTGAGGATAGTGCAGAATAGAGACATCAGTATCAAGTCGCACTAAGTAGTTTGCTGCATAGATGCCTAGGCTCTGCTTTAGAGTCTTAGATCCTCTGTTCAGACGCGATGATTGGTCATGATTTCCGAAAGGCACTAAGCTGGTAATGAGTCCGAAAAGATCAATCGAGTGAATCTCAAGATGAGTATGCTCAGGACTTAATTCCTCTGGTCTCAGTGCAACCAAAGCATTCTCCTCTTCTGCAGCGTCAATATACTCAATGATTCCTTCTCTGACAAGGTCAGACCAATGTATTTTATTATTCTCTAGCAAAACTAGATGCTCGTCCTTAAGTCTGCTAGAGCCTTTGTCAGCGATAATGATTGGTCGTAGCACTCTGCCGACTTCGGTCGAGATGAAAACCTGATCAAGGAGCATATCGCGTCGTACACTGAGCTCCTGAGGGAAGATGCCAGCACGACGAGCTTCCCTCACTTTCATGATGAATGCATCAGGATTCTGTATAAAACCTATAAATCTTCCATTGAAGAATACGTCTTTTCCTGCTTCTTTGTTCAGGCTGAATTCGCTGAGTTTTTTCAAGGTAGATGCCTCATCAAACTGAATCGCAGTTGAAATCTTGCTGAGTAATGCAAGATTCTTACGCAGACCAATCTCTTGTCCTTCAGGAGTCTCAGTCGGACAGAAACGACCATAGTGAGTTGGGTGCAGGGTTCTCGCTAGGAAGTTCTCCTGTTCTCCAGGCAGCATGCTTGATACTCTCTGCAGTTGTGAGAGCATAGCAAGGTAGTTGGTCTTGTCCATATTCTGGGTAACTCCAGAACGCTCTCCAATCCAGCTGCCTGTTGCAATCGCACTTTCTATGCGGTGCGTGAATAAGGTAGACTTGGCAATAGTCTTTAATGAGTAGAATTTCTTCCGCTTGGATACTTTCTGAAGCGAGTATTGAATATCACGCACAAGAATCCCGAGGTTGACTCTAAATAAGTCCGAAAGTAAATCGCCTGATAATTTGACTCGCTTATTTGCATAATGGTCTTTGTCAGTACGCATGTCTTCATTTTCTTTTGCCTGAAGGAAAAGGCGGATGAGGCGGCAGAGGGTAATTGCTTTTTCCGCGCGCGCTGCCTTGTCCATACCGATATGCGGGAGCAGGAAAGAGTCGATGCGCTCCTTAATGCGGTCAATAATTTCTTTTTTGGTTCCTTGGATGCCTGCCTTCTCGGCAATATGCATCAAAGCATCATCAATACTCTGTATCTGTGCGTATTCATACAAGTTAACAATCAAAGCATCGGTCTCATGGCCTATCTGCTTGGCAATATCAGAGTCCTTTGTCATGCTCAGTGCTTTGAGAAGTACAAGCAGAGGGATATTCTTGAGCCTGCTGAACGTCAATTCAAGAATTCCTTCATTGGTTTCAGAGATGGTGGTTGGAATACGGTACGCACCGCGCTGAGAGAATAGCCTGAGAGTCAAACCAAGCCTTCCTTCCTCAATGAATGGCTGGTTAGCTGCAAGGTCTTCTGACATAATCATGACTCGCTCATTTCCGTTGATGATAAAATATCCGCCAGGATCAAGTCTGTCGAAGTAATGCTCCTTCAGCTCTTCCTGAGTCATGCCTGCAGTAGTGCATGCAGCACTGCGTACCATGATAGGCATGCGTCCAATCTCAACTTCTGCGCTATCAGTCTGTCCTTCATATTTGACAGTCAGCTCAACATACACCGGAGCAGAATACGTTAAGTTGCGCAGCCGAGCAACACCAGGAGTAACGATGCTGCTGCTTCCATCTGCTTCAATGATGTTTGGTTTGCCTACTCTGACTTTTCCAAGCGTCACTGCAATCTCCTCGTTAATCAGCGAATCATTCAGCTCAGTTACAATCTGCTGCATCTTGTGCTGTACAAAATCGTTGAATGATAGTATATTGGACTCAACAAGTGAGTGCTGCTGAAGGTATTTCTTAATCAGGATGTCATATTTATTCTTCATTATGCGACAACGCGGTAGTAAAGGTGTACCGCCTCTCCATCTTTTCTTTCAATTTTAAGGATATCACCGACGGCGCTTCCTTCAGGAACACTGGGGTCACTTGATTTTATCTTAGGCAGCTGCGCCAGAGAAATATTATATTTAGTAAGAATCAATCTCACCTCGTCGGGTTTCAGTTTGGTGTGTTTGGGCTGTAAGATATGCATGGCAAGGCTTGAGTCTGATAGCGGTGTCCAGAACAGTGACACTCTGGAATATAGGAAGGTACGAAAGTGGCTTTTTAAATGTTTCTGAAGTACGGTTAATCTCACTAGTATGAAGGATATGCTGTAAACTGGCTCCGACGGGATTCCCGTGCTTCGTAAGAAGTGAGGGGACAAAGATTTTCTCCGAAAATCTTTGTATGTTCAAATCCCTCAAGAGAAACTGGCTCCGACGGGATTTGAACCCGCGACACCTGGATTACTTCAAATCAAGTCCACATGGTCCTTGTTTGAAGGACAAGGGAACTTGTTCTCTTGTAAAAGTCCAGTACTCTAACCGGGCTGAGCTACGGAGCCGTATATATTTCAATGGGCAAGTGCTTTTAAAACTATTTGTTAAGAGGAATAAGAAGGCAGTTCAGAATTAAATTCTTCTTCAGTCATCAACCAGAAGAGAGGAGCAGAGAGATGTGATGCCTTCTCTCCCCCTCTATGAAGAATCACACCATAACTCACTATTTTTGCTCCAGTCGGCTTGATTATTTCCGTTGCTCGTTTGAGGCTACCGCCAGTAGTAAAAACATCATCGGGGATAAGTAGTTTGTCGTTTGCACAGGGCAAGAAGCCTTCAATCTGTCTTCTTGTTCCATACTCTTTTTGAGAATCTCTGAGAAGTGTAAGGTGCAGATGGTTCCTGGAAGAGATGACTGTCGCTAATACACTTCCACCGATTCCATATCCTGCAATACATGTTGCCTCTCTATTCTCATCCATAAGAAGATACAATGCATCAGCAAGTTCATTGAGTAATGAAGGATTGCCATAAGCTTTCTTGATGTTAAAATAGGAATTTGACCTCTGTCCGTTTCGCAGCGCGAAATCCCCCTTTGATAAAATACCTTCTTCCTTTAATCTTCTAATTAAATCATCCATCATTGAAGATTAGAGGAAGCTTTCAGCTCTCTCAATAATATCATCTTTAGAAACTAAGCCGACTATCTTATCAACCATCTCTCCATCTTTCAGAAATACAAGAGATGGTATGCTCATAACCTGGAAGCGTTCCGCTAACTCTTGTTCAGAATCAACATCAACTTTTCCGAAATGAACTCTTCCCTTCATCTCTTCACTCGCCTCAGCAAATCTAGGTGCCATTATTTTGCAGGGGTTGCACCACCCTGCCCAGAAGTCAATCATCCATGCTCCTTTCTTGGTTTTTGCATCAAAAGTATCAGTAGTCAGAGTTGAGATATGTTCACCCATGTGCATTACTCTCGGGAGACAGTAGATTCAATGTTTATGAGATTTCCAGTTCGCATTACTTCAGACAGACTTAGTTTCTTCTCAATAAGTGCCTGCAAATTCTTCCTTTCGTCAAGAATAGAAGCAAGAGGATAGAGTCCTAAGAATCCTGTGCCTACGATGCTCGCATTGCGTATGCACTCTCCAAGCAGAGGAGAGCCATACTGATTTCCAATCATTCCTAGGACTGCTGTACCTAAGGCACAGCCAAGACACGTTAAGGCTGTACGTCCTATAGATCTGTCATTAAGGTAATCGTGTGCAAGCATCTCTAAAAACATTCGTTCCTGCTTCAGAGTATACCTTTTCGTAAGTATCTGCCGAGCTTCCTCATAACTCATTCTTTCTCTCATACATTTCTGTCAAGAGTGCTATTTTTAAAGGTTTTTATCCGAGCGACAATCATTAATACTTCAAAGTCTTGAATAAATCATGAACAAAGAAGAACTTATCAAGTTTCTTGAGAAGAGAGGATACACAAAAGAGGTCATCGATGCGTTTAGAGAGGTAAAGAGAGAAGAGTTTGTCCCAGAGCATCTCATACCC
>JACPXY010000011.1 GCA_016196285.1 Candidatus Pacearchaeota archaeon | reverse complement strand
CCGATGAATCCTAACTTGAATGCTATAAAGCAGGCTGTTAGGATTGGATTGATGCTTAATTGTGCAATAAATAAAGAGTTGATTTGGAAGAGGAAGCACTATGACTGGCCGGACCTGCCGAAAGGGTATCAGAATACTTTATCTGGAGCAGGTGCAATTCCTGTTGGTCAGAATGGAAAATTTCTTGGAATTAAAATAGGAAGCATGCATCTTGAGGAAGACCCTGCTTCGTGGAATCCTAAAACAGGAGAGGTGGATTATAATAGAAGCGGATTGCCTTTAGTCGAGATTGTTACAGAACCTGACTTTTCAACAGCAGAAGAAGTGATGGAATGGCTTGGAAAATTAACGCATGCTTTAAGCTATTTGAAGGCGGTAGACAGCAATGCAGGCATCAAGGTTGATGTGAATGTTAATATTCCCGGAGAGACAGAAAGAGTTGAGATTAAGAATCTAAATAGCATAGAATCAATAGGAAAGGCAATTAATTTTGAATTTGAAAGACAAATGAAAGAGGGAGGAAAGCATAAAGAAACAAGAAGATACGATGAAGCACATAACCGAACTATGGTCATGAGGAGCAAAGAAGAATCACAGGATTACAGATTCATCTCTGACCCTGATTTGCGGAAGATTACTATTAATAATAAGATGATTGATGAGTTGAAGAATAGCATTCCTGAAAGCCCCGAAAGGAAGCTTGAAAAGTTAGTTAAGAAGTATAAGATTGACAAGAAAAATGCCGAAATTTTGTCAAAGAACATAGATATTGCCGAGTTTTTTGAGAAGGTTGCTGAGAAAGTGAATCCAGAGTTCGCCTTGCCGTGGGTAAGTGTTGAATTATTAAGATTCTTGCATTATACTAAAAAGAGGCTTGATGAGGCTAAGATAGAGACAGAGCATTTCATTGCACTGTTGAGGCTCGTGCAGGAAGGAAAGATTACTCCTCTGAAAGGAAAGGATATATTGAACTCATGGAATATCGGGAGCAGCATGCCTATAGATACTGACAGTACACTACGGGATGAGAAGGAGCTCCAGAAAATACTGCAGAGAGTTCTCCAGAACAACAGGAAGGCTGTCGAGGATTATTGCGCAGGGAGCGAAAATGCTCTCAATTTCCTCATGGGGCAGGTAATGAAGGAGACAAACAAACGGGCAGA
The DNA here is from genome assembly GCA_016196285.1 of Candidatus Pacearchaeota archaeon. GTDB lineage: Archaea > Nanobdellota > Nanobdellia > Pacearchaeales > GW2011-AR1 > SICV01. The sequence goes on along the minus strand of JACPXY010000011.1, from coordinate 6,366 downwards.
GTATGGTGTTGCGCGAAAGCTCCTCCTCCAGCTCTTGCAATCGCGAGACTCTTAAGCACGATGGTATATCTTCCACTTCTTGGAGCAGTATTGGAGGCATTTGGCACGATACTTGAGAAGAATGTTCTTAAGCGCAGAGATATTACCTTCAGGAATTACATCGTATTCAGTTTTCTTGCCATAGTCTTGGTACTGCTGCCAGTTGTGTATTTCTTTCATACAGTACAGCCAGAGGCCTTTTTTGCTAAAAATATAGGCATATTCATTTTTATTGTTCTTGTATCCATTGTGGCGAATGTTCTTATCCTGTATTCGTTGAAGCGAGAGAGCATCAGCGAGTTTGAGCCAATCTGGCTCATGCAACCCTTATTTACTATTCTTCTTGCCTTTGTATTTTATCAAGATGAGCGGCAGTGGGAGGTTATAGCCCTTGCACTTATCGCAAGTATCTCGCTCGTTGCTGCGCATGTAAAGAGACACCATCTTACCATGGACAGATATATGGTTGCCGCATATCTTGGAAGCTTTCTTTTTGCCGTGGAACTTGTAGCATCAAAAACTATTATCAGCTTGTACAATCCATTCTTCTTTTATTTTCTCCGATGTCTTTGCATCTTTGCACTGGCCATCATTATCTTCAGACCGAGCTTTAAGATTTTTGGTAGAGAACAGAAGCTTTCACTATTGATTATAGGAATCGGAGTTTTATGGGCAGTATACCGCGCGATTGTTTACTATGGGTATGATATTTATGGTGTGGTAACGACAACCCTTCTCTTCATGCTCTCCCCAGTTCTTATGCTTATCTTCGCAGCTTTCTTCTTGGGAGAACGGCCAACAGCTAGGCAAATTATCTCAACTGCAATCATCACACTCTGCGTGATTATTGCTTTGGTTCTCCAGAATTATCTATAACACTTGTAGAAATCAAGGATTTTAGTCCGTGATTTCCCCGGCAGTCACAAAACCGCAAACAAGCCAAAAGGGTTTTGTGACTTTCATGCGGAATAATGCTTCTCATGAGCCTGATGAATTACTTGGGAAGCAATAACTTTATTAGGCATCTTCTTTGTGTATGGTCAGGCCCTATAGTTTAGTGGATAGAATATCAGGCTTCGGAGAGCCTTCTTTTCAGGGAAAGAACCCTCGGGAAGAAAAACAGAACGAAGCAACCTGAGGACCGGGGTTCGATTCCTCGTAGGGTCATCATGCTAAGATTTAAGAGAAGAGAAGGTGTATTACTGAGATGAAGAAAGTACAGGAAAGGAACGTGAAAGGAATTACTGCTGAGAAAGATGAGTTCTCTGAATGGTTTACGCAGATAATGCTTAAAGCTGACTTGGCTGACTATACTTCAGTTTCAGGATGCATGGTACTCAAGCCTGGCGCGTATTCCTTGTGGGAGAAGATTAAGGAAGAAGTAGACAAAAGGTTCAAAAAATTGGGCATTCTGAATGTGTACTTTCCCCTCTTGATACCTGAGAAGACGCTAATGAGAGAAGCGGAGCACTTTTCAGGATTCACCCCAGAGGTTGCATGGGTGACGCATGCCGGAGAGACTCAATTGCATGAACGATTGGCAATCAGACCAACTTCAGAGACACTTATGTATGAATCATATGCACAATGGATACGAAGCTGGAGAGATTTGCCTCTCTTATATAATCAGTGGAACAATGTGGTGAGATGGGAATTTAAACATCCTGTTCCTTTTTTAAGGACGCGAGAATTCTTGTGGAATGAGGGACATACGGTATATGCGAGCAAGAAAGAGGCTGAAGCAGAAAAAGACAAGATACTGAAAGTGTATAAAGAAGTATGTGAAGATTATCTAGCACTTCCTTCTCTTGTTGGAAAAAAGAGCAAGAAAGAAACGTTTGCAGGAGCAGAGTATACTTATTCAATGGAGTTTCTCATGCCAAATGGAAGAGCAATACAAGGTCCTGACTGGCATCATGACGGGCAAAACTTTGCAAAAGCATATGGAATACAATTCTTGAATAAAGAAGGAAAGCAGGAATACGCCTACCAGAATACCTTTGCCATTACTACGAGAATGCTTGGAGTGATGTTTGCAGTACATTCTGATGCGAAAGGACTTATTTTGCCTCCCCAGATTGCACCACATGCTATTGTGATTGTGCCGATTTATTTTGAAGATTCTAAAGAGAATGTCTTGAAGAATTGCAGAGCGCTTGCCGTTGTGCTGAAAAAGTATGGAGCAATCATCGATGATAGGGATACGTATAAGCCTGGATTTAAGTTCAATGAGTGGGAGTTGAAGGGAGTTCCTCTCAGGATAGAAGTAGGACCGAAGGAATTGGAGAGAAAAGAAGCAGTGCTTGTACGCAGAGACACTGGAGATAAAGAGGTAGTTAAATTAAAGGATTTACAGAAGGCAATTGAGAACAAGCTGGAGAAGATGCAGGAGTCTATGCTGGAGAAGGCAAAGAGACTTCTTTATGGAAGTATTGTCGAATGCACTACCTTGGAAGAGATTAGGCAGGCGATTGAAAATAAAAAACTGGCTTTTGCCCCCCTTTCAGGAGATGCAGGAGTTGAAGATGAATTGAAATCCAGAATGAATGGAGCAAAAGTCTTAACTATTCCTGATGTACAGCCAAAAAGCAAGAAGAAATGTGCAGTAAGCGGAAGAGATGCAACATACTGGGCATATATAGGGAAGTCTTACTAGATTCAAGTTACGCAAACCTTTTTAATGCGCCTCGGTTTAAAGGTGCATGGTAGAGATTCATGCGAAGCCGGGAGATAGTGTTAGAATTCGTCTTGCGAAACGCGAGATTGACGGTATTTTGCTGGAAAGTCCAGATTCATCAGTTGTTCTGCTAAAAGTGGAATCTGGCTACAATATTGGAATTGCGAAGGAGAATGTACTTGCGCTACGCATTCTGAAAAAATATATTGAGCCTGTCCTGCCCTCTCTGCCTCTGCCCTCACAGAATCTACCTGCCATTGGTTTGGTGATAACTGGAGGAACTATTGCGTCGAAGCTTGATGCGAAAACAGGAGGAGTGAAACCGCTCACTTCAGTGCAGGAATTCACTAGATTCTATCCTGAATTGTTCCAGCTTGCACGAGTGAAGGCAATTGAGAATCCATTTATGATATTGAGCGAGAGCATGAGTAGCGAACACTGGATTACCATTGCGCAGTGTGTGAAAAAACTACTTGATGATCCAGAGATACAGGGAGTTATTGTCATGCATGGGACTGATACACTGCATTATACCGGGGCTGCACTTTCTTTTTTCCTGAAGAACCTAAATAAACCAGTGGTACTGACGTATGCGCAGAGAAGTATTGACCGTGCAAGTTCTGATGCACGATTGAACTTGCAATGTGCTGTGCAGATGGCTTTAAGTGAGTGTGCTGAAGTAGTCTTAGTAGGTCATGCGAATCTTGATGATGAGTATTGCCAGGCACTGCGTGCAACAAAAGTCAGGAAGATGCACTCTTCTCGACGTGACGCGTTCCAACCGATTAATACCGATGCTCTGGCGCATGTGTGGCCTGACAAGATAACTTTTTATGGAACCTATCGAAAGAGGCATTCTGGAATGTGCGAGTTAGACGACGCTTTCAGCGATACAACTGCTTTGGTTAAATTCTATCCAGGCCAGCATCCCGATATACTTGATTTTTACGCCTTGAAATATAAAGGTATTGTGCTCGAGATGACTGGCTTAGGGCATGTTGCTGCCTCAGATAGTGCGCAGAATTGGATACCTTCATTGAAAAAACATATTAAGAATGGATTGATTGTATGCGGAGCTGCTCAGACATTGTATGGAAGACTTGACCCCCTAGTGTACTCAAATGGACGGGACTTGGCAGAGACAGGCATTATTTTCCTGGAAGATATGCTGCCAGAGACTGCATTAGTCAAATTGGGATGGGTGCTAGGCCATTATGGGTGGAAGAAACATGTGCGCGAGAAGATGCTGTCAAATATTGCTGGAGAATTCGGTGAACGATTGGTTGCCTAGTAATGTCAAGGAACTTGACATTAAGGAATAGAACACCAAAAATCTTTCCCAGATAAAGATTTATAAATCCACTTTCTATAGGGCTCTATGGCTAGGAAGGGTTCGGCAGACGACTATCAACGATTATTGAACTCTATAAGAGAGAGATTCAGAGTTGAAGGACATAGAGTGCGAAGCAATGTAATGCTCTGTACCTCTGAGCGAAGAACCTCTATTCCCCTTGAGGTTTCTGTCAACGAAGGCTTTGTTGTTGCGTGCTTGGTCAAGTCATCTTCTCTTATTGTCCCAAACGATAGAAGGTATCAAGAGCAATGGCTTGATGTGCAAAGTGCCTATGAAGATGCGAAGAAAGCTGCGCACGTCGTGCTTCTGCATCCTGGCAGCGAGGATATCGGAGTGTATGGGTTGGCAGAAGAACAAGATTTGGGAACGTTAAGAGATTATTTATCTTCTCTTAGAGCAACTTCTTCAAAGTATTAATACAGGAAAGCATGTGAAGGGCATATTGGTAAGATAGACCTCTCCCCGAGAAAGTGGTGCCGCGCGTAATCTTTAATAACTTACTTTATTCTCTCAGTTCATGAGTGATGTTAAAGATTATCCTAAGCTCGGCTTGAAGGCAGGACTTGAGATACACCAGCAGCTTGATTCTGGAAAGCTATTCTGCGCATGCCCTGGATACTTGAGAAGCGATGAGCCTGATCTGCTTGTCAAGCGAAAACTGCATCAAGTCGCGGGAGAGACTGGAGAGATCGATGCCGCAGTCATGCATGAAGCTGCCATGGATAAGGCGTTCATGTACCAGTACTATCGAGATACGAACTGTTTGGTTGAATTGGACGAGGAACCCCCGCACCAAATTAATCAGGATGCATTGCATGAAGCATTGAAGATTGCATTGTTGCTCAATTGTGATATCTATCAGGATACGCAGATTATGCGCAAGACAGTGATTGATGGAAGCAACACTTCAGGATTCCAGAGAACCGTACTCATTGCGCGTGATGGATATGTCGAAACCAGTTTTGGGAAGGTGCCTATTGATTCTGTTTGTCTTGAGGAGGATTCTGCGCGCATCATCATCAAGGACGAGAAACAAGCAGTGTATCGGCTCGATAGATTAGGTATACCATTAGTCGAGATTGCAACTGCGCCTGCACTGAATAATCCTGAGCAGATAAAAGAGGCTGCATTGAAGCTTGGGGAGATATTGAGGGTGTGCAACGTAAAGCGAGGAATTGGGACTATCAGGCAGGATGTTAATATGAGCATTAAAGGACATGAACGCGTCGAAATTAAGGGATTTCAGGAGCCACGCATGATGGTTGCTACTTGCAACTTTGAGATTGAAAGGCAGTTAAAGGAGCTTGAGGAGGGAACGACTATTGGTGCGGTACGGAATGCACTTGAAGATGGAAGCACGGTATTCTTAAGACCTATGCCTGGGAGAGCGCGCATGTACCCTGAGACAGACCTTCCATTATTGCATATTTCTCGTGAGATTATTGATGCAGTGAAGAAGAAGCTACCTAAACTCAGGAACGAAATACGTGATGAGCTGAAAAAGAGAGGGTTGAGTGACGAACTGGTGAAGCTGGTGTTGGAAGGGCATCTTGATGAGTTCAGCGCCTTGAGCAAAGTCCATGACAATCCCAATCTTATTGCCAAGATGGTTGCACTCTGGCCGCATGAATTTGCCTCTAAGTTTAAGAAAGAGGAGAGCGCTATCCGTGAGGTGCTTACGGAAGCTGTTCTTGAGCGCGTGCTTCTTGCATTGAATCAAAAGGTTATTGGCGAAGGAGAGGTGAAAGGAATATTACTAAAGATTGCGGAAGGCATGAGTGTTGCAGATGCTTTGCGTATTGAACGGGTTGATGATGCTGAACTGGAAGCGAAGATTAGACAGCTTGTCAGCGAGAAACCAGGACTGCGTGAAGGGGCATACATGGGGCTGATTATTGGAACGCTTGGAAAAGATGTTGATAAGAGAAGAGCAATGGAAATTGTTAAAAAGCTGCTTGTAAGATGAATATCATGAATACACCTGGACGCCTCTTGCTGGTAAGTTTGCTGATTATCTCTGTGCTGGCTCTCGGATTCCTTGCAGGAAGATTCTTCTCCCAGGGAAGCGTTACGGGAGAAGTAATTGCTACGAACGAGTATATGTGGACAACAGCTATCTGCCAGAATACTAGATGCTTGGACGTGCTCATTACGTGCGTGAATGGAGAGGTTACCAGCATCGAGCCTGTCTCTGATTTCAAGGAGTTCAATGAGAGCTGGCAGGACCCGCGGGCGAATCTTAGCAGGTATTGTGCATAACAAAGGTTAAAAGGAAGATTTTTCTATGAAAGGTATG
>JACPXY010000071.1 GCA_016196285.1 Candidatus Pacearchaeota archaeon | reverse complement strand
CAAGGAGATTCAAGTAATGGTTTGCCTTGATACGGATATAATAATTGATGCATTGCATAACGAGAAGAGGGTTGCTGAAAGATTAATTAATCTAAGAAAAGAATCTCACTTAACTACCACATCAATAAACACTTTTGAGTTATTCAAATGTACATCTTACACTAAAGATGATAAGGAGAAGATGGGCTTAGGGAATATAATAATGAGTATGAAGATTCTCTCTTTTGATTTGAGAATATCTGAGAAAGCAGGTGAGATATTTGAAAATTTAAGATCTAAAGGGCAGGCAATAGAATTAACGGACGTAATGATTGCCGCGTTTTGCATTGTAAATGATGAGTCTTTATTGACGAAAAACACCAGGCATTTTGCTAGAATTCCAGGCCTGAAACTTGAGAAGCTTTGACTATTAGCAATTCCTTTTTTACAAATCTTGCATCTGGAATGTATGAATGGTTTAGAAGCACAAAAGAAAGGTGTTGATTGGATTCATCAACAAGAATCAGTTTACTGATTCTCCGCCAAGCCCTTTCTATCCCTTATCTTTCTGATAACGTTTGGCTGCAGTTCTCCAGGCATCTTCTGGAACTCCTGGTCAACTAAGCTGCTGACTCCCCGTCCTTCAGTTGAAGAACGCAGGTCATTGCTCCATCCAATCATCTCTGCAACAGGAATCCTTGCTTTGATAAAAGTATCAATACCTTCCTGCTGTACATCAATCAATATTCCTCTCTTGCTTCCCACTAACGCAGTAACAGTTCCCATGAAGTCAACAGGTACCTCAATTAAGTGCGTCTGGATAGGCTCAAGCATGATTGCTCCGCCTTTCTTCATGGCATCAAACATCCCTTGTCGTACAGCAGGATAAATCTGGGCAGGACCACGATGCATGTGATCCACGTGGAGTTTCGCATCATGCAGCACAAATTTAGTTTTCATCATAGGTTCTTTTGCAAGAGGTCCTCCGTCAACAACCAATCTCCATCCATCAAGTATCGATTCAATTACTTCCGGCAGCAATACTAATCCGCGTGTTCTCTCTTCAAACACATTTCCTTTGTAGATCTCTTGGTACTGTCGTGCTTCTTCATTGCTGATTCCAAGAGTATTGAGCTTTTTCCATAATTCTTCCGCCTTTTTCTTAACTCGCCCTTCTGGCAGTTCCCCGCGCTCGATTGCAGCATACACATTGTCTTCCAGAGGTTCCATGCTCAAGAAGAGGATGTTATGGCCGTTTGGCGTTCTAGAGTTTACCTCTTCGGAAGCTTTAGCAATGCTTTCTCGATAGACGATTATCGGTGCTCCCATTCTTACATCCAGCCCTTTCTCAGTCTTGATTCTACCTTCAATAATTTCTAAGTGCAATTCACCCATGCCTGACATGAGATTCTCTCCAGTCTCCTCATTAATCTCTATCTTAAGGCTAGGGTCTTCCTTGCCTACCCTGCGCAGTACCTCAATAAGCTTCGGTAAGTCTCCTGACTTAGTTACCTCAATTGACTTAGTAATAACTGGTTGAAAGATATGTTTAATTTCCTCGAACGGCGTCTGTTCCTTTACAGTAATAGTATCACCTACATCAACGTTCAATCCTACTAGTGCAAGTACATTTCCTGCAGGAACAGCCTCCAGTTGCTCTGGCTTGATGCCGTTGTATACAAGCACCTGCTGCAGGCGATATTTTTTCTTGGCATTATTAGCATAGACTTCCATGCCATTGCTGATTGTTCCAGAATACAGCCTGCCTGCTGCAACTTCTTTGCCTGAACGCTTGTCAATCGCTATATTGGTGATGACAAAGGCAACTTCTCCACTCTTGTTGCACTTAAGCAAGTCCTGTCCAAAAGTGCTATCAATATCTCCTCTCCAGATTTTAGGAATTCTATAGCTCTGTGCTTCAACTGGATTCGGCAAGTGCTTGACTGCCATATCCAATATAACTTCATGCAAAGGTGCATTCTCCCACACCCATCTCTTTCTCGTCTCTTCATCTTTCTGATAAATATCTATAATATCTTTAAAGCCGACTTTCTTTTTCTGCATGAAAGGCAGAGATAAAGCCCAATTCTCCCTGGCTGAGCCAAATGCAACGCTTCCGTCTTGAACGTTTACTTTCCATTTTTCTTTATATTCTGGCTCAGCAATCTGCATAATCAAATTGTTGAAATTATTAATGAGCTTCATCAATCTATCCTGCATCTGTTCTGGAGTTAATTTTAATTCTTTAATCAATCTGTCAACTTTATTTATGAATAATACCGGCTTCACTCTCTCTCTTAACGCTTGTTTCAACACTGTTTCAGTCTGAGGCATAATTCCCTCTACAGCACAGATAAGGACAAAAGTTCCGTCAATGGCGCGCATTGCCCTCGTCACATTCCCACCGAAATCAACATGCCCTGGAGTGTCAATCAGGTTAATCAAGTACTCGCTTCCTTGGAATTCATGCGCCATTGATACATTTGCAGCATCAACAGTCATCAATCTCTCCTGTTCATCTGCATGCTGCCAGGTAGTCATTCCCTCTTCCAGGTCACCTGCATTCTTGCTCGCCATCATGCCCGCAGCAGCAAGCAAGTTGTCTGTGAAAGCCGTTTTTCCGTGATGTATGTGCGCAGAGGTTGCAACATTACGAATATTTACTTGAGTATTAGTCAATCTCTGTATCTTCTGCAAGCTTGTTTCTTTTTCTGCCATCGTCGATATAACTCGCCAAACTAAAACGTTGGGAATAAAATCAGGTAATAAAGAAGCTTTTTAAATCTTTAGCATTGACAAATCCAGAGAGCTCGTTAGTAATGATTAGAGATATAGCAAAGACACCTATACTTTAGCAAGTGAGCGAGTAATCGATTGTCTAATATAGGGCAGGCACATAGTGTTTTTGATGTCAGATAATAATATTGTTAGGCACTGCTCCTTTTGCAAAAGGATCAGCAAGGCGCATCTCTTTCAGAGTATGTGCAGTAAGGTCATAGCAATGCCCTTGAATGCTTAATGTTCTGAGTATCTTGGTTCTGACAGGACATTCAATGAGCAAGGTTTCAAGGTGAGCTATACCCAATCGTTTCATTAACTCTCTTAGCTCATCTCTCATTCCAGCAGTCTGTAGAGTGAAGTGTGGGTTCTCTTTGTCGGATGAGCACATAAATCTGAAGGCGCATAGCCCGCTTGTCCCCATATACGCCTTTATATCTCTTGTCTTAGGAGAGTTTGGGACCTCCTCACATGTTAGCAAGCCATGAGCACTCTCCCGCACACTCTTGAGCATTTCTAATGAGAGATCATATATTTGCTGCGAATCAATGTATCTCAGATATCCTGAAGACCATATGCCTTCTCGTAATCCAATCTCGCGGATGCAGAATTCCTTGAGATGAGAACCATGAACTTTTCCATTTCTGGAGACTGATGTAAGAATATATCTTGGAACATCTCTGGCTAGAGGTTCTTCAGTATCGAGAGGCCCAAGGCGCGCATCTTTCCTAGGCATCTTCGGCAGAGGATAGCCTACTACTGAACTGGACAATTCACATACCCTCTTACCGGGAGAAGGGAAATCATTTACTTCCCGGTAATGGCCCATTCTCAAGAAAAAGGCTTGCACAAGAGCCCTTTCTTTCTTATTAATAGTTATTGCTCTTGAAGCCATTAGAAGACCATTTTAATCCCATTTTTAAACTCTTCCCTGCTTATGCGCAAGGTTCGGTATAGGAGAGGGAAAGCGCATGATACTCTCTGGCACCATACTTTGCTATTTTTTCTTCATGCCAGAGCACCCATTCCTTCACTCTAAGATCAAGCGCAAGCTTGCTGCAAATTGTGCAGTACGGTCTTCCTGATGAAAGAGGCAGGTCTTCTTGATTAACGCGCATAAAATAGATTGTTGAACCTTGCACCTTCTCAGGATTACTTCGTAGTGCATCAATGAGCGCACGCTGTTCTGCATGCACGCAGCAAGTCTTATCAGTTACACGAGCATGCAGTTTCGATTTATCATTCATGCATCTTCTCTGGCTCTCGTCGTTGCCAGGAGGCGAGTTGAAACCGGCCCCAATCAGAGTATCATTAAGGATAAGTATCGAGCCGCAGCGTCCGCGCAGACACGTTGAGCGCTGCGCATATTTGACCGCGAGTGATAGATAGCTGACTGCTTCAAGATATTCTTCACCCTCAAGCTGATACATGGTTCATCTTCGAGCTAGAAATTATTTAAATATGTTTAGTACACCTCATTAGAAACAAAGATTGAGATTTATTCTTCATTAATACAATGTCTTGCCTTGGGGATAAAGCAAGGCAGAAAAGAGATTTTAGAGTTAAATAATAGATATTGTTAGCTGATGCCCTATGAAGTTAGAGGTGTTGGAAATAATTATATGGTTTGGCTCTTCATCTAGCCGGAGAAACCTGGTAGAAAATCTGACTTCCAGCACCATCTATTCTCTGCAAGATAGACTCTAGCTATTTCATATTTTTCAGCTTCACGCGGGTCTGGCAGGAAAGATAATGTTAGGACACATTTTTCTATAGTCTCGCCCTGTTTAGCTCTAACCTCGAGATACTCACTTCCAAATAGATTAAAGAGATAAGCTCTATCAAAATCTATAGGATAATCTCCATCATGAAGAAATGGAGAGGTTTGCGTTTT
>JACPXY010000010.1 GCA_016196285.1 Candidatus Pacearchaeota archaeon | reverse complement strand
CTCTACTATTTGCTGTAAGTATATATCCATAGTACCAAGCTTCTCTTGCATTAGTTGTTTTTCCTTCTCAGTTCTTTCAAGTCTTTTTTCTAATTCTGTTCTTGTTACATCAATAAGAATGTCATCTTCAGAGATGGTATCTCGCATTCCTAGGAGCTCACTATAGTAATGTATTTTTTCAGACTTTTTCCATCCAAATCTGTATTTTAATGCTGATTCAGACTTATAGAGGGGCAACCAATAACAACATGAGCAGTGTCTCAGATCATACATGGTCAAATCTGAATATTTCTGCCCTGCTGGACTAGGGATATCTCCAAAAAGTTTTCTTCCAAGTCTCTTAAGATATTTATTAGCCACTTTCGGAGTTATATCAAAAAGATAATTTTCTGATTTAAGATCTTTTAATATAATGAATTTCTTTACTAATGTAGAACAGATCATAAGTTTAATTCTTCTCGCAAAGGTTTTACTTCCTTCCTGACGTATATTCAATTCTTTACAATCATTATAAAGATCAGATACTTTCACATTAAGCAATTCAGTTGGAGCTCTAATACCAGAATCGAATAAAAATAATATGAGAACTTTATAGTCAAATTTAGCGTTATCTGAGAGGCGTTTTATTTGTTCTTCAGTAAGATATACCCAATCAGGTTTTTCTTCGCTTGTATCTAAATCTACTGTAATATCTTTAATTTCTATTCCTTTCTTCTTACTTGATTTTTCATACCAGTGCCAAAAAGCTCTGAATATTTTTGTATAAGTATCATTTGACTTATACTCCTTACCATTTACTTTTTTAATAACTCCTTTTCGCATATCAGAAAAGAAAGTGATAATTTGATCTTCATTTATATCGGTTATTTTTGATAGTCCAAAGCGTTCTTCAAAGAGCTGTGCAAAGAAGCACATTCTCGCTTTCAATGAGTTTAATCGTAGATAGCTTCTCGCTCCCTTAGGGCTTCCAACAGCTACATTTGCTCCCTTCTCCATATCATCGAGGTACTGGAGTATGATTGTAGAGTTCTCTCGGCTAATCTTTGCAATACCTTCTTTGGCTGATTCTCGCCACGAGAAGTACGTTTCTTTACTGTTGTATGGATCTATCTTCATAGTGTTGTTTAGGCACTATTCCTTATAGCTCTTGTCGGGAGTTTGTCTTCAAAATCCCTGAAAGGTTCCATAAAGGTGTATGCCCCTGCCGGGATTTGAACCCGGGTTTACGCCGCGAAAGGGCGTCGTCCTTGACCACTAGACTACAGAGGCATGGGACTTGAAACCCAAAATTGCTTTTAAACCTTGTTGTTTGATGTATTTATGTAGTAGTTTTTAGGAAAGCAAAAGCATAAAAAGGATGGAAATTTTTAGTTATATGCCTGTCAATACAGTTATTTTCAATGAGCTGGTAAAAAGAGGCTACTCAGTTCAAGGCAAGAAGCGCAGTTGGGATGTTGCGAATGCGAAACTGTGGTATCTTACTCCTGAGCTTGTCAAAGGTTATCTGAATCTTACTACCTATCCTCCGTACCGCAAGAATTTTATTGACCTTGAGCTTGGTCTGCTCAAAAAGCGTGCAAAGCTCATTGCTGGATTCTGCGGAGCTACGACATTTAACCTTATTGACTTAGGATGCGGTGATGGCTCGAAAGCAGCAGCATTTATCAAACAGCTTCCTGCGAACGTACGGATGCGCTACTGTCCAGTTGATGTAAGCAAGACCTTATTAGACATGGCAGTCAAACGCGTGAGGTCCATGCATTCGAATAAAGTATTTGCTATCAAACCCTTTCTAACTGGGTTCTCAGAGATGGGAGAGATAGCTCCCATGCTAAGAAATTCAGAATACCAATCAAATGTCGTTCTACTGTTGGGAGGAACGATTGCACAATACGATATCAATGATTTCTTGTACCAAATCAGCAAAGATATGCTTCCCGGAGATTCTTTGATTATCGGTAATGGGTACCGCACCGGCAAGAGATTTGTGCATCTCGAGAAATATAAAGATCCTCTATTCCATAAGTGGTTTGTACATATTGTCAAAGGACTAGGCTTTTCTGAGAAAGAAGTTCAAGTCGGCACTCGGTTTGCCCATGGCAGACTAGAAGGATACTATACAGTATTAGTTGACAAGAAAATGACGCATAAAGGAAAGACAGTCTACTTCAGAAAAGGAGATGAGATTATAGTGGCGATTCAATATAAGTTCTATTCATCTGAACTGCAGAATTTCTGCAAGCTTTATTTCAAAGATGTGCAGTTTCTGCCTGAGAAGAAAGGAGAATACTGCCTTTTATTAGGTAAGAAGTAGCTTCAAGTATAATGTATGCAGAGAGTAATTAGCTGATGTCTAATTTTGCAGTAGGCAGATTTATTGATGTAAATCTACGGGTTTATCTTCGTCTTTAAATTCTATTCTGCAAGAATACAAGCTTAATGTATCTAATCAAAGCACAATACGCTTATTCTTTCGTCCATCTTTCTGACCAAGATTCATACTCGCCTGGTTTGAAGGAGAAGTCTCTGGGATTTGCCCGATAAGAGGCAAGCCAATCATAGACGCGCTGAGATTCCTTAGTCCGCAATCCCATTATAAAATTACCTATATTGGTAAATGTTCCATCAGGCACCTTAATTGCTTCTTCTCTACCTGCGAAGACGTCATTTGGATTTGCTTCGCTCATTACTTGAAGCGTCTGTTGTGCACCAATGAATGGCAACGTGCAGAATGTTCGATAGCCTGGCACATGCGCAGGAATTGAGGCGAGATACTCGGAGGCATTTGCGAAGTTTTTGTTTGCAAGATCACACATATCAGACAGTACTACCCTTCTCAAATTATCGGCGTCAGGACCTTTTCCTTGCATAAGAAATTCATGGCTCTCATTAGGATGCATATCAGCAGGCACATAGATACGGTCTTCTGTCCAGTCACGCTGTATTCCCTTGATGATATTCACGAGCTGCAGGTATTGCCCGAAACTTTCTGCTAATTCTTTGTTTAGCTCAACTTTATCTGTATGAAGTATAATCCTACTTAGTGAATCACCCACGCTGCCTGCCACGTAAAAGCAGTAATCCATTAGGCGCTGAGTACTCTGAATAGGTCCTTTCTGTATGAACTCTTCCATACCAAGAATCATGCGTCCCGTGCAATAGTTAATAGCATCTCTTACTGGGCGAGGCAGACCATGCATCTCAAGGAGAACAGGTCCTTTTCCAAAGTGTTCTGCAAAGACACGTTCATCTTCTGTTCTTGCTCCCTGTGTCGCCACTTCTGTAACTCCCTTGAAATCTTCACTAGTAAGTATATCCTGAATACCTTCTCCATTTCTTCGCTCTACCTGACTTACGAGGAATCCTATCTTATCAAGGGCCCAATCTTTTCTCTCCACTCCTTCTTTACCGTCTTCAATAGTATCGCACTCACGCAAAATATTATATGCACATCGTATTGCAGGTCTCTTGTCCACTTCCTCTGAACCTTTAGCTATCTCAAGTAATTGGATTGGCTTGTAGAAGCTTCGTGACATTAGCGCCAGTAATTCATCAGAAGTAAGAGTTCGCTCTTTAGCTAAGCTCAATAAGTTTTCATTACCTGTTCGTGAGCGTGTTAGAGGTGTTTCTGTCATTCTATACTCAAACCCCCATTATAGCGTTTATTAATCTATCGGTCTTATACTAGTTATGCAATCCGCAGTTTTCTCTGAGCGTTCAGCACCCTATTACTTAGATAGAATTATATTTATAGTTATGGGTCTTTTACTCTTCTGATGTCATGATCCCGCGGAGATTTGAACTCCGGACCCCCGCTGTACCTAGATCTCCTCGAGAGGAGGATACATGCCCTTCTAATGAAGGGCACTCATATAAGAGCGGTGCTCTAACCGGGCTGAGCTACGGGATCGAGGCTGAGAATTGAGGAGATTATTTAAAGGTTGGTCTCAGCGCCCATAGAGTAGATTGATGATATTTGGTCTTTGGATAGCTTTTTTTATCCGATTAGTTGATGTTTCTTGAAGTATTTGTTCTTTCTGCAAGGCGGCAATCTGATCAAAGAGGGGGAATGCAGAATAATAGAGGTTGAAGTTTCCCCCCAGGCTTATATCGACCCTTAACTTACTTACCTCATCGGAAGGAATGTTGAACAATGCAGCGACACCTTCCCGTCGCGGGTTTCTCCTCTGTTGTTCCTTCAAGCCGAAAACTGCGAGATCGAATCCGTGTATGTGATACCTTTTCCTTGAAGCTATCCAGGTTACCTCAATTCTCCCTGCACGCTTGCTATCCCGAAAGAGCCCGCACCGTTCTCCAATCTTCTTGGCACCTTCACTTATTGAATACACTCTAAGCAAATCGATTTTTCTCTCTTCCGCATACGTATGAATAGCTATAGGAACAGTCTCATGGAGGAGCTTCTGATAGAATGCATCTTCTGCTGCAGAACGCCAGATCTCCTTCAAGGGTCGTTCATAGACAAGAGAGAGCAAGTGTGCAAGCCAGACGTTGCTGACTCGAGTAGTATATGCTCTATTAGGTATGCCCTTCCCGCTTATATCCCTGATAAATCCTCTTTGCCTGAGGTGCTTTAGAGTGTCGCTTGAGGTTGCAAAGCGAGAGAGCAGAGATGGCACGGTATTGAGTTCCCACTCCATCACACAGTGTCTCTCAGTGAAGTGCTCAGCCGCACGTTTCTGCCGGGCCACGAACATATCATACCATTGACAGCCAGTAAATGCATTGGTCAGTTCAGCCAGTTGCTTTTCCATCGGGAGCGAGAGAAAAGAAGATTGTTGATAGAATCTTCTCGGTCTGAACACCAGCTCTTCAGGAACATCAAAGCAACGAGATACCAGTTTGACCAAGGAATGCGCTTCTAATGGTGTGCGCTCTCCTGCTTCTGGTTTTTCTCCTTTGTATCCAACAATTCCTGCTGCAGTGACGGATAGCGCAGTGTGAGAGGGCATACGCAATTTCCTTTTGAGACTTCTTCCATAGTAAGTTCCTTCTTCTGCAATTAATGGAATCTGACCTGCAAACCCTGGAACTTTTTTCTTGCGATACTCCTCAAGATATAACTCTGCTTTTTGTTTATCCGCCCAGCTCATTGTCATCTTTTTAGAGAGTTGCACAGGTATTTATATGTGTTACGATGCGATAGATTATGATTATAGGGCTTACAGGACTGATTGGCAGCGGTAAAGGGGCGGTATCTGATATACTTGTTGCCCAGGGATTTAAAAGGCTGGCATTTTCTGATCTTATCATTGAAGAGGTTGTACGCAGAGGTCAGGAGATAACGCGTTCAACCTTGGTTTCTGTCGGCAATGAGCTTCGACAGAAAGAAGGATTGGATATCTGGGCGAAGAAGATTATCAGTCTTATCAAGCCGCATACAGATTATGTGATTGAAGGATTTAGAAGTACCGCAGAGGTGCTTGCATTACAACAGCTTCCCAGTTTCTTCTTGCTTGGTGTATCTGCAGGGCGTCTCCGACGCTGGAAGTGGATCGCTGAACGAGGCAGAGCAGGCGACCCACATACGTATGAGCAGTTCCTTATTAGGGAGAAGATAGATTTTCTTCAGTCTGAAGCATATGGGCAGCAGAATGCATTGTGCTTCTGCATGGCCGACCGCTTTATTGTGAATGAAGGCAGTTTTGGATGACATAACAGAAGAATCAATTAAACTTTACTTGGAAGTTGAAAATGAGCGATATATTCTCCTGGAGTTTATTGGATTGCAGAATCAAAAGCACGATGTGCCACCACGCACTAAAGTGCGTGGTTTGTGACAGGCACTCGTGCTTTGGATGCTCAAGGAACTACCCCACCATAAATGGTGTGGCTTTCGTCAAGTTCCTTGACATAATAGAGGTTTAATGCTGAAGATAATAAAGAAAGATACTCGGATTTCAGAAAGATTACTATTATGATTAGATTTATAACCTTATTTTATTGGAGAGTATCATGTTAATAGGATTAGTTGGAAGACCTTCAGCAGGAAAGAGCACTTTCTTTAAGGCAGCTACATTAATAGATGTAGCAATTGCAAGCTATCCATTTACAACTATCAAACCGAATCATGGCATAGCTTATGTGAAGATTCACGACCTTGCAAGTGATTTTGGAAAGATTAGCAATCCGCGGGAAGGGTATGTGAAGAAAGGAATGAGATTCGTGCCCTTTGAATTGCTTGATGTGGCAGGATTAGTTGCAGGAGCTTCAGAAGGGAAAGGGCTAGGAAATGCTTTTCTGAACGACTTATCAGCTGCTGATGCATTTATCCATGTGGTGGATATGTCTGGAGAGAGCGATGGAGAGGGAAAGCCT
>JACPXY010000070.1 GCA_016196285.1 Candidatus Pacearchaeota archaeon | reverse complement strand
TAGAATGAGATATAATCATATTAGACCGCATACAAGTTTAGAAAAGAAAACTCCTGCTCAAGTTTACTTTGATTTTACTAAAATAATTTAGGGGTGACATATGTCTGTGGATTGCACACTCTCTTCAATATAAGATGCCTTCCCTTAGGTTTTTTGTTCGTGCTATATCTATCTTATTTCTTATTCTTATTGCAGCTTCTTTTATCTTCAGTGCATTTTTCTATCAGAACCTTGAGTCACAGGTTGTGATGAAGCTTCAGACTTACGGAGTTCTGGCATTTTTTCTTATCTCTCTTGTGCTTGAGTTCGTGCCCCAATACATCTCTCCTCATATAATTATTTTTAGTTCGCCGCTCTTCAATATTAATCTATTTGTTGTCTTATTGGTGACGCTCATTGGTTCTGCGCTCGGTTCCTCATTGGGTTTTGCCGTCGGTAGATTATATGGCCTGCATTTTGCTGCCTCATTATTCTCTACTAAGACGCTCACCAAAATTATTCATGCAATGAACGAGCATGGGAGATGGTATGTGCTTATTGCTGCGCTTTCTCCCTTGCCTTTTATCCCTCTTATCTTTGGTGCACTGCACTTCTCCAGGCGCAACTTCTTTTGGTTTGGATTGATTCCACGGATGCTTGGATTGTGTGTTATCGCAGGAATAGTGAAGTGGTTCTTATAATCAGTAATAGAAACGGTTCAGTCTGCCTAAAGAAGTCTCATCCCGCGGACCATACAAGGAGAATCTCTTGTCTGCATAGTCAAGGCCTGCTCCAGCTGCACAACCAAGCAATCCTCTAATAGATAACTGCTAAAACTATGTCATACAAGCAACGCAGTTATCCATGCCCTTGCAATTATCTTAATGACAGGATGTACGTGCCATATGTTTATATAGAAGTTTACCTTGTTTAGCATATGGAAAAAGATATAGACAGAATTCAGAAATCTTCTGATACTGATATAGTTATTCGAATTGACGATTTTGGCGGGAAGCGCGGCGTGACAATCCGGGAATTTGTGAAGTCAGAGCGGTATACTGGCTTCACCAAGGCAGGAACTAGAATCCCTGCAGATAAGTTCAAGCTCTTTAAGCAGGCAATCAACAGCATTGATGAGAAGGATCTTGAGTCGAGCGAATAAGCATAGCTTGCTGTGTGATAAATCAAGGCAGGAAAGAGATTTTAGAGTTAGATAATAAATATTGTTAGCTGATGTCTGCAGATATTATCGTGTCAAGGAACTTGACGAGAACTGAAAGTTCTCTCGGCATCCAAAGACGAGTGCCTGTCATAAACCACGCACTAAAGTGCGTGGTGGCACATCGTGCTTGATATTATGGATAAAGATATTCTTCTTCTCTTCGTCTGATGCCTTATAGTTTTGCCATAGAGTTCTTAACTGCAGTGCTCTCTGTTCTAAGATATTATTCTTTAGGAAGGCACCAATGACATGAGCGCATACTCATCGAAGCGTGTAATGTTTACACCTATGTCAAATCTTCTTTTCTCCTTTACATTGCTCCACATGTTCATTGCTCCATCAATGGTTACACTTACCCCCTTTTCTGGCTCAAAACGCTCATAGTAATTTCGTACTTCACGAAGGAAATCACTGCCTGACAAGTCTTTTATATACTCAATCCTGTAGTGTTCTCCTTCTTCTCCAGAGATATATTCTTGAACAACGACTTCTAATCCCAGTTGAAGATGCTTAACTAATGTATAGTCTTTTGTATCCGATGATGCCATCATCCTTTCTCATTGTGTACCTTAAAAATGTATCTTTTTGCACTGATAGCATCAACATCTTTAAATAGAGCAGTATCTATCTTTTTAGAGACACACTATGGTCAGAAAAAGGGGTAGTTCAGCTTCGCCGGTTTCGCGGTTTTTTTCTTCGCCTCTTACAGGCATTGCGGCGCTCGTTATTCTGCTGCTGGTTCTTTTCTTAGTATATGCAATCTTTATCGCCAATCCTCCGTTGCTGAGTCCTGATGAAGAAGAACCTGAATATGAACAAGGAGTGAGTGAAGGGACGGAACTGCCTGAGCCAGATCCTGAATGCATTGATAGCACTGGACAGATAGTATATGGAGATCGTGCTCCTGGCAAGAGTTGTATCTTATGTGATGCAAATGGCCAGGCAGATAGAGTTACTCTAAACGGACAATCCTCCTATAATGCTGATGGGACTGTATACGGCAATGGATGCCAGATTTGCAGCGATGGAGATGTAGTTGATACTCCTGATGGCAATGCGCCAAAAGGAAAGCAAAATGCAGATGCAGAGTGTTCTCTTTGCGAGGGAGGATTCCCCAAAGCAAGATATACAAGTGATAGCGATTCGATAGACTTCTGGTCATGCACCCAGTGCAGCGGCATGAAGAGGGTTTCGTATCCAGGTGATGGGCTTGATGTAGCGAGTGATTCATGTGTTACATGCACACCTGAAAGGAATCAAGGCATGAAGCCAGGATATTATTCTGCTGGGACTTCGTGCAGCAAGATTGTTGATATGTTCGGGAAGGAGCAGACATTGAGCGGCGGTTCGTGCATACTTGATGAGCATCTTAATCTACTCGGGGAATCAAGCGAATTTACTAAGGCAGAAATCCTGCTCAAGATTCAAAGTGCGGCAAGCAGTAGAGATAGCGATAAAAGCAATCCTTCGAGCTGTGTCTGTACCTCTTCAGGAGAGTGTAAACCAGGGGAGTACAAGAAGACCTTGGCACTTCCGCCTAAATCCTTGGCTACCTTTGGGGTTGTTCAGTGCACTGGATTCGGCACTAACCTTCAAACAGGGGAAGAGAGTTGCGGTTACTGGCAGCCAGAACAAACACCATATCTACAAGAATGCAATCCATGCACGCAGGTATTCGACACTAAATTCGGGTGCCTTCCGGTAGATGCAGCGCATATAAAAGACTTCATAGCTGGGAAAACTGCATGTAAATATAAAACTTTCTTTGGAAAGATAAAGACAGGGCTCTGTACCGAAGCTGGAACATGCAAGAAAGGATGCCCCTCTGGTTGTTTGCTTTTGGATGCAGGCGCTACTCCTGGACAAACAACTCCTGAGAGCCTTGCGAACGATGCAGGATATGATATAGCTAGCTGTCCCTTGCAAGACTCCAATCCTCTTCATGGGACTTTTGTAAAGCTTGATTTTGACAAAGACGGTACAGTTGATGAAATTGATCGGTATGTCTGCTTCTAAATTTTTATCTCTCTTAGCACTCTTTTCTCTTCTTTTGTTGAGTAGCTCACTAGCAAGTGCTGTGTCGTTAGCAGAGGCATTTGACTCTTTCCAGCAGAGCGAAAGCGCATGCATTCTTGTTAATCCAAAGAACGCTGCTGTTTCTTCATTACATGGAACATTTACCCTTGTTACTTCAGGAGAGTCTGATTGCACTTTCATTGTTGATTACCTGCCGTTAGGAAGTGCAGCGCAGGCATATGTGAGTACGGCAGAACAGAAGGCGTATGCTTTGGTACAGTATAGACATGCTTCAGGAAGCGATGACGAATATGTCATTATCTCTGCAAAGAATGTTAGTGCGTTAACGTATATTCTTAGCCGTGTAGGAGGATATGCTTCTGAGAGAGTTCTATTTAATACAACACTATTGGCATTCAGCGCAGAGGGAAGTATGGTAATTCCACTGCCTGCTGATTCTGGAGAATTCCAATCCTCTCCTTCTTCTGCGGAATCGAATCAAACAGCTAACCAAACTGGAAACCAGACTACCAATCAAACCATACCTTCCAACAACTCGAACAGTTCGATTAATGTTACTCTTGGAGCTGGAGCCGATAGTTCGTCTGCTTCTGCAAGTTCTTCTGGAAGTTCTGGCTCGGGAGGCGGAGGAGGTGGCGGTGGAGGAAGCAGCGGTTCGGGAAGCGGATTCATCTCACGCATTGTCAGCTTCTTCACCACTCAGAATACAACTTCTGTTGAATCAGAGTTGGCTGCAAGTATTGACTTACAAGGAACTGGTGAATCATTGACGTCCGAGCAACAGGAAGTGCTGCAGAATCCTCTTGTGAGAGTTCTGGTTTACCTCAAGCAGCTCTTTGACAAATGGTTTAGCTAATCTTTAATCTCTCCTAAATACCTTACAATTTTGCTTGGAGGTAGCTATGCAAGAATATACTCCTCTATCAAGTGATAAATTGTTAGCTGATGTCCGCAAAGCTCATTACAGTGTAAATATTCTCTTAATGCTCTAAGGTCTTAGCAAGTCTTTTCATCTAGTCTCTCTAGAAGGAAGCATATCTTTTTATGTCAAGGAACTTGATGAAAACCACACCATTTATGGTGTGGTAGTTCCTTGAGCACGAGAAAATCTAGTAGATTTTCTGTGCCCGAGAACTGAAAGTTCTTTCGGCATCCAAACCTCAAGGATTTTCAATCCTTGATGGCAGTCAAGAACTTCGTTCTTGATGGCACGAGTGCCTGTCACAAACCACGCACTTTAGTGCGTGGTGGCACATCGTGCTTTTGATGACCTTTATTGACGGTATCTTTAAATAGTATTTTGTACTGTTTTCACAATGAGGGGAGATTGTATGCAACGTCGAGGCATTGCAGCCCCTGCCTTTGTTTTATTCTGCGTTTTAATACTTGTGGCTGCAGTAGGAGCTTACTTCCTTGTTCTGAAACCTGGCTTGAATCTTGCTCCAGGAGATGGTGTATGTGATGAAGGCGAGGAAGATGATGCTGACTGCTATCCTACTTCTGAAGAGCCAGAGTACTCTGAGCCAGTTGACCCTGAATGTTCCGGAATTGCCTCTGGAGAGTCTCCTGATCCTGAGAAGCCAGAATATGCGTGCGTGTACTGCAACGCTGAAGGCGCATTGGTGAATGTTGCTGAAGGGGAGGATACACTTGGCGGAGGGTATTCAGACCAGTGTTCGTACTGCAAAGACGGAAAGGTGGAATATGAGAATGAGGGTGTGGCGAATGACCTGTGCACAAAGTGCAGTGGAGGCAAGGAAGTCAAGTATATCGGTAATTTCCCCTGGGATCCGAAAGGAACAGAATGCTATACATGCACCTCAACAGGGTTTAATCAAAAACCTGCAGGAGAAGCATGCACCTTAGAGTATGTGTATGAACTGCCTGACAAGACGCAGAAAGAGCACGATGTTACTGGCCAGTGCAATTGGTTCCCACCATATGCTTTAGATGAACCAGTCCCTGCTGAACTTTCCTACTCGTGCTCATGCTCGACGCTGGAGTGCCAGCCCGGCCAATTAAGGAATGAGAAACCGATCTATGACCCAATTAATGACCAGAAAGGATATCAATCATGCTTGACTTTATTTGAGAAACGAACAGAAAGCACAAATGCTGATGGCGAGGTTGAAGGGAATTATACGCCATTGTGCACCGTCTGGCCTCCGAAAGGCGTGTATGTGACTCCTTGTGATACCTGCTCGGAGGATTTCGATGCAGTGAATGGATGCAAGAAAATCAGCAAAGAAGAACTGAAAAAGCGGGCTAAAGTTGGTTATGCTTGTAAGTACAAGAGCTTTTGGACTAAGAAAGTCAAACCAGGACTCTGCACAAGCGGAGGGAGTTGCTCTGGATTGAAGCTGCTCATATTCTCATTCACTATCGAGCTTAATGATAAAGTGAATGAAGTAGCAGAGTGCAATCTGCTTGCAAAGAAGAAAGGGATTAATCTTGGAGATGGATGGTCATTAGAGGTTTCAAAGTATGAGGAGACTGTCAAGGGTAAACAGAAGACCACGTACCAATGCGGATTTAAGAAGGTGTTAGACTAATGAAGCAGAATATTTTGATAGCGAGCAGAGGCATAGTAATCATGTTTATGTCAAGAACGTTAAAACCTTGCCTTTTAAGGCAAGGCGTTCTTGAGCATCCAAAACACGAGTGCCTGTCACAAACCACGCACTTTAGTGCGTGGTGGCACATCGTGTTTTTGATGTTCTCTTTCTTGATAGTTCCTGGAGTATCCGCCTCGCTCTTTGATTCGCTTGAGGAACTTACTCTCAGACCATGTTCTCTGGATTCAGAAACCTCTGCCAATACGTCCTTGATACGATCTACCTTCAACATTGTTCCGTTTACTGATGAATGCACTCTCTTTGTTGATGAATATCCCTTCTCTCAGACTATCTTGGAAAAGAGCACACTTGATTTTAACATAAGTACACATTATGGCTTGATTTATAGAAGTTCAGCAGGTGATACTAATGCAGACTACTTTTTTGTGCTCGGAAAGAATCCTGCTGCAACTTCCTACCTTATCTCGCTTCTTGCAAACTATACTTCCTATGAGCATTACTTCTCGGATAATCTAGCATTATTCTCTGAGGAAGGGGCGCCTGTAGTATTCTCTTCCACTGCTTCAGAAAATGCATGCATTGTTGATGCATTTGTCGATGAGCATACCTCTATCTCCTTCTTGAATTATTCTTCAAGCTGTATTGATGCTGTAACTGCATACTTCCCGAGATGCATTAATCAGCGAATTAGCTTCTCCTTCTTCTCGTGCAGCAAGGGCTGTTCTGATGGTGCTTGCCTTGCCTCTGGAGAAGGCACTATTCAGCAACCAGCATCATCTGCCACTGCATCATCTGCAGGCAGCACTTCTGGAAGTTCTGGCTCGGGAGGCGGAGGGGGTGGCGGTGGAGGAAGCAGCAGCACTGGTGCGAGCAGTTTCAATACTGATGCATCATCAGCCAGTGCAGGAGAGGCAGAAGAGCAGGAGTCATCAAGTGAATCCAGTACTCAATCAGATACTGGTGTGATGGAAGAAGAGAGTAATGCATTCTCTCGTTTAATTGCATTTATCAAGAACTTCCTCAAGAATATCTTTACCTAAGAATACTTAAAACGGCGGCAACCAAAGCGGAACTTCTTTCCGGTCTGAATAGGGAGATCCAGAAGGCTCTACTTTACTGCGCTGATCACGATCTATATGGCTGTAGGGATCAGCTCTTCGTGCTGCTTTCGTCTCAGGACTTACACATCCACTGCATGAAAAGAGCGAGACGATACCTGTGGTGATTATAAGCCCAAGCCCTACCTTGTACATGCTCTTGTGCCGGTTTTCTTGCATGCGCTTCTGTTCCTGCTCTCGGATGCTTCTTTCTGATAGTAATTCATAATACCCTCTTTCCTGTAATTCGATTTCTTTGTTTTTCTCGAATACCATCTTAAATCTGTCCCTGCAGTGCATGCCGCTCTCTTTCCTGAAAGGCGTGCTCTCCAAGAACTCTCTTACATGTCTCTTCTAGCCGTGTTTCCAATTCAGACTGCACCGCAAAAGTAATCCATGCTTCCGCACTTGTGCGCATCTTATCTATTTCACCTTGCTCGAAGCGTGTTATTTGTACCTGTGCACTGCCTCTAGATAAAGTATATCTCCGCGTTTCAGTCTCATAATACATGCCATCATTCCTTCCGTTACTTTCATTATAGTCTCCTATTACTCCACCTTCTGCCTGCATAACTCCTTGGAGTAAATTGCTTAATGCTTTTGCAAAATTATCCGAAAGTGCTTCTGCGGCTCCGCAATATTCTCGTGTTTCTCTGACTAACTGCTTCATGCATATTTATTGAAGAGAGCATATTTAAACCTTTCTACTGTGACTACTAATAAGTTACATTAAGACTAGTAAGAATCACAGACTTTAGTCCTTGGTTAAAACCCGAAGGGTTTCGTAACGTAAGAATATGCGCGTCATCACTGATATCCTCTTTTTCTTCTCTTTTAAGCTCTTCGAGAATGTGCTTTAGGCATTCTTGATACTCTTCATGCAGAGGATTCTTACTTACGGATTCAACATGGTAATCTATTCTTATGTCGCCGTTCTTATCTTTAGCTAAATCTACGCTGAGCACTGCTGTTCTTTCCAGTTTACCGTCTGCTGAAGAATCGCTAAAGCGCAGGCCTTCATACTCATTCCGTATAAGGATGAGTTCAAGCTCATTCCCTTCTTCACTCTTTCTTGCAGTTACAACATAAATACTGTCTTTTATGTGCCTAGTTATACAAATTACTTTCTCTGCGCCTTCCTGCACATATTCTGCTTCATTGCCTTTATGCACTACTGCATGGTAAACTTCCTGTGCTAATGAGTTGGTATCTGTATTTAATGCATTGAGAGTTTTCTTTGGAGAGTATTCTCTCTGGAGAATAGAATCTGGAGAAGAGCATCCAATTGTAAGAACTAAAGATAGACCTAGAGAATATACAACCCCTTTCATCTGTTTATTAGAATAGATGGTTCTATATAATAATTTCGCTTTTCTTTTTCACTAGAAAAAGCGAAAGGAGGGAGTCGAACCCTCGTCTACGGAGCCACAGTCCGTCGTTCTGCCGTTAAACTACAATCGCCATCTTAAGAAACCTACTGTTTCTTGAATGTCAACTTCCCCGGTGAAAGGTAATCGGAGGTATAAAAGTCTTAGCATCCTTCAGGAAGTGGAAACTACAAAGTCTTTTATAGAGAAGAGTCCTTGTTTTAAAATGGACTGGAAAACGTTGATTTGGATACTGATTATCCTGCTATTGGCTGGAGGTTTGTGGTATTATGCAACACATCCTATAGGCAGTATCTCTTATGGTAATGAGACAAGTTCTGGAGAGCAGATTTACTGTACTCAGGAAGTTCAGGAGTGCCCTGACGGCTCCTTTGTCGGCAGAGATCCTGCCCGCAACTGCAGCTTTAGACCTTGCCCATAGTATTTACTTCTTCCTTTTCGACTCCCAGGATGGCAGGCAAGATGCTTCTTTGGAGATGTTGATGCGCTTTATATCCCACTTTCCTTTTCCATTCTGATGACCATCCTCCAGGATAGGATGCAAAAGGCAGGCCTGTCGCCCGATGCAGCTTGCGCACGTCTCCACGATTAAACTCACATGACTAGGAGAACACTTCTCCAAGTGGGAACCCAAATAAGATGCCACTCATTAAATCTCTCTCCTGCCTTGCTAGTTTTCCTTGTTGATATCTCTTCTCAATTCGCTCATACTCTCTTCTTACTTCTTCTGAGATCCAGGCAGTAAGTGTTTTTGCGTAAACTGCATTGCTGCTTTTCTTAGTGCAGAAAGGAATTGTGCACTCTTCTAGTTTTGAAGCGAGCATTCTTAGAAAGGAGGAATCTATGTCAAGCTCTCCTAATGGCTTGCAGTAACAGGCAACACTGAGAACTGTTAAAGGTGCACTATGCCGGGTGAGCGCCATCATATCAATTATCTTTGGGGCGTGAATTGCACGTGCAGGAGGCGTCTTCAGAGTCATCTCAAATAGTTCTTCAAGCGTATCAAGTGAAAGGTGCGGGAGATGCACGTTTGCTTTTTGCTTTCGTGTCAGCGTGTCATAATAATCTCTAGGAGTATACCCGAAGTGCCAGGGCTGATTTACAGCAAAGCGAGCCATATTTTCTCTTAGTGACATGATATTTAAACTTACTGATGCGGTTCCGTTAAATTAAAAGGTGATAAAATCACAAATAACGACGATAAACTACAAAAGTTCGCTTAAGTTAATATCATAAGACACCGACGATAAATTTAGCCATCACCCGCTCGCTTAACAAAACCACTGATGCAAATACTTTTTAACTAGCTTCTCTTTACTTCCAGATGCGTTTTTATGCCCTTATTTTATCCGCTTTATGCATTCTTGTCTTCATAGTACAAGCCATTATTCCAGGGTTTACTGAAGCATTGCTGCTGAACTCTGGAGCATTAACTAAACCATGGCGGTTTGTTACTGCACTGTTCTTGCACGGCGATCCTGCCCATCTTCTGTATAACTTGTTTGCACTAGCATTGTTTGGCAGCATGCTTGAGAAATTGATTGGGAGCAGAAGATTTTTATTTGTCTTCTTCCTAACAGGAATACTTGCAAATCTCATTGCCTTTAAATTCTATCCTGCTTCTCTCGGTGCTTCAGGAGCTATCTTCGGGGTGATTGGAGTACTGGTAGTTGTAAGACCTAGCTTGATGGTGTTTGCTTTTGGGTTGCCTATGCCGATTATTATTGCAGGCATTCTCTGGTCTCTCGGAGATATTATCGGCATCTTTGTACCGAGCAATGTAGGCAATATTGCGCATCTTGCAGGGATGGGAAGCGGATTACTGCTCGGAGCTTTATATCGAGACAAGCATGTAGAAAGCAGAAAGGAGCGCTATACTTTAGATGAGAATGAGGTAAGGAGATGGGAAGACTACCATCTTAGGGGAGCACGGCATTAGAGTATTTAGGACTTTCTTTTTTCTTCTTGATAGTCTCTCCATGGACCGTAGATAGGCACGAGCAACCGTGCTGCTCCGTCAAACATCGTGCGGATTCCATAGACTATCTTTTCTATGCCTGTCTTCTCTCTTTCTTGAGCAGCATTTTCTTCGGTCTTTTGCTGAACTTTTGATTCCATTATACTGCCGGGAGATGTCGTAGAGCAGCCTAATTGGACGAGTATTCCTGTAAGCAGCAGTGAATATGCATATTTCTTCATCTTATCCTCTTCTCTTCTTTGGTTGCTTTTGTTTATATAGATTTAGATAAAATCTAGCGCTATTCTAGAAAACAGAATGCTATAGGTTTATATACTGATAATCAGGTAAGTCTCTATGGGAAACTTTAGATCAGGAGGAAGGTCAGGAGGATTTGGAGGCAGAAACAGAGGAGATGGGTTTCGAGGGAGAAATAACTCTCGCAGTTTTGGAGGAAGACCTTCTGGAGGATTTGAGAGACGAACCGAGATGCATGATGCGACCTGTGATGCTTGCGGAAAACAATGCCAAGTTCCTTTCAAGCCATCAGGAGATAAGCCTGTTTTGTGCAATGATTGCTTTAGAAATACCGATCGCAAAGGCGCCAGTGCTCATGATCGGCCTACCCAGATGGGAATCTCTTTAGAGCAGTTTAATCAATTGAATGCGAAACTCGATAAGATACTTGCCGCTTTAGAGAACTATGCAACAGAGGATTTGGATGAAGATTTGGATTTGCAAGATGAAGATTCTGAGAAAGAATAATATGCCCCTGCCGAACAAACACCTTTGTGGCACTTCTTAGGGATTTTTTCAAACTGCTATTGGAATATGCCTTACATACTATAAATCGCTTTTATTTATAAAACTTGTCCTCGATAAGCGACCACTCATTTGTGACATATCGATTATTCGTTAATAGTTATTTCTTCCTGTTCAAATCACAAAAAGTAAGTTTAAATAGTGATATTTAACTTCATTATCATGAGTTTAGAGCAAGAAGTTGCTACATATGGAGCGAAGGGAGCAGTTCTCAATTATATTAGAAGTAATGCTCCAGAAATCCCCATTCAACCGTTTATTTTAGTACCTGTTGGACAAGATTGGAGAGAACATGAAAGAGAGATAAATAGATTAGACGATTCATTAGTACGAAGCTCCTCCCCATTAGAAGATGGGCAAGAGATGAGTTTTGCTGGTTTGTTTGAAACAACTCAATTTAGTGGACAACAATCAGTTGATTATGTAATGGCTTCTCTGACAGATGAAAACACCCTGAGATA
>JACPXY010000069.1 GCA_016196285.1 Candidatus Pacearchaeota archaeon | reverse complement strand
GGTCGCATTGAGCGTGCTCACAAAAACGTCCCAGTCGCCGCCCAGGGTCGGCTGGACGGCCCCTGGGGTGGTGGGAAAATCGGTCGAGGCGGTGTTCAAGAAGAAGAATCGGGCGCTAAAGAAAGGAATTTTAATTCCAGATGATTTCATCGCAGAGATGGAAGCATACTGTGTGCGGAATGCAGTTATTGAGAAGGTTCATAATCTCACAGGGCTGCATCACTGCTGCCCTGCATGTGTCAAAGCGCATGCAGTTAAGCATGCATCGAGCATTGGTCTGAACAGAGAGGCCTCAGGAGTTATCACAAAGTTCTTCAGAGGAGACATCGGGCATGATGGCTACTATCTTGATCAGGAAAAGCTGATTAAGCTTTAGAAGAGAGAAGTGAATATATAGATAATTCCCTTGATTGTAGCACTCGTTTTGGAATCACCAAGAACAGAGTTCTTGGGTGCACTCAAGAATCATAGATTCTTGATGTATCTATCACGGGAATTCTGAACAAATATGTGCTATAATCGTCAGAATTCACGATAATAAAACATTAATCTCTAGCCATTTCTATGCATGAAGCTGTCGATGAAATCGCTGTACTTAGAGTTGTCATTAATGCTCTTGACATTCCATCCTTCGCGTCCGCGCTCAACCTTCACCCGTGCTCTAGTTATGCTATGCACAGGATCAGAGATGCTTACCCCATTCTCAACGCTTGCAGCAAGCTTCTTTGCAGCAATTACTGCATTGCCCAGAGCATGGTATGCAAACGAGCCTTTGGTAAGCTCGGCAATCAGTTCTCCATCATGAACTCCAATGCCATACTCAATCTTTTGGCTGTATTTCTGGTTATGTTCACTTAACAAGGCACTTAAGGTCTGTGCAAGCTGTACGCCTTCGAGCGTGTTTTCCTGGCGCTTTGTCGTTGCCGAAGTAAGGACAAACATCATGCTTCCTGGTGTTTTTGAACCGTGAGCCTGCGCTGCCTTGGCTTCTGCAATCACTTTCTTAATAGTCTCATGCGCAGGTCCCGAGGCAGGTTCATGCTTGAGCTTGAGTGCAACAAAGGTTGCTTTCTGTTTCTCTCCTTGATTAATCTTAGTCTCCTTTCCAGCATGAGGTTTTAGTACCGCAATGCGCGGACTGGTAGGCGCAGGAGCTGAAGCTTCACTCCAATAATCGCGCTTGGCTGTCTTCAGATAATAGAAGAAGCCAATGCATCCCACAACAAGGATGATGATAACCCAGAACCAGGGCATAGTCGAGATAAAATTCTCATCAGTGTCTCTAACAGAAACAGCATTGCCTGATAAGAAAACGCTTCCGAGTTCAGAGGTTAGGTTGCCGTCATCTACTTCAATAGCATACTCGCCGTCAGGAGCATCCAGCCGATACCGCTTCTCCATGCCGACATCCAGAGAGACATCTTTGATCTGTCCATTTTCTCCAATAGAGATGTGTACTGGCTTAGTATACTGTACATTGCCTGTATTCCTTATTACTAATACGTCATTCTCCAGTACAAAGGTGGCATTCATATGCTCCTCAACAAGAAAGGATTTGGCAGTCTGTAATGAATCAGCTTGCGCACTGATGCTCCACGAGCCAGAGGTATCATTAGAATTAGAGCTGAGAGTTTGGGTAGCTCCTGTCTGTGCAAGCTTGTCTGTCCGTACTGCTCCGAGAGGTGTAAAGATCTGCACATGGGTATCCGCGGCCATCTCATCATCTGCCTGGTCGTAGGCAAGAACAGTATAGCTGAGATTGTTTCCAGGAAAGAGCGAAAGGCTGCTCAAAGCGATATCAAGCCGTGTCAAGACCTGGCGAATCCGTACTGTTGTTTCAGCACTGCCGTGATTAGCAGTCTGTGAAGAAAAGTCAGTGTCATATGCACTTACTTTTATAGGATACAGCCCTGAACGCGCCTGTGCAGGAATACTTACATTAAATACAAAGGCTCCATTTTGCACAGCAGTCAATGCAGAGCTGCCGAGCTGCGCAATACCCATCTCAACACTTCCAGTAAGAGGCTGTCCATTCTTTTTGACAGCATTTCCGCTAATCTGAAGAATGCTTCCAGGATCAACAATGCTTGCTGGCAGAGTAATAGTTACGATAACCTCGTCACTAATTTCAAATCGTCTGCTTTCCACCGACTCGTCTGCATATGCTGCCTGCAGTACACAGTCTCCTCTTAATCCTCCAAGCACAAAATTGTCCAGAGCACTGGTAAACGAGAGCTGCTTCTGCTCGCCTGCTTTCACGCTTACCGGACTTTTATACAATTCAAGCTCACTGCCATTGCACGTTAATGCAACAGTTGCAAAATCATTCGTTTGTGCAGGCCTAGTGATGCTTATCGTCATGTTCAGCTCATCTCCCAGATTGTACAATCCAGAAGGCTGCGTCAGGAATAGCTCAGCAGAAACAGCAGGAAGCAGGAGGACAATGAGTACAAAGAACAACCCTTTTTTCATCTGTTTTTTAATGAGAGTTTCTATATAAACCTTATTGCATTCCCGTCTGTAAGCTTTATAAACATCCGCTGCCTCGGAGTCAGATGTCACAGGTCATGAATCCATGGGAGGTAAAAGGAGATATTGACTACGACAAGCTGGTCAAGGAGTTCGGCATCTCACCTCTTAAGGAGCTGCCGGATATCTTTACGAAAAATGTACTGTTCAGAAGAAAGGTGGTTTTTGCCCATCGAGATATCCAGCGCATTCTTGAAGCCATGAAGAGCAAGAAACCATATGTGATGATGACCGGTCTGATGCCAACTGGCAAGTTCCATATCGGTCATATGCTGGTTGCCCAGCAGATGATATTCTATCAGCAGCACGGCGCAAAGCTCTACATCGCGGTTGCTGATCTGGAGGCATACAATGCTCGCGGTCAATCACTGGAGGAGAGCCGGAAGATTGCCATCGAGGAATACATCACAAATTATATCTCACTTGGCCTGAAGCCGGAGAATTGCGAGATTTATTTCCAGAGTGATAGGAGCACCGATGCCGAGAAAGCAAATGCGTTCTATCGTCTGCAAAACCAGCTCGCCCGGTATGCAACATTCAATGAGTTCAAGGCAGTCTACGGAGACATCACGCCAGGCAAGATGCTTTCAGCACTGCTTCAGGCATCTGACATGCTGCATCCTCAATTAGCAGAGTTCGAAGGTCCAGTGCCAGTCATTGTTCCAGTAGGCATTGACCAGGATCCGCATCTTCGGCTCGCTCGCGACATTGCGCAGCGCGCCAAGGAATTTGCCTTTACTCAGCTCAGCTCGACTTATCATATCTTTATTCCAGGTTTGAATGGGGGAAAGATGTCTTCCTCAGATTCTACTTCATTCATCGCACTGACCGATTCTCCGGAAGAGATAAAGAAGAAAATAAACAAGTATGCGTTTTCAGGAGGAAAAGATACGTTAGAAGAGCATCGGAAGCACGGCGGCAATCCAGACATTGATGTCTCATTCCAGTATCTCAAGTACATCTTCGAGCCGGATGACAAGAAGCTGCAGAAACTTGAAACAGACTATCGTTCTGGGAAACTCCTTTCAGGAGAGTTAAAGGCGTATCTCATAGATAAAATGCAGTCTTTCGTCAAGACGCACGCGGCAAACCGCGAGAAGGCGAAGAAAGATTTGAAGAAGTTCATAAAGACGTGAAAGAGAGACTATTTAGAGAACAGATAGGCGTCGCATGATACAGATGCTGCGCTCGCTCCAATAGAGGATATGATTCTGTGCTTCAATCAGCTTATTCATGGTTCTTATTCTGTTTGCTTTTCTGCTTCACTGCAGCAGACTTCATCTGCTGCACGAGTGTCTTGCTGCGATTGCCTACTTGCGCATACCATTTGGAGTTTTGCATCTCTTGGGCAGCAGTCTCATAATCCCGTCTCTTAATGGCAGCGACCGTCTTCTCAAATTTGCCGAAGCCACGCGCACCCAGATTATAGATCATCTCAAACACGACTTCCTGCACGACAACAGGGTGCGTGTCAAAATCAGGGAACATTCTCTTCGCAGAAGTATGAACATTCGATTTTTCCATGAGATACAGGTCAGTAACCTGTCGCTCGGTCAGTTCCTGCTTGCCTTCCATAATCCGCTGGTGATCAGCGCCGATTTTTTGCATGTAAAATGGAGCGTCTTTTCTCGAGAGGTTGAAGCCGATGCCGATGGTAGGAATGCCTTCACTGTCCTTGTATACTTTCGTTCTATATCCTTCGTGCTGAATCATCCGTTTGTCAAGCGAATCTCTTGTCTCTGCAGCAGCGCTCTCGCTCGCCAAAGGCGCTCCCAAAAGGTACGCGCTTGCAAGCAAGACAGTTAGCCCTCTTTGCTTCATAGATTTCAGGATTCTCCTGTTCTTTTAAACCTTTGCTTTTTGTAACTCCTTGGTAGATACGACAATAGAAAAGTTTATAAGATGATAATTCGCCTAAAGAGAATGAACGCATCAAAACAAAAACTCTCTGAAGAATGGCATAACGATGTTCTTGAAGAGATTCTGCTGCAAAAAGAGCTCGTGCAGTTTACCGAAGCGCTAATCTATGCACGCGGATTAAATATGATTGCGGAGTGTGAAGAGCACGGCGAGAGCTTGGATTCGATTTTTGCTCTGCTCTCTGAAGAAAAAGGGGAGAGAGTCTCGCAAGAAGAAAAACAGGCTCTCTTGACAAAAGCGCGGGAGAAAGTCAATACTCTGCTGGAAAGCAGCGATGTTTCTCTTCCAACATTATCATTTTATCGGCTTACTCCAGGAGTGAGATTACCCTCACTTATAGCAGCCTCTTTGCTTTCAGCTGGATCGTTGATTACTCCTTACAATGAAGTTATGGGGGGAGGGCTTATGGGAGCAGGGATGATGCAGGCAATGCTTGCAGGATTCTTCTACCTAAGGGATGGAAGTAACGCCAGTTATTTTCCACGTTTTGCAGAGGTCTCCCTGCCAGGAAAGACGCGGGAAAAAGTACTCTCAGGAGCGCTTCATGAGTACACGCATCACGTGCAACATACGCGGGGGCTGCCTCAAGGTCATAGATTCAGCATGATGTGCGAAGGCCATGCAAAGGGTGTTGAGCATCATCTTGCCTCTCAATGGTCAGACGAGGAAGGTGCTCTGCAATTAAAATGCAGTGTTGAATTAGAGAGAATGGCTGCATTGGCAGTAACAGCAGAGTGGATGAGAGAGAAGCTTGCAGAGAGAGGAGAAGTATGCACTCCTCGCGTATTACCCAAGAGCCCATATTCAATGAATGAGACTGAGATGGAAGATTATGTCAAAGGAAGCACATTCTTCCAGCTTCTCCAGTATAGACATGGTCCTGGAATATACAAAAAAGTGCTCCAGGGAAACGTATCTCCCCAAGAGGCAATTGCAAAGATGATAGAGAATACGCTAGAGCAAGTACATATCTCTCAGGAAAATGCTGCTTCAACACTGCTCTCTGCCGATAAGAAGTAGACAACATCTTTAAATAATCCCATTCTGTAACTGCATCATGCGACTGATTACACTGCATTGCGATTACATCAAGTTCAAGCCGCTCAAGAAAGCGCTGGCAAAAGCAGAGGATTTGAAGGATAAAGAGCAGAAAGAGGTCAAGGACTGTTTGGTAGTCTTGACTGCAGTAGAACAGGGAGATAATGACTCTATTTTGAAGCAATACCTTGCAGCAGTCAAGAAAACCGCAGAAGAAGTGAAAGCAAGAAAGATTGTATTGTATCCGTATGCGCACCTCTCCAGCATGCTCGCCCCGCCTGATACTGCGTTGGAGTGGATGGTCTCTGCGCAGCACACGCTTCAGAAGGAAGGATACGAAGTCACCCGCGCACCATTCGGCTATTACAAAGAGTTTGAATTGAAGTGCAAAGGTCATCCCCTTTCTGAATTAAGCAAGGAGTTCAGGGTCGCTGAAGCAACTCCGAATGCAAAACCCGCAATGAAGCCAGGCAAAGAGAAGAAGATTATTCTTGACAGGAGAAATCTGAAGCCAAATGACCATAGAATTCTTGGAGAGGATTTGGGTATCTTCTATCTCAGCGATGAGATTGGCCCAGGTTTGCCGTTGTGGCTGCCGAATGGGGAGACTATCAGGCATGAGTTAATTGAGTTCATGCGCGAGGTAGAGGAAAAACATGGCTACAAATATGTATCCACACCGCATATTACTAAGGGCACAATCTACGAGAAAACAGGTCACTTGCCATATTACGCAGAGAGCATGTATCCTCCTATCCAGATTGAAGGAGTTAACTACTATCTGAAGCCTATGAACTGCCCGCACCATCATATGATTTTCAATAAGATTGTCAAGAGTTATCGTGATCTTCCCTTGAGGCTTGCAGAACCAGGCATGACGTACCGGCAAGAACTTTCAGGAGTAACCTATGGACTGATTCGTGTCAGAGCATTTACCCAGAATGATTCACACATCTATTGCACCCCTGTCCAGCTGAAAGAGGAATTCTTAAAAGTAATTAATCTATTTGAAGAAGTATACAAAAAAGTAGGTATTAAAGATTACTGGTTCAGGCTTTCATTGCCTGACTTTGCAGGCAAGCCTGATAAGTTCACCGGCGACCCGAAGGAATGGATGCATGCATGCGATGAGATTAGGAAAGCAATGAGCGCATCAGGAAAGAAGTTTACAGAAGAAGTTGGAGAAGCTGCATTTTATGGGCCTAAGATTGACGTGCAAATCAAGAATTCGCAAGGAAAAGAGGAAACCATTGCCACCTCACAAGTAGATATCGTAATCCCGAAGAGGTTGGAGATGCATTATATCGATGAGAAAGGAGAGAAGCAGTATCCGATTATCATTCATCGGGCGATTCTGGGTAGTTTTGAGCGCTTTGTAGCATATCTGCTTGAGCAGACTTCAGGCGTTCTGCCAGTCTGGCTCTCTCCAGTGCAGGTCAGGATTATTAATTTCACAGACAGGAATGTAAAGGCAGCCGAGAAGGTGGCAGAACATCTTAGGAAAGAACTTCCCAAAACGCGGATTGATACCGACTTCAGGAACACGACTGTCAGTGATAAGGTGCGTGATGCCGAAGTGCAAAAAGTACCGTACATCATAGTCATAGGCGACAAGGAAGAGGAGAAAGGCACGCTTGCAGTCCGCTCAAGAGGCAAGAAGCCGGAGTTCGGCATCAAGCCAACAGAGTTCATTAAAGAGCTGCAGAGAAAGATAGAGCTGAGAGAGTAGAAATATTTATATATTATAATATATTATAATGCAGATGTCTGAAATTGTAAAAACAAAGCTGAGAAATATCGGTACGTCTTTTGGCGTGATACTTCCAAGAGAAGTAATTGAAGAAAAAGGTCTCAAAGAAGGACAGGAGATAGAACTTACTATCCTCGTGAGGAAAGACCTTAAGCTAATAGAGAAGTCTTTCGGCATGGCCAGAGGGGCTAAACCATTTGTGAGGGACCGAACAGATCGTCTAGCGCGCCTAAAGAAGTAATATGCTGCTTGACACTTCTGCAATTATCTCTTATCTCGAAGGAACTCTTCAAGGAGATAAAGTTAAAAACTATCTGAGTGAAGAGCAGTGCTATGTCTCCTCAATCTCATTGGGAGAGGTTGCTGCTTGGTGTACAAAAAGTAATCTTCCTCTGAGCGATATTATCGCACGTATCAGAGGAATGGTGAAGGTCCTGCATATAAAAGAAGAGACTCTAATAAACGCAGGAGTCTTTACAGTAGAAAGGAAAAAGGAAATGCATAATTGGGGCATTATGGATTCATGCATATACCTTACTGCTCAGGAATATGGATTTACCGTTGTTACCTTAGACCACCACTTCAAGGGATTGGAAGGGGTAGAGGTGATTGAATAAGGTTTTAGAAGCTAAAACCTTATAAACCTCGCACTACTTCTTTGCAGATAACAGAGCATGAAACTCAAGCCATTTGTAGATAAATTGCATAATTCTTCCGAATATAAGGAATTTCAGCAGCAATACAAGGATGCGTACATGGCTGCCGGATTCTTCGTTCTTGACTTGGAAGCAGGAAAAAATATCCACCAGATTGATTATTATATTCCTGCTGAGAAGAAAGTAGCCGCATTTACAATTGATCATGGCATAACGATGCAGAAGCTCTCTCTAATAAACTCAAAAATTCCGGAAAAGCTCGACCTTATTACAAAAGTGGACCTAGATGCACTGAAGGGTATCTTGGAAGATGAGATGAAAAACAGGAGCATTACTGAAGAGATTAAGAAGATTATTGCAGTCATACAGAAAATTGAGGGCAAGACGCTCTGGAATCTGAACTGCGTTCTCTCCGGCATGGGGATTCTGCGTGCGCATGTAGATGACGAGTCGCGCACTGTTCTCAAGATGGAAAAAGCGTCAATTCTCGATTATATTAAGCGCATCTCACCGCAGGACATGCAGAAGATGTCCCAGCAAGCTCCTCAGCCTGAAGCTCCCGGAGCACCTGAAGCAAAGGAGCAGGATTCAACTAAGGAGAAACTGAAGAAACTTGAGGCTCTTGAGGCGGCAATTGCAAAAGAGAAGAAAGCATTGCTTGAGCAGGAAAAGAAGAAAGAGAAGAAGTAAACCAGTTCTATAAAGGGTAGAGGATTATCACTCACACTGAGGTGTCCAGGCAAAGGCAGACATGCTTGAACCGCAGGTAAGACGGTATGACCCAATTCTGTTCAGCATAAAATCATTCTCAATCCCTGGTGCTTGATACAATGCATCAGTTGAATACCATTCTTCTGCTGATGAGATAACAGCCGGCTTTGCGATAATTGTGCATGGCTTGTTTAGAGAAGAGAGTTCTTTAAGCACATCAGAAGCAGAATAACTAAAACTGCCAGGACAATAAGGCACGCCAAAGAGATTTTGTCCTGCATTCAGCTGCACAGAAACAGGCGCGTCGAGTGCAGGTCCTTGCACAACAAACGAATACTCTCTTTTAACTTCAAACATAAACCCTTCTCCAGCCTGCAATCCAGGGCTAGGATTATTAGTGAAACCCTGCCCTGTTGAGGTGCGGGTCTGCCAAACATCTGCGCGCAAAATCGAGAAGGCAGTCTGGGTAGGCACAGAAGGGAACAGGGAATTCAAGCTTCGGTCAGAGGGGTCTTTAGGCAATACTAGATAGTGCACTCCTTCTGATAAACTGAGAACACTTGTGCTCTGATTATATCTCGCAACGCTTGCTCCTGTCGAGGTTTGATATAGGGAAGAAGGAGATGAGGCAGAAGTACTTGTACTAGTGCCGGTTGTTCCAGGTGAGGCAGAAGGATTAGGAATCGAATCTCCACCGATAGTATCTGACTGTGAAGCCATTCCTCCGATACTGCATGGCACTGGCGGGCTTGTGCAGACTTGTTCGCTCCCATCCTCAAGATTAAAAGCAGCACTTAGTGATGCTTGCCGAGCAGTTCCTGAAATAGGAAAGCGCGTCGAGTTCGAGGCTCCATTCGTCAATCTAGAGCCGGCTGACTTGAGCGTCGGCTGAATGAAAACCCAGATGGAAGCAACAGCGGCAACAACTAGGAGAATAATCAAGACAGTAGTGACAACATCGCTCAACCCTCTCTTTGAATGCATACCCTTAGATTTCAAGAATCTATATAAATGTTGTTCCAAGAACTAATGCGTTCATCTTTTAAGTATGAACATCGATTAATATATAGATTTATAATTAACAACTATGAGCTCGCCGTATTATCACAAGTCAAAGGCGGGCTTGTGCACGTCTGTTTCGGACCGTCATTCAATAAGTACTCAGTTACAATCGAGACTTGCTTGACACTCTTGTTCCCCGCACCAAAGGCTGTCGAGTTAGAAGCTCCATTCGCAAGATTAATATCGCCATCTTTGGTAATAACTGTTCCGTCAGATAACTCTAGCGTAATTTTCATGCTGCTTACATTCTTAACAAGGGCATTATCAGTGGTTCTGCGATAAGCAACATTATACGTGCTAGTCGTAGCATTGGAAAGCTTGCAAGACAACGGCTCAACACTGCTTGTCAAGCACACCTGCCCTCGCTGAATTCCGGAGCCGGCTGACTTGAGCGTCGGCTGAATGAAAACCCAGATGGAAGCAACAGCGGCAACAACTAGGAGAATAATCAAGACAGTAGTGACAACATCGCTCAACCCTCTCTTTGAATGCATATCTATTAAACACGAAATCTCTTTATAAATCTTTCTTATCGTGGTTCCGTTAGATCTTAGGACTTCCAGATTGCAGATAATAAAATATGTAGAATAGATGTTAAGGGTGGAGCAATTTAACTTGACAATACGATAGATAATCTTCAGCCATTGTGAATACTCACTTATGCCCAAACCAAAACTCGTACATTAAGCTTTTGCCGTTCTTCTTAATGGCATCGAGCCTGCAGAATCCATATCGCTCAAATTGAATGACATCGTTGACTGAGAGTTCTGCAATGCCTGAATCAGCATATCCATCCTTCCAGATGCCGTTCGGCATTAGGATTCTTGCCTTGACAGGATTCGTCACCCAATTAATCTTCTGAATCGGTTTATTTTCTTCAGATGTGAACACTGCGCCAGATGCGGAGAGCTTGATGTTGTACAAGTGCAATAACCGTATCTCCTGTCCTTTATATGCCTCAAAATCACTTTTACCGATATACAGCTCTGTGCCAATAGACATCTCTCGCATCTCTTTCTTATCAGGGTGCACTGGAATAGTAATCTTCTTTATTACAGGTGCTTTCTTGACTCTAATGCCGACCGGTTCAGCAACAAATGAATGTCTTAGTGCTTCAGCATCAATTAATTTTCTATTGTGTGAATACAATGCTTCAATAGGTACAGTGATATCCTGTTTATTGAGCCCTATCTCCTCAATAAATTCCCTGACTGCCTCTGGTTTAATGCCTCTGCGTTCAAGACTCTGAATGCTCCAGGTTCTTGGGTCATCCCATCCCGAGAACTCGCCCGACTTGACTTCCTGCTGTGCCTTTGATTTTGACAATTTCGCACCCTCGAGCTCCAGTTTGACCAAACCTGTATGGATAACAACAGGATGCTTCCAGCTGAAAATATCCCAGATAAACTTTTCCATATCAGTCTCAATCATCAAATCATTGCCGCGCAGGATGTGAGTAATATCAAATTCATGGTCATCAACAGCCCAGCTCATCTCCAATGTAGGCCAAACGCGATACTTCGTTCCGACTCGAGGATGCTTCCTGTCTGAAATCTTGAACAATACTCTATCTCGGAAGGCAGGATTCGGATGCTGCATACTGGTCTTCAAGCGCATCACTGCCGAGCCAGGTTCTCCACTGAACATCTCCTTCCATCGCTTATTCTGCTCTGTTGCTTTCAGAATCCTACACGAACATTCCTTTCCAGATTCGCGATTCTTGCGCAATACTTCTTGAGCACAAGTGCAGATGTATCCCTTATTCAGCTGCAAGAGTTTCTCACCATAGGAGTAATAGAGGTCAAGACGATCCGATTTATAGTAGACCTTAGAGTACTTCACATTGAGCCATTTAAATCCGCTCTCAATTAACTCATATGCTTCAGGCGCTATCTGCTTCTCCTCACTGCCGATTGTGTCGTCCATAATGAGCAAGGTCTTTGCAGAATATCTCTCAGCATATAATGCATTAAGCAGATACGTCTTTGCATTCCCGATATGCAATGCCCCCGAAGGATAGGGTGCAAGCCGGAATACCATTCCTTCTCCTGCGTTCGGCAATTCAGGCAACCCTTTTAACTCTTCTGCATGTTCCTTAACATATTGCCTGTATTTCTCAAATTCTTTCTCCTTGTTCTTCAGAGAATTAACTTCCTTCACAATCTTCTGCACAGAAGGCATAATGTTCTGGATATCTTTCTTCTCAAGCCCGTGCTGAAATAGTTTAGGGAGTATTTTTCCTGCATCTGCTTTCCCAAATTCAAGCGCATTTTTCAGCGCATATGCCATAATCTCCTTGGAAAAATCCTTCATGTTCAGCACAAGGGAAATACTTATTTAAGGTTATCGAGAACCGAGCTCATCCAATCTGCTGTCAATGCGCATGAGCCGCTCCATCAACCGCTCGAGCTTATACTCAACATCCTCTAGCTTGTTCTTGAGCCCCTGCACTTCAAGGTCAGGAGAGCCTGTAGGAAGTGCAGACGGTGTTGAAGAAGGCGAAGAGGAAGCAAGTGTGCTGAGCATGTCAAACGGATTTCCCGAAGAGGCAGTAGGAGAAGAAGCAGTCAAGTCAAGCATTCCGTCATTCCCTACTTGATTCTGCAATGCCTGCTCTTTCTGCTTCAGCAAGCCACGTTTCTGCAGCAGGGTATAATCTATGAATTCATCACCCCGTTTGCTGAACATACCCATCCTCCTCTTAGGGAGGGGTTTTATTTAAACCTGACTATGCGTCAGATTATGTCTTCTAATAACCCACAAGTCTTGCCTGGGATAAAAGAAGGCAGGAAAGAGACTTTAGAGTTAGATTATAAACATTGTTAGCTGATGTCTGCAAATATTATCGTTTATGGATAAGGATATTATTCTTTTCTTCTTCTAATGCCCTATGATCTTGCCATAAGGCTCTTCACTACATTCAGAGAGTCTATACCAGAAGATTTTTATACTCTCTACAAGCGGAAAGAATATGGAAGAGAGATCTTCAGATACAAAGATAAAACCGTACGGACTTGGAGAAGTGCTGAAGCATCCGCTTGCGTGCGCAGACAGTGAAATTAGTGAGGATATGACTTATGGAGATTTACTCAAGATGCAAGGAAGAAAACGCCTCGCATTTAGTATATCTACAGGATTGCTTTCATTCGGTTTATCCTCGGTGCCTCATGAGCTTATTCATGCAGGAGTGAATAAACTCACCGGAGGAGTGAATAAAGAGATTGTGATTAACACTCTTTATGGTGGAGGACTTTTTGAACGTATTATCCCAGGAATTACCTCAGAAACACTGCTTCCATTTATAGGAGGTTATGTATCTCCTGAGTCAGGAACGAGTTTTGGGTATGCTACTATTCTCGCTCCTTATGTGATGACTGTTGCAGGCATTGCACTTGTTCGGGCCGGCAAGAAGAAGAGAAACCTGGCCTTCTCTCTCGGAGGCATAGGCATGCTTGCAGCGCACTGCGGAGGAATCATTGGAGATTTTGCTCTATTCGGAAGGAAGGCACTCTTTGATACAGCCGGTGCTGTTGCAAAAGCAGTAGAGTACACAGGATTCGCCTCTTCAGAACCGTATCTTAACTTAGGTTTGGCCGTGCCTCTGACCTTTGCAGGATTTATCATAGGAAAGAAAGTGCTCGATGTAACCTATAGAGCATCATCTGCAGTATATAATCATCTTTCAGGAGATCTTAGAGCAAGCAAAGAGCTCGAATCATTGCTCACGAGTCAGGATGATTCATCTTAACGATACCCTTCTGCCTGCATCCTGAACATCTTAGCATAGATTCCTCTTCGGTTCATCAGCTCTCGGTGCGTGCCATGCTCGGCAATCTTGCCGTGCTCCATAACAAGTATCTTGTGCGCCATCCTGACTGTTGAGAAGCGATGAGATATGAGGATTGTTGCAGTATCTTTGGTAAGCTTCTCGAACTTTCTGAATAATTCATACTCTGCTCTTGCATCAACTGCAGCAGTCGGCTCATCTAGACAAAGTATCTGTGCATTCTTGAAGAATGCCCGTGCTAACGCCATCTTCTGCCATTGCCCTACCGATAGTTCTGTGCCATCATCTTTCAGGGTCTTTCCAACATGTGTTTCATACTGCTTATCCAATGCTTTGATGAAATCCCAAGAGCCAGACTTGACTGATGCTCCATGCACCTCAGCTTTTCTATGCATCTCTGCAACATTACCGAAGCCGATGTTTTCCTTTACAAGAGATTCATACTTCATGAAGTCCTGGAAGATGATACCAATGTTCTCATACAAGCTTTCCTTAGAGTACTCTTTAATGTTGACGCCGTCAATTAATATCTCTCCAGAACTGACATCATATAATCGTGTCAAGAGTTTGATGAGAGTGGTCTTGCCTGAGCCATTCTCTCCGACAAGTGCAATGCTCTCTCCAGGCTTAATTGTAAAGCTGACGTTCTTCAATACAGGCTTCTTTGCATGCGGATACGTAAAGCTCACATTTCTGAACTCAATACCTTTCTGCAGTTTCTTAGGGAAAATCAATGCATGCTCTGATTGCTTGACCAATGGAGCAAAGGCAAGTATCTTCACAAATGGCGAGATGAAGAGCGCATGTTCATTCAACGTGCTGCTCAATCTAACAATCCAGCGCGCATGGCCTGCAAACTGGAAGAGCAGTGCCCAGAAGAAAGTCAGCTCACCAATCGTAATGCTTCCCTTGACGAATGCATTCACCACTAGCCATGCTGCGATGACCGAGAACACGCCTTCAAGAATAGTAATCAGTGAGAAGAGGAGCATCCGCTTACGTGCGACGCGTTCCTGCTTCTGTACAAAATCCCCGAAGAGCGACTCGAATTTGTCAAGAAAGTAACGCTGCAATCCAAAGAGCTTAATCTCCTTGATAGCATCAGGTCTATCAGTCATCAATCCACGATAGTAATGAGCATGTCTAGATACAGGTGAATACGCGTCGAAAATACCCCATTCTATCTGACTAGACTTGAATGCAAGAAGGATACTCGGCAGGGCAGCAAGAATAACCAGCGCAACCACGAGCCAATTAAAAGTAAACAATGCCCCGATAATGACGAGTACGCTGATTGCTTCTCCCATAATGAAAGTGAATTGCCAGGAGAAATCATTAATTCGCCAGACACTCTGATTCGCTTTAGTTATAGTGTTATAGTACTGAGGATTCTCAAAATATGCTGCATCAAGCGATGATATCTTCTGCATGAGCAGACCAGTGATGTACTTGTCCATCTTCTGAGAATGCAATGACTTAAGTGCTGTCTGGATATCCCAGAAGAGCCCCTGCGCGACCCGCGCAATCCCATAAATAATAAGAATCCCGATAAGGCTTAAGCCGATTCGCTGTCCAAGTGAGAGTGAGATGCTTCCCGTTACCTCGTCAATAATTAGCTTGAAGATGTACGGCTCAACTAACGTCAATACACCGCTGAGAAGAGCAATGGCAAAGATGAGGATAGTCAAGGGCTTAGATGCATTGTATGTCCATTTGAGCGCAAGTCTCACTGCAGCAAGCCGTTCCTTCAGAGGCACAGGAGAGGGTTTTGGTTCCATCTCTCGAGGACGGAACCCCTATATTTAAATAAACTGCTTTCCTTAGTACAGCAAACATGGTGAAAGAAGGAGGCAGGCTCATGAAAGGTAGTTCTGGAGGGGAAGATGGCAGTTAATATACACAATCTTATTGCAGCAATCAATCCTGATGTCTTCTGCCACCCAGAGGTCAAGAGCGAGGTCAAGAAGATTGTCAAGGATAAAGGATATATTGCTGCTTCAGAAAAAGCGAAAATCCGAGATTACGAATATCTTGACCTTATTGATATCCAGTACAAGAATGCTGCTTCAACGCCTGGCCTGAAAGTTCCCATTGAACGGCATACATTAATTTACGATTCATTCGGCGAGAGTCTCGAGCCGATATATTTCTGGATACTTGATAAGATGAATGATGAATATAAGAAAGTTGACAAGATTGTTGATAATTTTATCTCATCAGTCGGCTCTGCGCAGTTCTCAGAGCTAGGCCAAAAACAAACTAGGATGCAG
Source organism: Candidatus Pacearchaeota archaeon (assembly GCA_016196285.1). GTDB lineage: Archaea > Nanobdellota > Nanobdellia > Pacearchaeales > GW2011-AR1 > SICV01. Next base: position 18,448 of record JACPXY010000069.1, on the reverse strand, counting down.
GAGGAGGCGATGAAGATGCTGGGCTCTGCAAACACCGTGCTTAAGTCAATACTGAATATTATTTACGACTTGAAGGAATTCAAGATGCGCCTCTCAATCTATGACAAAAATAAGTCAGCGGACAAAGCGGAAAAAGAAGCAGCGATTCTATCTCTGAAACAGATTTGGATGGACACCGTAGATATCAAGCGAGGGCAGTCTTCAATCAAAGCACTCGCCTTAACACAGCAAGGCGGTTTCGTGACGTTGATTGATGCATTCATGGCTGCAGAAAATGAAGCCCTGGAGTATAGAGGCGAGGAAATAGACCTCAATGAACGAGTAAAGAGAGTATTAAAACAGCGTGTCAGCGAGTTCTATATATGGGTGAAGGAATCAGAGAGGGAGCTGCGCAAGAGGTATGAAATAGAGAAGATTTATCTGAAAAGCCAGGTGAACAGCGTCAAACTCTATGCGCGATGGATTAAACCATACTTGAAGGCAGCGAAACAGCTTGAGCAAAATGCATCACCAACAGCTGCATTGGTAAACGCATTCAATACATCACTATTCGAGATTGTGCTGCTGGGCGAGACAGACTACAAGCCCGATGATGATATAGGAAGAGGAGATTTGCCTAAGATGTTCAAGAACGTGAAAGCTAGAAAGTATTCTCCAATTATGATTGTCGAGGTAAAATTTAGGTCAGCCCCTGAGCGGACGCAGCAGGGAGGCTACGGCTTCCGCGGAAGAACTGATGTTGTATTCACTAGCTACGCGCTGAATAATGAGGAATTAAAGGTTTTGCGGAAAGAATTAGAAGATGATGACTTGAATGATGCAGTCAAGCTCATTGAAGGCATCACAACAGAAAGTCTCGAACAGCTGAAGCTCGACATAGACGAGTTCTTAGAGGATAAAGAAGAGGAGAAGAAAGAAGAATCGTCTTTAGAAGGAAATCCATTCACAGCCCTCTTTTCCTTTTTCAAGGATGAGAAAAAGGAAGAGAAGGAAGAAGAGAAGGATATATCGGGTGACAGCTATGTTGAGGAAATTATCAGGTCGCAGGCGCTGATTGAAGCTAGGAAGAAGTGCTACAGAGTATATGACTTGTACAAGAAAACGCACAAGATGCCAAGTCTTCCAGGATATTCGTAATAGGCTAGGAAGTTATTGTGTCAAGGAACTTGTGCTAAGGAGCTTCACTAATTGATTTCTGCACTCTTCAGCTTATAGGTCAAGTTCTCTCTTTGATGCAAAGTACACCGTCTATCTTGCAAACAGCTACGTTTTATATACCTCTAATGCCTATTCTCTAAATGGCTAGCAAGAGAAGAAAAGTTCGAGAGATTAAGAAGAAGATTATCGTCAGAGAAGTGAAGCAGGAGCAGCGCATCCCTTCCAGCATCAAGCCGGAGCACATTATGCGGAGAGTTATTCTTCCAAAACAGAGAAAAGTAGCTGCACCAGGTCTAGAAGCCGGGGATATGCCGGCCAGACCAGTTTCATTGGAAGAAGTTTCAGAAGAACAGCCGTTGTCAACATCAACAAATGAGCAAATCAGCTATGATGCACCTGGAGGAAAGAGGGTTTATGAAAGAGCAGGAGTCCAAGCATCAAATGGAAACACAAACGGGAGCGGAAACACTTCAACATATACTGCAGTCTATAATCCTCCGCCTTCAAGCGCAGTTGAATTAGCGCAGAGACCGCGCCCTATTCAGGATGACCGTTCTCTTCGCTCGGAACGCCTCACTCCAGAGCAAGATCAAAGATTAAATGCGCGCGAGCAGTATGAAGGACCGAATAGGAGCTACTCTTTGGAAGAAGATGCTGAGCGCAAGCGCCGCCGCGAGTTCTAAAGTGGGTGTTTGCTGTATTATGTCAAGCTCCTTGAGCCGAGAACTGAAAGTTCTCTCGGCATCCAAAGCACATCGTGCTTTTGATGGATAACGATATTCTTCTCTTCTTCTGATGCCCTATGTCTTGCCATATGGTTCTTCACTTAGACACTGCCTATTCCAATGCGTCCTCGCGCATTTTGCTTGAACCTTACATAATAAATAAAGAAGATAATAATTATAGTGAGAAGCATGAGCAAGAGCACTCCTTCAAAAAGATACAATAGTGCTTTCCTGTTCTTGACTATTTTAAGCACAGCATTCGTCAAAGGATTATCATCTTCAGTAATCTGCTGATCTTCATCTCCTGGATGTGATGATTCTTCATCCGTCTTCTCTTCAGGGAAGATTCTCCCGCCGAGCGGAGGTGTAGCGGTTGTAGGCTGTTGAGCAGGCGTACTGCTTGTACTTGCATTCGGAGTGATAATCGGATTATTGCTTCCGCTTCCGCTAATTGGACAGCTGCCGCAGTCAGTACTGCAGGAAGAACAGCTTTCTGCACTGCTGCAGTAGTTATCACCGCAGTACAGTTTTTCTTCAGTAACACCTGAGTTGCTTAATCCAGTAACAATAAATGCATCTGCATAGTTTGTGCAGCTGTATCTTCCGCGCGTTCCTGGACAGGCAATTCTGATGCAGTCAGTGGTCAAGCTCTGGAGTGTTCCAACGTTATCCTCATCACGAAGACAGATGCCATTCGTGCTAACATTTCGCTTGCCGAAGATGATTGTTTTTGACTGTCCAGAAGCAAGTGTCAGGTTTCTAACCAGCAAGAATCCTCTCGTCTCAGTGAGATTATTGCGTATAATGACCACGGGAGCAATTGTCTGTTCAGAAACATTCCCCTCAAGCAAGACTAAGAGAGAAGTGGTATTCTCTTCATAAAGATGGGTATGTGTCTGATTCCGCACTACATCAAGGTCAGCGCGGTACAAAATAGTTTTATAGCCGCTTGCCAGTGCAACACAGTTGTTGCCGTCAGAGGTATACCCTGCATCACAGGAGATAGTACAGGAAGACTGTCCAAGCCAGGCAGTTCCAAGGTTGTTGCACTTATTAGTGTAACCTGAGACAACCCCGTGCGGCAAAGGAGTGCACGGCACAATCTCATCAGGTGTGCAGAGCTGGCTGCCACTCACATTCACGCTGAAAGTCACAATCGTACTGGCAACTCTGCCGAGCGAGTCATTGACTGAGAACTGCCAAGTATGGCTTCCAGAAGAAACATTCTGCAGTACAGGAGAAGAATAAACAAGAATTCCCGAATCATTGGCAAACAATATACTGCTCACTCCAGCAGGCGCGCTCACGCTGATATTAATGAGAACAGCAGAAGTAGTATACGTTATGTTCTCAGGAGAATAAACATTGATAACAGGAGACTCTGCAACTGCAGGCGAAGTAAGTGTGATGCTTCGAGTGATTGTTGAAATGCTTGTGCTAGCATTGCTGATTGTCACGTTGTATTGATAGCTTCCAAGAGCAAGACCTGTCCAATTAATGACACGCAGAGGAGTTGCATGCACGCTCTCATTCACGATTCCAGAAGCATTGAACAGGGAGAAGGTGATATTAGTTTCAGAAGCAAGTTGCGCACTTATATTAACATACACATTCTGCGCATTAACTGAGATGCCCTCTGCATTTGTACCTAGACCATACAGGATAAATCCTGGAATTTCAGGAGGCGCAAGCACACTTACAGTTCTAGTGCCAGTTCTGTTCACATTTCCAGCCGCGTCACGCGCACTTGCATTGAATGAATACACTCCAGGCGCAAGATGCTCGAATAAGATACTATGGAGTGGCAGTACAGAAGTGCTCTCATTCACGATTCCAGAAGCATTGAACAAGGTAATCATACTCTGTATACCTCCCTCAATACTTAGATTAATCAATATTCCTGATACAAGCTGCGCATCTGATAGAGGAGTTCCAGGTTCATAGCTAACAGATGGAGCAGTTAAATCCAATGAGAATGTCTGCGATGCAGATGCATTAACATTGCCTTTGCTATCAAAGGCATAAATTTGGAGCACATACGTTCCTTCAGCAAGACTATTATTCATATGGATAAATCCAGTAAGAGAAGCATTTGCAAGCATGCTAACATTGGTAATTCCAGAATCAAGCGTGTAGTTAACATTACCTGGCTCATTAAGAGTTGCATTAATGAGTATGCTTGAGGTGTTGTAGATAAGTATCGAAGAAAGTGCTGGCTCATGCAGTATAATAACTGGAGGAGTTATGTCTAGAGATACTGTAACCAAATGTGTATCAGTGCTATTCTTATTCCCAATAGCATCATAAGCAGTTGCATCAATCGAATAAAGCCCATCAGTAAGCCCTGTTAGATTTACAGCAAGCGAGTCATTAGTGGAGTTAAATGAGGCAATGATGCCGCTTGCATTCCTAACTATCAGAGTGATATTAGCCAGGTTAACATCAAAGGCACTCACATTCATGAAGAGAGTATCTTCTACCAAGAAAGGATTCTCAGCAAAGGCAATCACAGGAGGTATGCTATCAACAAAGAAGAGCACTGCAGAAGTATTCACCTTGCCATTACTGTCATTCACACCAATCAGCCAGTTATTTAATCCTTCCATGCTGAGCAGGCCAGAGATAGTCTGCCCGCATATCGTGCTCACATTCACTAGTCCTCCATCAAGAGAGTACCAACACATCTGTGCATCAGTCGAGACAGAAGAGGAGAGTAAAGTCTGGACAGCAGTATAGTTGCCATTTAGAGGAGAAAGAATGCTTACATTCGGCGGAGTGATGTCAATACATACATCTCCTACTTTAGTGAATCCAGTAGTGCACGCAGTCAAGGTGCAGGTATTAGTATTCATCCATTCAGTCCCTTCTGCATTGCACTTCCTCTTGTATCCTTCCACAATTCCATTAACAACTGCATCACAGGCAACCTCTTCATTAGCACTGCAGATTATAGGGATGCAAGTCTGACTCAAGATAGGAGTGCCATCAACACACTGTTCAGGACTTTGGGTAATGACACTTCTATTCTGAACTCCTTCTACACTACAGATGCTCCATTCAGTATACGTGAAATCAGTGCACGTCGGAGCAATAAAATCACAAGATACCTGTTCGCTTGCAGGATGTTGAATGCCGGATTCACACGTGCCAATCTTTGTCCATGTCTTGGTCTGCTCTCCTGATACAGGACAAACCAACGGATTCAGAGAAGACTGCCAGTTGCTTTCAGTACATTCAGGAATGCACTCACTGCCATTCTGCACAAATCCAGCGTTACAGCCAGTTAATTGGCATGTATCTTCATTCAGCCAATCTGTGCCCAATGCATTACACTTGTTCTTATATCCAGATACAATTCCATTGGTTACTGCATCACACTCAAGAGTTGCATCAGGCGTACAGATGCGTGCACAGCTTCTGCTCGTGTCAGGAACTCCTGCGGTACAGCCAGCAGGAGAAGATGAGATAACACTTCTAGTCTGTACACTGTTGATACTGCACACACCCCATTCAGTATACGTGAAATCAGTGCAGCGCAAAACGCATGAGTCGCCAACTTGTTCAGCATCGGGACCGCACTCGCCATTCATCGTCCGCTCGATGCTTTCTGCAGGATGATAATTAATATCCCCTGCCTGCGATGCCTCAACTACAATTGCTCCAGGACCGCTAACAGTTAGCTTAGCTCCTAGAATAACCCCAGGCCCGCTCAAAACTCTGAAGCTTATCGGCAAACCAGAGGTAGCGCTTGCAGATAAATCAATCTGTTCACCAATAAACTTGTTTTCAAGCGGTACAAAAGTCAGTGTCTGCTCTGCCTTGCTTATCACCAATATACCTTCTGCACTCCCTTCATAGCTCTCATTGTTTACAACAGCTAAGATAGGATAGCTTCCTGCATTAATAGGAGGAGCAAGAGAATTATTATAAGTAATTGTCACATCCAAGGTTTCAGGAATGGTAGCAAAACTAACTGTTTTCTGGTTCCCATCATAGACAGCACTTAATCCAGACAAGGAAACAGAAGCAGTTGCCTTTCCGACACTAAAGATGCGTGTAACATTCAGTGCAGGATTGTAATTTTCATTGCCTGCATTGTATGCTTCGATACTGACTGCTCCAATACCTATAGCTCTAAGCAGAGAATCTGTAATGCGTACAGAACCTTCTAAGATATTAAAACTCACAGGCAATCCAGAAGTTGAAACAGCATCAAGCGTAAATTCTTCTCCGAACAAAAGATTCCGTATTGTTCCGAAGTTGATGCTCTGCTCAGCTTTCTCGATAGTATAAATACTTCCTTCGCTCTCATTCACATTTCCGCTCGTGTCATTTGCAAACCATCTGTATTCATAGGTCGATGCATTCAGATTTCTAAGTGATACATTATACACATCTCCATTCCTGCTTGCAGTATAGTTTGTTCCGTTGAACATCAGCAGAACTGTCCCAAGTAATCCACTTTCAGTAATAGTAGCATTGAATTCATAGAGTGCATTAGGTGTATAGAAGACAGGTTGAGCAGGATGTTCTACTATAAAGGTCACTGATGGAGGAATGTAATCAGGCATCATACTGACATTAACATACCATGTTTCATTGCTGGCAGTATAGTTCTGCGTTTCAGGATGTCTGACGCTGAAGGCATGAATGCCAAGATCAGCAAAGCTTCTGACCACAGAAACTGATGCACCAGTGCCGATAATCTCTCCATCCAGCAGTGCTGTAATCTCACTCTCTCCTGCAAGAAGCGTGCCGTTAAGTGCAAGCACACTTTCATTAAAGATAGAGATATTTGCGCGGGTATGATTGAGGAAAGTCTGGACAATCGAAGGAGCACGCTCGATAATAAAGGTGTAAAGTGTGGAATTGCTATTGCCTGCACTGTCAGTGATCGTAACATTGATAGTATGCTCTCCGACAGCGAGCACACTGGCATTGCGCAGGAATCCTGATGCATTAATGCTGACGATGCTTGTGTTGACTGAATAAGTTAATGCATCATTGTCTACTGCGTTGAATTGTGCAGTAATCTCTTCACCATAGACGCTGATAATAGATGCCTCTGGTAACTGGGTAAATACTGGCGCGATAGCAACACTGAAGAGTGCATTAGTACTGTTCACCTTGCCGGTAGAGTCGTTTGCGTAGAAAATGATGATGTGCGTCCCGTCAGTGATATTATCAATGATTCCAGCGAATCCTGTGCTTGATGCGTTGGCAGTCAAACTTACATTCGTAATTCCCCCATCAAGAGTGTAGGTCACATTGCCTGGCTCATTCAAGCTGACATTCAATTCAATGGGCAGGTGCGTATGTGTCTGGTTCAGCGCATTAAGATTAATAGATATAGCAGGCGGATTGTCTGGTCCAAGACAGATTGGAGTAAAGTTTGCACTCGTCTCTTGCGCACAGCGCAGGAAGTACGCTTCATAGTTCCGCAGAGTGAAGTCCTTCTTCAAACCTGCCTGTACATAGGAAGCATTCTCTGACCACCATTCAACAGGTCCTCTGCCAGCATCACCCTGCATGAGTACAGTACAGTTGATTCCAGAGGAAGCAGTTTGTGCAAGTAATTCAGATGCTTTATAATCTCTGCAATAAGGCACACCAATCAAAGTATATTCTCCCAGAAGCGTGAGAGGCACTGGCGTATCATATTCGTCTCCAGCGACTGAGATAGAGTACTCGCTCTGTGATGGCTGCACAAGAATACTTTCTCCAGCCTTTACTTCTAAGTCGCCAAGCCAGAATACTGAGGATACTTTAATGACATACCTCCATCCTCCATTTCTATAAAGATAAACGCTGGTGAGGTCTGGAGCATCAGCAAAGAGCTCGCTGACTTTCTTTGTAGTGGTGTTAAATGGAATAGTGATATAATAATACGTTCCTGCTTTGAACATAAGTGTTGCAGGCAGGGTGAAAGGCTGCTCGCTCTCGCACAAGCCATTTGAGCATCCCTCTGCACAGCTCACTGTTTCAGTCCATTGATTGTTGGTGCACAGTCGTTTATTCGCAGCATCGACGCATGCATAGCTGTTATTATATGTCTGGCTGCCGAAGGCATCTAGGACACAGGTTGTCGGGTTTGAATGGCATCTATTAATTCCAGAGATATCAGAGTCGCAATTCAGATTATAGCATTGGGCATCATTGCTGCAGATTGCACCAGGAAGGAGCCCGCAGTAAGCATTAATTTTGCTCGTGAAGCTTGGATTTAATACATCTTTGCACAATGCTTGTGCATCACAACTCGTTGCCTCCTGCCAGACTCCATTCGCGCATTGAATGATTTTTCCAGTGCCAAGACAGGTATTATTCCCATCTCCAATCTCACTGCCGTAGGCATCCAGCACACATGCACTTGCCTGTGCGTGGCATCGATTCACTCCAGACACATCTGCACTGCAGATGCCTGAGATGCATTCTTCATTGCTCTCGCATATATCTCCGTTGCCAACTCGTTGCATATCTGTGATGCGCATCAATGGATCGCCTAAAGCAATATTTGCATAACTCTGTGAGGAGAGATAGAATGCTTCTGCAAACGTCAATCCAGAGGCGTATGCAGGGAATAGCGTATCAATCGCATTTACTCCTGAAGAGCTAGGTTCTCTTACAGTGCCTGCTGCTCCTGCAAAGCTCCTGCTGTATTCGCTGCCACCAAAAGTCCCTGAAGTAAATGCATCAGCGATAATTCCCTGTCCCTCATGGTTAGCTGAGCCGGAGAATGTCCGAGCATTGTAGCTCTCATAACTCGTCGAGATTGCCCTGCTTGCCACAGGCGCAAGAATAGCAGGATTTTGCGCAATCCACTGTCCGCCGTAATTAGCATGATGCTCGCCAGGTCCGCCATACGCAACAAGTGCATCGCTTAAGGTAATCGGCCGTTCATCAGTCTGCTCAAGAATAATATTATCACTTGCAATGCCTTTGCTAATCAGGTTTGTCTGTGTTGTAGTCAAGACCGCATCTGAGACAGAGAAGCCGTCAGTATCCCTATCAATCATCCACTTTACACGTGAGAGATCAGGCGCAGGTTCCTGTGCTCTATCAATCATCTCTTTAATATCATCCAGAGTATATCCTGATAAGTAGGATGCCATAAACCTGATTGTATAATTCTGTGCAGGATTTCGCGTTGCATCCTGCAAAAGGATAGTATGGTTTGCATACTGCTCAGGGTTGAAGTGAATTTGGTGGACGTATCTATTAAGTCCAGAGCCTTTGTATGAATTGAATTCACCCTCACTCAGGAAATTCCAAGGATACATAAGGAAGAGCGATGCAGAAACATCCCAGTTCGTTCCACCTAGCGTTTGCGTAAGATGCATCGGGATGTCTTTCGCGACAGCGAGGTGCGTGATGTACAGCTCAGGATGCGCATCAACATAGGCAAGAACAGGTGCATTCACATATCTTCTAAAGTTCTCCACATTAGAGTTCTCTTTCTGTGCATCAGTAAAGATAGATTCAGGAATATCCAGGCTAAGTATGCTCGCGCCAGGGCGTTTCAATATGTAATACTCGCAGATTTCCTGTGAGACCTGGCTGTTCTGATTATAAATGCAGAGCACATTATTGTTCTGTGGAATCTGCGCCAGTGGCTCTTGATACATGCTGACTGGGAAGCCAGGTATATTAGTTGTGTCAATAGTGTTTATTCCAAGAGGCAGTGCAGGCGAGTTTGATTTCAGCGTGAAGTTGAATCCAGCTATGCTGATAAACCGAGGATCAGCAATAACTGAATGCTCATCATTCCCTGAGATAGCTCGCCACTCAGCCAAGTCATCAGTGCACTCCTCAAATAGCTCGCGGCAGAATAACACCTTGTCATCATTCAACTCCTCAGGAGTTATATGCATAGGATAGCTTGTCTGCCAGAACACGCTGTAATCTGCAGTATTGTTCACTCGTTTGCCGTCGCCAGAATCAGCACTAATAAGATGCGGATTCGTGACCTTTACAAAGATATTCCCTACCGCGCGGTTATGCTGGAGGAACTCGCGTTGAGGTTCAGAGCTGGAAGAATGCATGAGTATTCCTGCTGCTGCATTCACAAAGACATTGTTGTAGACTTGCGTGAAATGTGATGATTCTATATCAAGAGCACTCGGACTCCATTCATTGCTTCCGCGGTCAGGATCAATGCTCTCGATGAAGAGATTATCTCTCACGATATTCGGATTCCTCCGCGTCCCGTTTGTTGTCTCAATCTTCAGGGAAGTGGCGCTGTTATTCAGGAACAAGTTATATTCAATCACATTTCCAGAGCCAATCCATTCCAGCCATGCCCCTGCGCAGGCAATGGTATTGTTGAATACATTGCCGCGCACAGTCATATTCGAGATTTTCCAGATGCCTTCATCAGTATCGCTAAGCACGATGCCTCCGCAGTGCCATGCAGGCGAGAATCGTCTTCTGTTGTTTGAATCAAAAGTATTGTTCTCATAACGAGTATAGCTGCCTACCAAGTCAGCGCCTGAGTTGCCGTTGAAGCTGAATATACTGTTTCTGACCGTGCAGTTGAAGCATCTGCCTCCCAATCCAGAGAAAGAGTTATAGGAGCTGTCGATGCCGTCAAGAAAATTATATTTTCCGCTCACCGCAAGCCCTGCCCACCCAATGTCTGCCCCATACCTTATAGTTAGGTTGTGGAAGATAGTATAGTTCGTGGAGAAGCCGAATACATAATCTAAAGATACTTCGACATTTTTTTCATTAGGGTTTGCATTCCCAGGCAGCCAGATGAACAGCTTTCCGAAGTTAACACTGGCAGAATCTGTTTCATAGTAGAAATCTCCTGCAATCATATCATTCTGACTCGTCCTGAGTGATGCAGGCCGCTCAAGGCCCGGCTTGAATTCAATACCAGTCTTCTCGTCATTCACCTGCTGCAGGATAACTGGTGATGCATCATCAAGATACACTCCTTGCGGCTTTGAGCGCCAATCATCCTGATAGTACCATGGCTGATTTGTTTGCAAGTAGCTTCTCCAATCAGCAACGTAGATGCTCGCGTCTGCTCGTCCAGTATAGGGCTGCCACCCTCCCACATTCTCAGAAAGATAAATGCGCGCTCGCTCTCCAGGAGCACTGCTGATGAGTGTTGGTTGTGCAGGAGTGCCGTCAAGCACAAGGTCTTTGCTCGCTTCATGGAAGGCAGGCAGATTCAGTCGATGGATGCCCTCATGTAAGTAGAGGATGCTGCCCCCGCTTACGTGCACAGGCATCGATGCATTAAATGCGCGTTCAATTGTTCTCCACGGTTGTTCTGCAGTACCAGGAGAAGTATCATCACCTTCAGGAGAAACATAATAGACTCCCGATGCCTCTGCTTCAGAAGGAAAGATAACGTGCCCACTCACAGAAGGAATGCTTCTCTCAGATGCACTGATAAATCGTTGTTCTATAACGTCAGGTAGCAAGAGCGAGACAGTAATTAGCGCAAGCACAAGCACAAGAAACTGTGCTATCCTCCCCTTTTCCCACATCGCAGAATCAGTACTGAGAGGTATTTAAGACTTTTTAACCGTACTTTGCTCTCGGAGAACAACATATCTATGTCTTGAAGAATCAAAGTCATTATAAGGTTTTCTTATCTCTACATCAGGAAAGATTGTCTGAAGTGCTTTGATTATTAGAGGAGCAATAGTATTCCTGTGCTGAATCGCATAAGCAATAACTTCAGGAGCAGTATCGCAGACAAATGCTGTCTCTTTTTCAGAGAAGCCAAGGTCAACAGCCTGGTAAATCCGGCTGGCTTTTGCATGCGTTAATCGCCATCTTTCAGATTTTCCTGTAAAATGTACTGGAATCTCTGTTCTGTTTTCTCTGGAAGACACAGATATATTCCTGTTTGAGAAAGTCTGTTGACTCAATCCTGAAAAGTACTCTAGGTCAGATTTATTCAGATACCCCAAATCAGAGGCTCTCCTCACTGCTTGAATCTTCTCAGGAGACACTTCAGTCCTATATTCATGAAATGAGGGTAACTGCATCCGTGCTAAGATTCTCCCTGCTTCTGTCGCGCCTCGTGCGAAGCCAGATTCTTCAGCCAAAGATAGTAAAGACCTTTTATCTCCTGTCTTCTCTGCTTCTCCATACAGTGAGAAGAACTTAACCAATCTTTTATGAGGAATTGCACTAGCAGAGAGGCCTAATGACGAGTTCAAATTATACTTATATGCTCTTCTCTCTGCTAAAGGGAGAGAATCTAGTATCTGTTGTATTCTCTGCTCAAGCAGGCCAAGAAATACAGTTCTCTCTTCCTGAAGAAAACTGCTGATGAGCGGCTTTCTCTCTCTCCGCTTTTCCCAGATAGAATGCAAGCCAAGTGCAACAATCCTTTGCCGGGCGCTTTCTTTTGTTACTCCAAAATTCTCTCCAATCTCCTTCAAGGTCAAGCCCCTGACAACATATCTCGTTAAGTCGCTTATCTCCTTATTCTCATCACGCATCAAGGTAGTAATGATAGTATACTGATTTTCTTTTGGCAGGTCAGCAGGTATTTGAAGAGCATACAAATCAAGTTCCGAAGGGTATAGGTAAGCACGATACATTCCAGATAATCCAACATCCATTTTCCTGGGTAATTCATACAGGGGAGTGCCTTTCATCAATTCAGATTGCATTAACTCAAGTTTCTGCTCTCCAACAGGTTTGAAAGGCACTAAATTAAGAGTGATAGCCTCGCGTACCAAAGAGATACTTATTCCAGATGCCCGTACAATATCTCCTTGCGTGAATGGCCTGCCTTTAGTTTCTAATCGTCTGACTGCTGCTTGTATTCTCAATAATGATTTTCTCTTCATGAGCTACCGCTCGTAAGTCACTATTTAACCTTTTCCTCTTGCATCCAGTCCAGAGTATGCTCTTTAAATGTACCCCAAAGATACATTTAAATAAATTCACTCGCTCTAAGGAGATGGGAGGGTATCATACTGAGCACCAATCAAAATATGGATTCGAGCCTACGTACGGAAATCCCATTGGCCCATATGTTTCTTCGAGCCAGATTTCTCTAGCATTAGATGCGCGAACCGCAAACCAACTCAAGGAGACCTCTGCAAAATTAAGCTCTGGCTCAAAAGCAATTGAAGTCCAGCTTACCTTCCCGCAGGTAGCTGAGTCGATTCCTGACACGCATCTTGAGGAGATTAATCGCCTCAGGAAATTAGTCGGTGCAGACTTGACAGTGCATGGTGTGCTGGTTGACCCAACAGGAGTTGGTGAAGGCAGATGGGATGAGACTCGCAGAGAGCATGCAGAACGCCAGCTCTGGTCTTCATTACAGAGAGCGCACAAAGTCAATCCAGAGGGAAATGTAGTAGTCACCTTCCACACCTCAAATGGTTTGCCAGAACCTGAAACGCGCATATGGGATGAGGGCAAGAAAGAAGACAAAGTCATCAAGCTCTCGGTTATTAACGACCGCACAGGCGAGATTGCACAATTGCCGGTGCCACGTGAAGATTATCTTATTTCTCCAGGAAAAGAAAAGAGTGCGCATAAGGAGCTTGATAGAATCAACCGCGAGCGATGGCTCAGCGAATTAACGCAGATAACCATTGACCTGCGCAGAGCCAAGGAGGCATTCAGCGAGATTGCACAATTGAATCGAGGCGCATTCAAGGAAGGAGAAGAGGGAAAAATGATTGAGCAGGAGAAGAAAGCCTACGAAAGGTACAATCTCTATAAGAGCAAGCCAGAAGTTTATCAGGAACTAGGCAAGGTAGCTGCAGAAAGCGGCGGTTCTGACCATGTCTTGAAATTGCAGCGCGCTGAGACAGAAGCAATTGGTCAGGCAGACATTTGGGTGCGTGACGCCTTCAATCGGTTTAAGGAATTGTACGGTCAGGCGTACGAGGCAGCTAATAAGCTGCCAAATAAGGAGGAGATTATCCCGCAGCTGCAGCAGCTCGGAGACAGAATCAGGAAAGAAGTTGATAAGGAAAAAGAATATATCGCCGATTATACACATCTGCGCAATTTTGCTGACACTATCACAGAAGGTGTTGAGAAGCTGAATGCATTCTTTGAGAAGACGCCGCCACAGGTTTACCGCCCTCTGAAGGAATTCGCCATCGATAGAGCAGCAGAAACTTTCTCAAATCTGGCAGTGCAGGCATATAATGAATTCGGAGCCACCTCACCAGTAATCAGCATAGAGAACCCGCCGGCAGGTTCAGGAATAAGCAGGGCAGATGATATGAAATTGCTCATAGATGAATCAAGGAACAGATTCGTCGATAAGATGGTTGAGCAGGGAGCAAGTAAATCCGAGGCAGAAGACCAGGCAAGAAAGTTGATAGGTGCTACATGGGATGTCGGTCATATCAACATGATACGGAAGTATGGCTTCGGCAACAAAGAGCTGATAAAAGAAACAGAAACCATTGCTCCATATGTCAAGAACATCCATCTTTCAGATAACTTCGGCATTGAGCACACTGAACTGCCTATGGGTATGGGCAATGTTCCGATGCAGGGTCATTTAGCTGCGCTGAAAGAAGCGCATGGAGAGAAGCTAAAAAAGATAAAGCAGATTATCGAGACAGGGAATTGGTACCAGCATTTCCAGGTAAGCCCCTATGCAGAGACGCTCGCTGCATTCGGTTCTCCAATTTATTCTTCAAGCATGACTCCTGCCTGGAATCAAGCAAAGGATTTTCTAGGCGGCGGTTACTTCTCCGGTTACGGTATGAATCCAGACATCCATCACTCGCTCTATGGATCAGGTTTCTCGACCTTGCCCGTCGAGCTGGGAGGCCAGATAGCTGGTAGAAGCAGGATGTCTGGTGCACCCATCGAGTAATGAAACATTTAAATAACGGCTCGAGTTTATTCAATAATGGATAAAAAGAGCGTGAAAAAAGAGGAGAAACCAAAGGCATTTCAGAACGAACGCGACATTGCACTGGATTTCGCCACGCGCGTTCATGAGCAATTTGATCGGCTTGTGAAGGCATCAGTGCTTTTCGGCTCGCAGGCAAAGAATACCGCCACTCCCAGCTCAGATATAGACATTATTCTTATTATTGACGATTCATCAGTCTCATGGGACCTCGAGCTGATTGCATGGTATAGAGAGGAGTTGGGAAAGTTGATTGCAAGCCTTGACTACGGCAGAGAGCTGCATGTCAATACAGTCAAGTTAACGACATGGTGGCAGGACTTGCTCTACGGGGATCCAGTTGTTATCAACATTCTGCGATACGGAGAAGTATTGCTCGACACAGGAGGTTTTTTCAATCCACTCAAGGCATTATTATATCAAGGAAAGATTCGCTCAACACATGAAGCGATATATGCAGCACTTCAGCGTGCTCCTACTCACTTGCTCCGCAGCAAGGCAGCAAAGATTGGTGCTGTGGAAGGCATCTACTGGACATTCATTGATTCAGCGCAGGCAGCTTTAATTACCATCGGTAAGATACCTCCAAGCCCCGAGCATATTCCGCAGATGCTGCATGAAGAATTCGTCCAGCGCAATATGCTCAAGGAGAGCTATGCCCGCGCAATGAAGGATATCTATGACTTGCATAAAGGAATCACGCATGGCAGGATTCATGAGGTCAAAGGCCAGGATATTGATCGCTGGCAGCAGCTTGCAGATGCGTTTCTCGGAGAGATGACGCGCATCATCGACAAGGTCATTGAGGCGAATAAGAAGAAATAAAGCAGATTCCTAAACTCTTACATCTCCTCGTTTATTGTTTCTCAATACCCTAAGGTCTTGCCTTAGGGATAAAGTTAGGCAGGAATAAATATAGATTTCTTAAATAAAATAATTATCTAATGTTCGATGAGATGATATTGTTGTAGGAGTTAATAATATTCTTCTCTTGATGCCCAGTGGTCTTGCCATGGGGTTGTTCATCTCATTTTTTACTGATACCCTTAGCTTGCTGTGGGGAGATTTCATTATTTTGAGCCGCAGCAAGCTATGGAATATTCAACTCAAAATGTAATGATTAGTTCTAGATTTACTTCTTGCTGGCATTATCAGCAAGGAAGAGCAGCTGCATCGCAAATTCCTTTTTTTTCTCTGCAACTGCGTCAATGTTGGTAAGAGCATATTTTGCCTTCTCTTCCTCAGTTGGATTCAGCGCATCAAATTCTTTCTTATGTTCAGCCATGCGATTCGCAAGATACGCTCGTGCAGCTGCCTCAGAAAGACGGTACGGTGCAAGAGCCAAATCAAATGTTAAATTCAAGTAATCTTTATTCTTGAATAATTCACTTCCTTGAATGCGCTTTTCTATGCGCTCAGCAACATACTCCCTTACAAGCGCATAGAGCTGTTCATGAGTAGGTTTCTTATCGTCCTGTTGGCTGAGAATTTTCGCAAGACCAAGGTATTTCTTCTGGATTTCAACGCTTTTGTTGTGCTTCTCTGTTCGAGTATTATTCCCAGATTGTTCGATAGGAGGGATTCCTTCAAGAGCAAGTTTCGCAAGCCCTTTTCGTGGTGCGCCGGCATACAGTTCTTGTTTATGCTCATCAAAGGCTGTTTCTGCAAGCTGGCGATGGTGCATTTGTGCATGGAGCAGTATACGGTCAAGAGTACTTTGATTATTCTTAAATTCCTCACGAGTTTGCTGGCCTGTTAAGGGATTGTCAAGAGATTCTTTTATCTCAGGAATAGTGTTGTACGCATGTGCAAGCGCATACTCGCGTACTGCTTCACGTGCCTCAGCATCTTCAGCTTTCGCTGCCATCTGCGCCTGCTGCTGCGCTTCTGCAAAACGCTTGTAATGATCTGCAAACTCTTTGAATGCCTTTGTATCAGTCATACTTTTTCAATGCAAGAAGGGTATTTAAATCTTTCTACTGTTGTATCTATCTAGGAGTAACATTAATAAGATTTATATAGGCAGGGAATATGGGACTTTATGAACCTTAAGCATAAAGTGGCGCTAGGCATAGCAGGAGTGGGAGTCGCAGCCGCGCTCTATCTGTCCAGGCCAGACACAATTCCTGCAGGCCATAGAATTGTAATATCCACTGATGGCCATATGTCAGTGCATGTATTTCCACTCCGTTCAGTCAGTCTCACAGGCAGCACATATGGGGTAAGTCCTGATAGTATACTAGATGAAGATGGGGATGGAAGAGTTGATAGGATTTTAGTTACTGATAGCCAAGAAGAATCTGGTTACAATCTTAATCTATCTCTCTCCAAAGTAAAACTATTTGATTCAGCACTCTTCTTCGAGAAGAGAAACAAGTATGTCATCATCTCTAATAAACGGGATGAGTACCCTGAACTATTCAGAAAAGCGGATAAGGAATTGCATCGAATGATAAAACTCATCGAGGGCAGACCTGCAGATATTATAGATTCAGAATTATCTATCTGGGTAGGTCATGATTCTTTGAAAGATTACAGTTATGACTAATCTCAAGTAGTTAAAAGCAGTCATTCTCCAGAGAGTTTTGCAGAATCTAATACTTTAAGCACCTGTGCTTCAAGGTCCTCAATATTAGGTCCTGCTTCCTCCAATGCAAGCAGTGTAGCTGGTTGCTCTGAGAATCTATATCTCACTCTTTTACGCAGTGCTTCTCGGATAACTGCCGAATGCAGTACCATTAAGGAATCATGCTCATCGTTCGCTGCTGATGCTTTATTCGGCATCTCAGCATTCATCTTCACAAGAACTTTAGCAGGTTCAGCACTCATCGGAACTTGAGGAGATGCAGGATGCACATCAAGAATTGAGAATGCGCCTTTTCCATACCCAAAGGAAACCTGTGCAGGTCCTAGAACATGCGCAAGTTCATCAGCATACAATGCTGCGCGTTTCATCTCAGGTGACGAGATTCCTGGTTGCAGAGCCTCAGATGCACCAGAAGCAACGACACCTTCTTTCTCAACAAGAATCATAGGCTGCACAAAAACAGCAATACCTGCTTCCAATTGTCCGGCATCCCAGGTCTCAAGAGCAGAAGAGGAGAAGAGAGCAGCAAAACATCCCTTTACTGCAGTAAGCAAGGCATCTTTGCCCCGTATATCTAATTTTGCCGTGCCTGTAATGCCCTCACGCACCGGAGAACCTCGGACAGCAACATTCATCTCTCCAAATTTCTCCAGCACTCCCAGGGCGCTCTTCGTGGTTCCTGGATGCAGAATATCATATGCTTCATCTATTTGTTCTGATAACTCTTTAGGCATCGGCGAACCCAGCACTAATGCATGCACTTTCCGTGAAGCTTCTATGCGCTGCGCTCCAGAAGCAGCCTTGATATTAAACAGGACAGCTTTCATGCTAGGCAGCAGCTCATTTTCCTGCACGAAATAACGGAATGCTTCAGTAGTTATTACAAAACCAGGAGGCACCGGCATTTTTTGTCTATACAAGGTTGCCAGCTTAGCAGCCTTTTGCCCGACGAGAGAAATATCTTCAAGTGTTATCTCAGAGAACCAGCGTATAAACAATCCCTCTTTCTCACCCATCTCAAAGAAAAGAATCAGTGCTTAATAAATCTGCCCGTGGCAGATTTATTAATCAGTTATGTAGGCAAGACTTTTAACATCAGCATCTTTCAAGAACAGTAAT